>CAWERM010000161.1:0-6529 GCA_963810995.1 uncultured Acidobacteriaceae bacterium | reverse complement strand
GCCGCCGCCAAAATCCATGCGCCGGGTCAGGGCCGGGCCTGCCATAAAGTTCATGAAGTTCAGGCTGCCGTATACCTCGTACTTATTGTCGTAGGTGACGGGCGCGGCCGGGCCGAGCTTGGTTTGGGCCTGCGCGCTGCGTAGTGTGAGCACTCCAGCCACCAGCATTGCGGCAATCGTAATCTTCTTCCTTATCATTCTTGGCATTGATCTCCAAATCTGGACCCGAGGCGAACGTACCAGCTCGCTGGGGTGTGAATCGCATACAGACCGAACGCGCGCTTTGCACGTCGGTCCTGACAGTGGCGCGAATGCAAAGGCCAGATACCTTGACCGGTCATCTGCCTCGCAACGCTTCCTACTCCAAGATATAACGTCCGGGCATATCTAGTTTTGGCTGGGGTGTTCAATGTGGTCGACAACCAAGACATCGGCTGGGGCTTTGGTGGATTCGAGCTTGAGGCCGAGTTGCTCCTGAACGGCGGTAAAGATGGAGGGAAGGGAGTCGGACTGAGAGCTGTCAGGAGCATTCGAGGAAGTGGTCGCACCGTTGTCGGGACTCCAGCGGAGGGTAAAGTCGTAGTTGCCGGTGAGACCTGTCCGGTCGAGAATGGTGCGGCCCAACTGGCGCGAGAGCATCGACAAAAAATAGGGGATGGTGCATTCATTGGCCGAGATCATGCCCATGCTCATCCGAACGCCCCCGCCGCGCCTTGCGCTCGCGGGAACTGACGGGTCGATCGCAGACTCCTTAAGCTTCGGCCCGCCCTTGGTAACGGACAGTGCGTAGACCGGCAGCTCCCTGATTTCGTAATGGACAGTCATATTGAAGCGTTCGACGAGTATTTGACGAAGCATCGCCTCGCGCCGATTGGAGTCGAGTTTAGTAAAGGCAGCAACGTCAGGCCCAGCAACCTTTGCCTCAATGTCGAAGACTTCAGAGTCAGCCCACGCCGGTTCGCCAAAGCTCTCGCCCTCGTGCAGCCCGTATGCCTCGAGCAATAGCGTGTGGACAGGAACATTGACGCCGCGAAATCCGTCCGCCGTAAACTCTGTAACGATCAATCCGCGCGCTCCAATGCTGGACTTGTTCGGCTTCACCGAGATCACGTCGAACGAAGGCGTCTGGATTGGAGCGGCGACAACTGTGGGAGCGGCAGTGGCTGTGGAAGCAGCGGGAGCCTGACTCTGCGCACTAAGTTCAAGACCGCAAACCGTGGAAGCGAGAACGGCGACGCATGCTGCAAGAACAGCCAATCCGCGGTTGAAGTGTTTTGCAACTGCGCTGCGCGTGAACATACGGTGGCCCCGATCTACCGCGATAAGTGTACGGCGTAAGTTGCAGTCTGAGGAAGAGCGGCCGGACAAACAACCTCATGGCCCTTGTTGGAGGGACAAGGAGGCGAAGCCCTGCGTACCGGTGGCAACGGCGACATTGGTGATTTCGGCCATGTCCGCAAGCTGCATTGGAACCACGCTGACCAGCCCATTGTCGTCCGAAACTGCCTCCGTGACCGAGGAGGCAAGCAGCGGCCGCGCCGGGCAGCGCCCGCGCACCGGACACGGCATGGCTGCCGAATTGACCGTCTGATACACGGCGACGGGAGCGCCGGCCACTGGATCGCCGCTTGCATCCGTTACGATCAGCACCACCTGCGCGAAGGTCCCTGTCCTTGGCACGGTTTGGCCTGCCCCGCTGATTGCGGTGAGCCGCCAGGCCGAAGGAGCTACTGCCACGGTCGCGAAGTTCGCGCACAAGGTCGTCCACGCGCATGCTTGCCCGGTTGCCTGCGCGCCTGCCGCTAGAGGTCCTGCGACTGCCGCGATCTGCGTCATGCCCTGCGAATTAGTTGTGCTCGATCCGGGTGAGACCGTCATTCCGCCCAAGGCCGTCCAGGCGACGGTTGTGCCCGCTGCCGGTGCGCCATTCTGTACGGCGCTCACCTGCGGTGTCCACGCCACGGTCGCGCCCGCTGCTATGTATTCATCGGTCTGCGTCAAAACCACGCGGCGGGCTAGCGCATTGAAGGTTGCCAACTGGGTGGCTCCCACCGCTGCCGCCTGTATCGTCACCATGCCGAACGCCGTCGGTGTCACCATGGTGGAAGCCAGCCCGGTTGCATCCGTCATTAGCACGCAACTGCCGGCATTGCACGCCGCGAATTGTACCGCCGCGCCACTCGCAGAAAAGGTGACAGGCAGCCCCACCGCCGGTGTCACCCCATCGCCTAGAAACACTCGCACGGCGAACGGCACTGTCGCTATCGTTCCCACCGCGACCGTGCCCGACGGCGCGGAGACCAGCATCATCCGATCGGGGGCGGTTCCGCCATAGGTGAGCGCGCCAGACATCACGGTGGTCCCCGTAGTGGAGAGATCGACCACTTCGATATCAACCGGCCCGGCGGGATTCGAGGGGAAGACACTCTGCGGCGGTGCCACAGCAATGATCGTCGTCGCTGTCCAACTGGACACGGTTGCCGACACGCCGTTCACCTTCACCACATTGCCCGCGCGAAATCCCATTCCTGTAATCGTGATCTGACCGCCGCTGACGCTGGTATTGACAGGCTGGACCGTGTCCGCATAGAGCACCCGCGCATGATAGGCGTAGTCCGGCCGGCCGTCGCCGCGCATATCCGCGATAACGAAGCGCAGACCTTCAGCCTGGGTCGTTGCCACGCCGGTCGCCGTCATGCCCAGGGTGATGGTATTGAACGCCGATGGAGTCGCGCCTGCCGTGGGCAGCGTTCCCGTGGGGTCGGACGCGTACCAGGCGCCGATCAGAGGCATCGCCTTGGCAGTGGTAGCGAATCCGCTCTCATCGAGTGCTGTCACTTCCAGCGTTGCCGTCCGCCCCGCCTTCGCGGTGAAGCTGGACCACGCCGTGTGCCCATGCGCGCACAGCACTCCGGTCCACCATCCGCCCGCAGCAACCGGCAGCGGCCCCGACTCCGTGCCATCGCCGCCGGTGTTGCAATTTCCGGCAGCATCGCTGGGCGCAAGGTTGGTCACCACCGCGCTATATCCGTACTTATAAGGCCGCAATGTATTGCTGGCCAACACGAACTGCGGGGCACCCGACGGCTCTACGTTTCCCGCGACGTATGGCCCCACTGAGTATTCCCCGATGTAAAGAGGATTGACCGCCTCGGTCGTTAAAGTACCCATCATGGGGCCGTTGCCCGCGGTCGAAGGGTCGATGTCAGGGATCCACGCCATCATGTAATAGCCCTCCCATTGGAGGCTGTTGCTACCCATGCTTCCGGCCAATCCGGAGATGGCCCCGGTCACCGGGTTCCCGGCATTCTGCTGGAACTGTCTGCCAGTCACGGCGGAAACGTCGTACCAGGGTTCCGGACTGGCGACTCCGCCCCGGTTACGCTGCAGCAGAACGTTCACGCCCTGCATACCCTGGCCGGTGGGAAAGCTTACAGTGCCATCCGCTACACTGGCCTGCTGATAGCTCCATATCTTGCCCGGCCCTGGCGGCGTGGATGGAAACTGGTCCTGAACACGCATTGGGTACAGCCCCGAGATCGCCGAGACATCGTCGTCGCGCAGGGTGAACGGCTGGGGCAGGCACTGGTAGGTATAAAGACCGCAGATTATGTCGATGGGATGCAGGATCGGCCAGTACATCGCCTGGTTGTAGGTCGGTTGCGGATTACGGGTGAATACGTTGTCGTTGGTCTGCGACCATCCCAGGCCAAGCACTCGCCCGAAGGCGCGCTGCAACTGGTACTGTATCTGCAACTGCTGCTCGGGCGCTGGCCCAGTGCATCGTCCGTTCAATATCAGGATGGCATGCTGTATGGACCCTGCAGGAACAATGGAGTCCACACTCTCCGTCACCGCGTTCTGACGGCACTCCGCGGGGCTGCTGGCTCCGCCGCCCAGTAGCATGTCCGTTACGGAGCCATCGCTGTCGTAGATCACAGCAATCTGTATGGCCGCATAGTTGCCGCTCTGTACATCCGCCGGAAATATAGGCCCATTGCTGCCAAAGTAGGCATTCGCCCCGCTGACATGCTCCGCTAGAGCGCCGCCATATGCGATCGTCATGGCCGAGGTCGGCACATTCCACACGCCGGCTGCCGAGGCTACCAGCGTGTTCGCGGCTGCGTTGCCCACGTACGCGCTCAGGTCGCCAGGATCGGTGAAGTAGAGAGGATTGGTTATGTACCACGTCACCGGATTGCCGCCGGGCCCGGTGAAATACGGCGGTCCAGTGACCCAGCGCGGCCCGCTCGCCTGCGCCACAGCCGCTCCCATCAACAGGCCTAAAGCAATCGACAGCCGCTGCCAGAGTCCAGATCGCGTCCAGCGAAATTCTCCTACTCTGCTCTTTGCGTCAGTGCGAGGCATGATCGGACTTCTCCCAACCGCGCAGCATTCCCAGAACTGTGCCATACGCCGTGGCCTGCAAGACGGAAGCGGTTGCCGCATCGATAGGAGCAAAAGACGTTCCGTCATCGGAGGGCCCAAGCTTGGCGGCCCGCGAACCGGAGGCGGAGTTCGATCGCGCTGCATCTGCATCCACGGAGACAGGCACTGCGGCTGGATTCACAACCGGTGTAGTTCTGTACGACAAGGGCTGAACCACCCTTGTTCCTACCCAGCGCAGGTCCACAACGCGGACCTCTTGCGACGCGGAGCTCCCTGCCGAACCTGTGTTGGCCGCGACGGTCCTTGCAGAAGCTGTTTCTGCCGTGCCCGGCGTCTGCGTCTGCCCAATGCCACGTATCGGAATTGCCCCATCCATCCCGCCAACCGGAGAACTCAATCCCGCCGCGCTTGGCGCATGGAGCAACATGAGAAACCTCTGGCCCACACGAAACGGCCCTTCGCCGGCCGGCCAAAGGCCAGCCCACTCGCGCAACGTGTAGATGCTGCCGCAGTCACCACGGACCGCATCCTCAACCGCAAACTGGATCTCCACTACGCCTGTGCCGCCGTTTTCACCATCGATGCGGCGTACCGCGACCACCTGCCCGGCAAAGATCACGTCCGCCAGCCGGGACATCGCATGAAGCGCGTCGGTTACACCCTGAGCTGGCAAGGCCTGGGGAAGAGCGGCCTGCGCAGGCTCCTGCGCAACCCCGCCATCCGTCGTGCGAAATCCGAAGACCAATGCAAGTACGCACGCAAATCGCACTGCCCCTGGCGACGCCATACCGCACCACCTCCGTCTCCCTGTTTTTCGTCAAAGGTTGCCGGAGGGTACGTCTTTGCTGTATTCCCATACATCTCTGTCGCGGATTCAGGCAATATAATGGCGCAGGCATCGAAGGTAATATGCCGGAAGTACCGTATGAGCAGGCGGACTTGGAGCGTGTGCACCACCCCCTAGAGCAAGCAACGAGAATAATTCAAGGACAATTACTTCACGATCTTGACCGTCGCGGTGGGGGCAATCTTCATGGCTTCGCCTGTCACCGGCGTCACCACCACGTCGTTCATGCTCACCGTTGCATAGGCGATCGACAATCCTGTCTTCGCCGCGATATGCACGTTCTTCATGATGAGTCCCAGCACCGGCGACTCCGGCAGGCCAACAATCGTCCCCGCCGAATCGCTCCCTGTAGCCTTTACATTTTCGATGGTGAAGTTATGGAACTTTGGCGTCAGCCGCCCCACCGGCTCGGCCGGCACCTCACCCGCGGGCGCAGGGTGCGGATAATACTCCGTGATGAGGATCGCCGTCTTCACATCCTCCATGGTTAGGTCCTTGAAGGAGAACTGGGAGACGTCGTTGCCGCGGTCGCGCCCAGACTTGATGCGAATTCCCTGGTCCGTCCCCTTAAAGTGGATGCGCTCGGCATGGACATTCTGCACTCCACCCGCGATCTCGCTGCCAATCGACAGTCCGTGCCCGTGTTCGAAATCGCAGTCGGTGATGGTAATGTTTCTGCTTGGCGAATCCGGTCCGGGCGAGTTAATCTCACCGCTCTTGATCGCTACATTGTCATCGCCTGTGTCGGCATAGACGTGGTCGATGACCACATTGCTGGAGCTGAAGGGATCGATGGCATCGGTGTTGGGCGAGGGATAGGGAGCAAGCACCTTGATGTTACGGATGACAATATCGTCCGAGTAGTAGGGAACGATCTGCCAGCTCGGCGAGTTCTGCACAGTGACACCTTCCATGCGGATGTGCTGGCAGTAGTTGAATACAACCAGCCGCGGCCGAAAGACACCCACGCCCACGATGCCCGAGCCCGGTGTGCTGCGTGCCTCTGTCCACCAGCTTTGCCCGTTGCCGTCAATCACACCGCCGCCCGTGATGGCGATGTTACTGGCGTGGTCGGCGCTCACCAGCGACTGGCGGCCCGGCGCGCGGAAGACTTCCAGTTGCGGATAATCGTTGTGATCGGGCGAGCCAAGCAGCGTTGCCCCGGTGGCCAGTTCGAGTGTGACGTTGTCCTTCAGCACTATGGGCGCGCTCAAAAACGTGCCGCCGCTCAGCGTAACGGTTCCTCCCCCTTTGGATTTGCTGCAGTCGTCGATAGCTGCCTGAATGGCCTTG
>CAWERM010000160.1:0-10837 GCA_963810995.1 uncultured Acidobacteriaceae bacterium | reverse complement strand
GTCTTCGGCCTGGCCAATAAACGGAGTATTGCCTACAGCGTGGCCCAGAAGCTGGCCGAGGCGGGCGCAACCCTGGTGCTCTCCTACCAGTCGGAACGGCTAAAAGTTGAAGCCGAGCAGTTACTCGTGGACCTCGGCCAGACCGGCTCCGGGCGCGCCTTCCAATGCGACGTTTCTCGCGACCAAGAGATTGACGCGGTCTTCGCGCAGATCGCCGCGGCGTTTCCGATTCCGAAGATCGACATCCTTATTCATTCGGTTGCGTTTGCTCCGCCCGACGCACTGAAGAACGATTTCCTGCTGACCGCGCGCGAGGACTTCCGCATCGCCCACGACGTCAGCGTCTACTCGCTGATTGCGCTGTCGCGCGCTGCCGCGCCGCTGATGACCGATGGTGGATCGATCCTGACCCTTACCTACTATGGCTCTGAAAAAGTCTTCCCCAACTACAACGTGATGGGTGTATGCAAGGCTGCCCTCGAGGCCACAGTGCGCTATCTGGCAGCCTCGCTGGGTGGGAAGAACATCCGCGTCAACGCCATCTCCGCCGGACCGATTCGCACGCTGGCGGCGCGCGGCATCGGCGACTTCAACCAGATACTGGACGCCGTCACCCTGCGCGCTCCGCTACACCGCAACGTAGAGCAGGTGGAGGTCGGCAATACCGCGCTCTTCCTCTGCTCGCCGCTGGCCAGCGGCATCACCGGCGAGGTTACATTCGTCGACTGCGGATTCAACATTACCGGAATCTAAATCAGAACGCATGGAATCTAACGCACAAAGGAGACCCATATGACTACTGCGGAATTATTGCTGCAGGACTATGACATGGAGATGGGCATGACGCGGCGCTCACTGGAACGCGTGCCGGAAGACAAGCCCGACTACAAGCCGCACGAGAAGTCCATGGCCATGGGCAAGCTGGCCATGCATGTGGCCACGCTGCCCGCCTTCGGCAAGGTCATCCTGACCACGCCGAGCCTCGACATGGCCAACACTGACATACCGCATCCCGACATGACCTTCCGCACCCGCGATATCACGCTGGCCACCTTCGATGCCGCTGCAGCCGAGGCCCGCACCGCGCTGGCTGCCGCCTCCGACGCCGACATGGCTACGTCGTGGAAGTTCTCCTTCGGCGAGCACGTCATCTCCAACAGCCCGCGCTCGCTGGCCTTCCGCCACATGTTCTTCAACCACCTCATCCACCACCGCGCGCAGCTTGGCGTCTATCTGCGGCTGAACGACCTTCCCGTTCCAGGAGTCTACGGCCCTTCGGCGGACGAGCCGTTCAAACCGTAGGCGATGGATCTCTAGTCCAGGTCGAAGTCGCGGAGGGGACGGTCGGTCATTGGTTTTTCCTTGGCCTTCTTGACGGCTTCGGCGAACTTCTTGGCCATCAGGTCGTCCTTGTGCTTCTGCGCGTCGACGGACTGGGCAAAGATGGAATCGCGACGTGCGTCGGCCTCGCGCGCGGCGCGGGCGGCGTCGCTGAAGTCCTCGAACATGCGCTTGCGCGGTGCGGGCGTATGGCTGATGATGGCACGCGTCACCGGATCGACCTTCAGCATCGTTCCACAGTCGGGACAACTCACCTCAAACGCTTCATCGCTCATGCCCATGTTGCTTCACCTCGTCGGGAACCATTGTAAGACAGTTGTAAGTTGTGAGTTGTAAGGACGGAAATACTACAGCCAGATGACGAGATGGTCGGGTCGCTGGCTGGCAGCCTCTTCTACCAGGCGCGCGATAAGCCCGGCGCTCAAAGCAGAATCAGGTGAGTCGCTGTGCGTGGACTGCCACGCGGCCAGGAACCATACCCCGGCCAGAACACGCTCCTGCAATTGGCCATTGGGAAAGAGGTGCAGTGTTATGGCGTCGGCGTGCTTGCGCAGGCTGGCCTCGCGTTGCATCTCGGTGGTGGCGGCTAGACGGCGCAGGCGGTCCATTTGGTAACGCATCTTGGAGGCGGAAACATCGGCTGCACGGCCCAGGCTGGCGTCCAATCCGCCCAGATACTCCTGCGCAGCAGTCAGCGCCTTATCGAGTGCGTTGCCTGCGTCGGCTAGGCGGCGCTTGGCCTCGATGGGCATGGAGCGCGCGGCCAGTCTCAGGGCCAACTCGTCAGAAGAACACATTGCATCCGTCAGGCTGACTTCGTGCTGCGCCATCACCGCGGCGATGACCGGCTCGATCAGCGTGGCCGAAAGGCGCGGCAGGATGGGCGTGATGCTGCCAAGAATGCGCTGATAGACCACGGCGCTCTGCGCAAAGTAGGCAACCTCGGCGGGCCCGCCGATATAAGCCGTAGTGGGCAGGATTGTGTCCTGAAAGACAGCGCGAAGCAGCGCATTGGGGCTGAGCCGTTCGGGCGATGCATCCAGAATCGCTAGCAGATCGGCGGTCGAGTAGGACGTTGCGGAGCTTCCCGTACCAGCCGTCCAGCTTCCGCCCGGCAAGCGGTGCAGGGCCTGGCGGTTCGGCGCGCCATCCACATCGCTGATGAGAAAGAGCAGCGAAGCTCCCGACTTGACCAGCACCTGCGCGTGGTAGCCCGCGGATTCCAACTCTGCCGTGCGCGCAAGGAGTGCGGCTTCGAGTTCCTCTGCGTGCTCGATGGCGTATCGCAGTGTGGAGGCACCTAGCTTATGGAATTCGCGCCCCGAGGCATCCATCACAATGAGGCCATGCTCGGCGAAGAGGCGCAACATCAGGCGTGCGAAGGCGCTGCCGAAGGTAGGGCCGGGGCTGTTTGCGGGCTGATAACCGTAGCACTCGCGCAACAGATCGCAGATGGGGGCATGATGCAGCAGCTCGCTGGCCTGATCGAGCTGTGTATCGATGGATCCAGGCAGCGCCATATTGCCCATGGGCGCTGTATTGTGCGCGAGTTCCGCTGCAAGGTGCAGCGTTTCGACTGACAACTTGCTCAGAAGCGAAACCTGGTCCACCTCTTCGAGGTCGTGGTCTTCCGTCGCCAGCCAGAAGATTGGAACGTGTTCGATGCCGGTAGCTGTAGTCGCCTGTTTCGCGCGCGCAACCGCGGTGGCAACCTTCAGAAGCGTCAGCAGCGGGCCACCCAGCAGCACAACCTGCTGGCCCGTTACGACGGCCCGAGCGCCTGCGTGCAACTTTGCGATGTTAGCTAGCGTGGCTGGTCCCGCGCCAAACGCGATGCTCTGCCGCTCAAGCGCGTCGGCCAGGGCTGTGGCCTGAGGGCTTACGGCAGGCGGCTTCATCCACGCACTGCCCAGCGGGTCTGCTCCATACCACTGGCTCAGAGAAGAATTCGCATCGCTGGCACCCATGTCGAGGAAGTCGCGGAAAAGTTCGGTAATGTTCGGCAGCGAAGCAATGGGGATACAGTCGGTACTCATCAATTCCTCAAACCGCGGGTCAGCTCACCGGGGCCAGCTTTCATGTTAGCTTGACCGCACTAAGTACGGCGCGCGGCAGTTATGGATGCCTCAGATTGGATGCAGCTTCTACACGCTCGATGCTGGATGATACCGTAGACCTATGTGCGCCTCTGCAATCAAATCCAAGTCCGTAAAAGTCTCCACTGCCAAGCTCGCCGCAAAGAAGCCAGCCGCGAAGAAGCCAGCTGCAACCAAGCCTGTTACGAAGAAGCCGCATGTGGCCAAAGTGAAGCTGCTCTCTTCGAAGCTGTCGTTCCAGGGCAGGGTATTCAACGTCTTCACAGACACGCTGCAAGAGCCGGATGGACACCGGCACATAAAGGACGTGATCCACCACAACGGCTCGGTGGTGATGCTGGCGGTGGATGAGCGGAAGAATCCAGCCGATCCCGACGTGATTCTGGAGCGGCAGTATCGCCACGCGGCGGGACAGTATTTGATCGAGCTGCCGGCGGGCAGCCGCAATGCGGGCGAGGCTCCGCTGGCCGCGGCCAAACGCGAGCTGATCGAGGAGACCGGCTTCCGCGCTCGCCGCTGGACCATGCTGATCCGCTACTTCGCCAGCCCCGGTTTCCTGGGCGAGTGGATGCAGATCTATCTTGCGCGCGATATCCGCGAAGGCACCTCAACGCCCGAACTGGACGAGCAGATCGAGGTGCTGCGCATGCCTCTGTCACAGGCGATGAAGATGATCGCCGAGGGTAAGATCCACGACGGCAAAACGCTCATCGGGTTATCACTGTATGACGCCGCACGCCGCGACGGGCGGTTGTAAACGCGCAGACAAATTCCTCAGCGTGGGGCAAGCTGCTTGGGGGTGAGTTTGGTAACGATCTCTTCAGCTACTTCGGTGGCGGGCTGCAAGGTATCCAGATCCTCGTCGGTGAAGCTCTCGCCCAGGCCTCCAAAGCGGCGCTCGCGGTGCTGGTAGTCCAGGATGGCCTCCAGCAGATGGATGCCGCGGAAGTCCGGCCACAGCCGGTCGGTGATGAATAGCTCCGAGTAGGCGATCTGCCAGAGAAGAAAGTTAGAGATGCGCTTCTCGCCGGAGGTGCGGATCACCAGGTCAGGATCGGGCATGTGGCGGGTGTAGAGCGCGTCGGTGATGTGGTGCTCGTCGAGACGAGCATCGAGGCCATCCACCTGCAGCAGGTCTTCCAGCGAGCACCCACGCGTATGTGCTTCTGCAATTAATCCCGTGATAACGGTCCGCGTCGCGTCCACAATCTCACTCCGCGATCCATAGTTCAGGGCCAGGGTCAGCGTGGTGCCGGTGTTCTTTGCCGTGGCCTCGGTGGCCCATTGCATCGTCTCCTGGACTTCGCTGGGCAGCTCGTGGATGCGCCCGATGTACTCCATGCGGACGTTGTTGTCGTTCATGCGCTGCACATTGCCCACCAGATAGCTCCGTAGCAGCTTCATCAGGAAGTTGACCTCGGACTTGGGACGGCGCAGGTTGTTCTCCAGCGAGAAGGCATAGAGCGTGATGAACGGTAGGTTGATGCGCGAGGCCGTCTCGACCACAAACTGCACACTCTCCGCGCCCTGCTGATGGCCCAGGAATCGCTTCAGGGCGCGCTTGCCTGCCCAGCGTCCGTTGCCGTCCATGATGATGGCGACGTGCTGTGGAATCCTGACTGGATCGAGCTGGCGGTAGACCGCTGCCTCCTCCGCCGAGAGCTCGTGGAGGCGGGAGCAGGGTTGGAAGACCGACCTGGATGTGGTTTCGCGCAAGCGGAGGCGACCTCACAGGGTATGAAGCTAGCATACCCTTTTCGGCCTGGCAATGAACTACAACGATGCAATGACCCCTCTATTGAAACGGGGTTGAGCTATGCAACTTATGCAGTGCGCCGTCTTCCGGCGGCCAGTTCGCGGACGTGGTTGAGGAAGATGGAGCGTTGCAACTCGGTGAGCTGCGAGGTGTAGGCGGCAATCTCGGCGAGAAATGGGTCGGCGGTGAGTACAGCGGTCTCGTCGGAGTGGCGCATGTTGGCATCGCGCAGCAGGGCGCTGATGTCCACCTTCAAGGCGCGCGCCAGTCGATCGAGTGAGCCTAGCGTCGGCATCGCCTTGCCATTCTCGATCTTGGAGATGTATGTGCGTGGCACTCCCATGCGCGCGGCAAGCTGGCGCTGCGAGAGGTTGCGCACGTGGCGAAGATCGCGCACCGCGGTGGCAACCTGCAGGCCGCTTTCTTTCTCCGGCAATGGGGGAACCAGCGTGAGTGGGGCCGGTTCGGCTACCGGCAGCTCCACCTCAAGACACTTATGGCAACGCCGGCAGAGCGAGTTGGCTGTGCGGAATTGCACCAGACTGCAATGGTCGCAACGGAGAACCTCCCGTTGTTCGACGGACGCCATCATGGTTGCCATCAGTTGTAGTTGCGGGCGGACCCAGAGCAAGGACCGCGGCGCTCACGTCCGATAACGGAGGTTTGCGATGCACCTAGAGTGACACCGGGTATCGCCGTAGTCAAGGGGTATTGCCAAAGATTCCCGAAGAAAACCGGAAGAAAGCCAAAGTGGAACCACGCGAGTTAACAGCGCGTGGGGTTCGGCAATCTGCGGCGATTGACTAGCTGCCCAGGATTTCTTCGGACTGAATGCGCTGGATGCCCGCTTCGGCGAAGGCCTGGCGGGTGGCGTCGATGCTGCCGGGGAGCTTGACTGCGCGGGTGGCGTCTTCGATGACTATGCACTCGAAGTCCAGTGCCGTGCCGTCGATGGCGGAGAAGCGCACACAGAAATCGTAGGCCAGTCCGCACAAAAACAGCCTGGTCAGGCCGCGTTCGCGTAGGTAGCCGGCCAGTCCGGTGGGGGTGAAGTGGTCGTTCTCCAGAAATGCGGAGTAGGTGTCGATGTTGGGGCGAAAGCCCTTGCGCAACACCAGCTCGGCGTGAGGAACATTGAGAGCGGGATGGAATTCCGCACCGTGCGAGTTCTGGATGCAGTGGTCTGGCCACAGGGTCTGCGCGCCGTAGGGTGCGGCGAAAATCTGGTATGGCTTTGCGCCGGGGTGCGCGCTGGCAAACGAGATGTGCGCGGGCGGATGCCAGTCCTGGGTTAAAAGGACATGCGCGAATCTTTGCGCCAGTGTGTTGACGACAGGCACAATCTCGTCGCCGCCCGCGATTCCCAGCGCGCCGCCAGGGCAGAAGTCGTTCTGCAGGTCGACGGCCAGCAGTGCATCGGTGGATTGTAGTGTGATCATACTGATTCGATGCTACTGCATTCGGAGCAGGATGCGTCCGTCTTATATGCTTGAGTAGATTCGATCCGGAGGTTGCAGGCGTGATCTCGCGCGTGACGTTGTTCTCTCTGCTGCTGGGGCTGATGCTGGCCACGGGGATTCGGTTGTGGTCCGGCTCGCGGCAGGATGACTGCTCGCGCTTTTTGGCGGGGGACAAAACAGCGCCCAGGTCGGAGTGGGTGGTCTCGGGCACGCGCACCATCGAAGTTTCCTGCAACGATTGGACCATGCGGCAACCGCTGCGAATACAGGTGCTCTGCCTGTTGGACGTGGTTGTGCTGGTCCTCTTTGTGTTGAATGCACTGGCGGATGTGCGCGACCAGTCCGAGATGCGGCGGCGCAGGGGTCTGATGCGTTGAATCCGATACTATTGCAATCCCCAGTATCCGAACGCAGCGGCAAGGCGTGCTTTCGGTAGACTGGAGGCATGAGTAAAGACGAAGCAGCGCATAAAGTTGTGGGCGAGACGCGTGTGCGCGTACGCTATGCGGAGACCGACCAGATGGGCGTGGTCTACTACGCCAACTACCTGGTGTGGTTCGAGGTGGGCCGTTCAGAGTTGATGCGCCAGCGCGGCCTGGACTACAAGCAGATGGAGATCGAAGAAGGCTGCCTGATGGCCGTGGTGGAGGCCACTGCGCGCTACAAGGCCCCGGCGCGATACGACGAGGAGCTGATCGTCGAGACCACGGTTTCCGGTGTGCGCGGCCCGGTGGTGCGCTTCAGTTACCGTGTCCTGCGCGCGGTGGATGGCCTGCTGCTGTGCGAGGGCGAGACCGTGCATGTGGTGGTTGGCCGCGACATGAAGCGCTGCACCATGCCCAGGAAGTATGCGGCGCTGCTGAGCGCGGCGGCATCCCATGCAGCGTTATAGCATCTGATACGCAGGACTGAATTTTCAGAGGGAGACCTGATTCGATGAGCGATGCGAAGGCAAAGATTGCGCTGATTACCGGCGCGAACAAGGGGATCGGATTGGAGACGGCGCGGCAACTGGGCGCGCTGGGCATCACTGTTCTGGTGGGAGCGCGCGACCTGGAGAAGGGTGAAGCAGCTGCGGCGGAGCTGAAGAAGCAGAGGCATCGACGCGCGCGCGATCTGAAGCTGGACGTGGTGAACAGTGATGCCGACCGAAAGGCCGCGGTAGAAATGATCGAAAAAGGCTTTGGCCGGCTCGACATCCTGGTCAACAATGCAGCCATCAATCTGGACCAGGGAGCGAAGCTGGAGACGAGTACGACCCCGGCAAAGACACTGCGCGATACATTCGATACAAACTTCTTTGCGGTCGTGGAACTGACACAGACATTGCTGCCGTTGATCCGAAAGAGCAAGGCGGGAAGGATTGTGAACGTGTCGAGTGCGCAGGGCTCGTTCAGCCTGCTTGCACCCAAGGGATCGCAGATCTATGCCACTAAGACGTTTTCGTATGATGCGTCCAAGTCGGCGTTGAACTCGTTCACCCTCCACCTGGCACATGAGTTGCAGGGGACCCAAATCAAGGTGAACTCGATTCATCCAGGCTGGGTGAGGACAGACATGGGCGGCCCTCGCGCTCCGCTTGGGCTGGTCGATGGCGCAATGACTTCGGTGCGCCTGGCAACCCTGCCCGACGACGGACCGACCGGCGGATACTTCCACATGGATGAAGCGCTGCCCTGGTAAATTTGTCCATAAAGACCATGGACATGCGCGGTCTCATCGTCGAGACTTGTTGTGCTTGGCATCTCATGGCGGGGCCATTCCATGAACCGACGAACTTTCTTGCAATCGGCTGTGGCGCTTAGTGCTCCAATGGCAATCCTTCAAGAAGCAAGTGCGCAAACGGCAAGCGGTCCGGCGCGAAGCGCCTCGAACACTGACGAGCAAACTGAAAGTGCGCGCAGAATCGAACTGGCCACGGCGGCTGCCATGGCTATGCAGCGGCGCGATTGGGAGCAGGGAATTCTGGCCCAGGCCGCGCTTGAAGCGGGCGACCGCGACGCCGTCATTCTGCTCACCAAGGCGGCGATGGTCCAGCGCACGCCCGATGGACGTCTGGGCGTGGTTGTCAGCGGCGGACCCACCGACCCTGCCATGGGCGGCGAAGCCTATGCGCGCGCCGCCGAGTGGACCGGAGATGCGCAGATCCGCGATGCCGTCCAGGGCCTGCTCGACTGGATCCGCGACAAGGCGCCGCGCAACTTGGAGGGCGTTCTCTACCACGTCTTCCGCGGCCCGAAATGTGGTCCGACGGCTTCAATTGCGCCGCGCCGTTTCTGGCGGCGATGGGATTCCATGACGAGGCGTTGTCGCAGATCGAGGGTTATCGGAAGCGGCTTTGGAATCCGGACAAGCAGTTGCTCGCGCATATCTGGGACGACCAGAAGCATCAACTGAAGGACGGCAACATCTGGGGCGGCGGCAACGGATGGGCTGCGGCGGGGCTGGCGCGCGTGTGGCGTAGCTTGCCGAAAGAGCGCCGGGCCGACAGGCAGCGTGTGGCGGATTTTGCTCGCGGCATCATGGATGGCTGTCTCGCCTGCCAGCGTCCCGACGGCCTCTTTCACAACGTGATCGATCAGCCCGCAACCTTCGTAGAAACAAATCTGGCGCAGATGCTTGCGTTCTCGATCTATGAAGGTGTCTCAGCCGGCTGGCTTGCCGCCACCTATCGCTCCCATGCCGATCGCATGCGTGCGGCGGCGCGGCTGAAGATGGACTCCGACGGCTTCGTTCAGGGCGCGTGCGGCGCACCCAGCTTCGACCGTCCCGGCCCATCCACCGAGGCTCAGGCCTTTTGCATCATGATGGAGGCCGCAGGCAGCCGATGAAATCGAGATTGCGCGTGCAGTTGAGCGTCATATTGCTTCTGACCGGCAGAGTCCTATCCGCGCAGCAACCTGCCGTCGCTGCACTACACATCGAGGTGCAGAACCAAAGCGGTATTCGTGTCAGCGATTCGGATGCAACCACCGACTCGCAATCTGCTTCGGCCTCCCTGGTGTTCCATCGTGCCTATCAACCGGGCGACCGCATTTTCTTCTCAGGACCGCAGGAGATGGTTCTGCGAGTGGATCAAGCTATGCCCGAGTGCCTGATTTATGTGCCCCATCCAGCATCTCTCGCATACCAGATCCCCTACGGTCGCGAGGAGCAAGAGACAGGCAGCGCCCATGCGCCGGATACTTTCTCCGGCGATTCGCATCGAGTGGTGCTTCGCACCATGACCGAGCAGGAGCGCCACGGCTATCGAAACCTCGCGCTGAATCCCTGCGATCAGCCCCGGCCCGATTCCGCGATCTTCCCTCACGCCACCTCCAGCAGCGTAGCCCGCAATCTCTTCGACTTTGAAGCCCGCAATGCGATCGACGGGGTGAGCCAGAACGGCCATCATGGAGTGTGGCCGTACCAGTCCTGGGGCCCGGAATTAATACCCGGCGTGTGGTGGAAGGTGGACTTTGGCCGTCCCGTCACTGTGGACAAGATTCGCCTGATGTTGCGCGCCGACTTCCCCCACGACAGCACATGGAAGAGCGCAGACGTTGAGTTCTCCGATGGAAGCCACATCCCTATTCTGCTGGCACCGACCACCGAGTTTCAGGAGTTTTCTTTTCCTGCTCGACGCACCAGCTGGCTGCGTCTAACCCATCTTGTCCCCACAGACCCAAGCAAATGGTGCGCCTTGATTGAGCTGGAGGCGTGGGGGACAGAGTAGATGCAACTATAGCTTCGATGTGCGCGCGGCCTGCCATGCCTTGGCGTACTTCCAACTGGTGTATGCGGCCTGGTAGAGGTGCAACAGCAACCCCTCGCGACCGTCCAGAAATCCCAGGCGGAAGATGTAGTTCCAAAGAAATGTCAGCTTCGGAACCAGCACAACATTGCAGAGGAACGCCGGCCACGAACGGCTCACCTTGCCCGCGCCCACCAGCAGTTCACTGCCCAGTGTGCTGTAACGGTCCATGTGTTCAAGGTAGTTTTCCAGTGTCGGGTAGGCGTGGTGGATGAGGTCATGGTCCAGCGTGGCTGTCTTGCCGTCGAAGGAGATCGTCTCATGCACGGGGCGCTCTTCAAACTGCAGCGTCGTGGCGAATCTGGCCGTGGCGCGGCGGAAGAGGCGCAGCTTGGGGTCGGGATAGAAGCCGCCGTGCTTGATCCAGCGGCCCAGGAAGAGATTGCGGCGG
>CAWERM010000159.1:0-9348 GCA_963810995.1 uncultured Acidobacteriaceae bacterium | reverse complement strand
GGTGGTCTCGGCGTTCAGGTCGGCAGTGGCACCGGCAGCGATCTCCGTGGATTCAGAGGTAATTGGCTTGGTGGTCGTGATGGTCGCGCCGTTCGGCCCGGTTAGCTGTACACGCAGCGAGAGTTTTGCAGCCGCCGCAGATTCGTTAGTCGCTGTGGCGCGAATGTGGATGGTCGCCGATTCAGCGGAGACTGCGGGAGTAGTGACGAAGGTGCCCCAGGGAATGATGTGGGTATCGCTGGTGGTCACCAGGCGAACCTGGCGGTTGATGCCTGCTCCCGGATACCAGCGCGACGCCGGCTGCTGCGAGTTGTCCACGCGCACTGCGATCACATTCTTGCCGGCCAGCAGGTGAGGCGTCAGCTCATATGTGAAGCTCACATAGCCGTAGGGCCTGTGGCCCAGCAGTTGCCCATTCAGATAGACATCGCTGTTGGCCATCACGCCGTCGAAGACGACGAACGTGCGGCGCGCAGCGTTTGGCTTGGCATCCATCGCGGGGACCGTGAATGTCTTGCGGTACCAGCCGATGCCGGTGGGCGCAAAGGCCCCGGCTCCGCGCGAAGGAGCGTCTTCCAGGAACGGCCCGGCAATCGCCCAATCGTGGGGCAGCGTAACCGGCTTCCATGAGGAGTCGTTAAAACTGGCTTGCTCCGCGCCCTTGGCGTCGGCCTGGATAAATCGCCATCCCGCGGTGAACTGCTGAATCGCGCGAGGCTGTTGCGGCGCGACGGCGTGGGTTGCGGCGGGTGCGGTAGCCTGCGCGGCATGAAGGGCGAGCGGAAGGGCGACGAGAGCAACGAGAAGAAGAGAGTGGCGGCGCATGGTGGTCCTCATGGGTTGATGCAGGGATGTGCAGTTCCTGTCCGTACGGTTTCCCAGACCTCCAGGATCGAGGGCCGGAAAACCCGTATCCATACTATGCGCACTATGCCCTCGCCGGGATCATTTTTCAGTCGTTGTCGGCGTGGGCATGACGGGATTGAACTGGGTGGCCAACTCCGGCGTGGATACAGCGCCGGCGAGGTCGGCGGCTTTGGCGACTTCGACCGCGAACACATAGCTGCGGCCGAACATATTGCTGGTAAATAACACGTACTTCTTGTCAGGCGAGAAGCGTGGGTTCGGCTCGGCGCGATAGTTCTGGTGGGCCATGTTGACCAGATGCTCCGAGTGGAAGACCCCCGGCTGAAAGAAGTTAGGCCCATTCAGCGCCCCCTCGGTGCCGCCAATCATCTGCGGACGGAACAGTTCAATCCACTCGCCGTCCGGTGCCTGCGCCACCTGCCCGGAGTCGCCGCCATCGCCGCAGAACAGGTCGAGGTCCTTGGTCAGGTTGAAGTGGATCGACCACTCGTTGCGCTGTAGGTGATAGGCAAGGCGCTTATGTGTCTCCAGGTTGTAGCTGGCGACGAAGAAGTCCTCGCCCTTGGGATACTGCCAGTCGTACCAGATGGTCTTGCCGTCCAATCCCCAGAACTCATGCCCGGCAATCTCCATCACCATAGTGCGTTTGTGGATGAGCTGCTTATGGGTCCCATCCGTGTGGATCAACCAGATGCGGTCCACCTTCTGCCACATGCCCTCATGGCAGTACAGGATGAGATTGGGGTCGGTGGGAGAGAAGAGCATATGGCCGATCCAGTCGGTCGAGTGGAAGAGCACTTTGATGGTCCCTGCCTTCTGGCCATTCGGTCCCGGCGTCAGCCGGATGGTGAACATGACCACCGGAATGTGCGCTGCAAGGCGCCGTTCCATCATCGCTCCCTTGTCATCCGACTGCACATTGGCCCCGCCCAGCGTTGGGTTGGCGGCAGCAGCGGCAGCTCCAGCAACAGAAGGAGAGCCTGGCAACGGTTGTGCCCCACGACCACCCCGGCCACCACCACGTCCTCCGGCCCGCGCTGCCACAAACGCATGGGGGGCATTGGGATTGCCGCCCGGGCAGTCCGCCGCATTGTAGGTCCCTACGCCCAGCGTCTCGTCGGCATTCACACTGGAGATGCTGACTCCCGGCGGCAGGTCGATCAGCTTGGTCACGGTACCGGTGTTGGTGTCGGCCTTGTATACCGCATTGCTGCGCGTCACCGGGTCCATGCGCGTAAAGAAGATGCTGTTGGTCTTGTGGCCAACCACAATGGCGCGCGCTCCACCGCCGCCGCGACCGCCACGCCCCGCTTGCCCGCTCGCCGCAGCATCCGTTGTTACGGGAGCCGGCGCGGGTGGGTTCGGCACCAGCATCTTGGTCGTCATGGTATCCAGATCGAGCACACGAATTCCATCCGGAGAGTTGTAAACCATCTGCTTGTTGTCTGGGGTGAAGGCGTTCACATTGAAGTAGAACGCGCCGGAGTTGGGCTCGTCGGATACGCGCCACACGCGATGACCGGTGTCCTTATCGACCCAGCTCTTGGGCGGCACTGCCCCACTCACCGATGGCTTGTTGTCGCTTTGCACCTGCGCGGTAAGACTCGGCGCGTGCAAAGCCAGCCTGGCCAGCGGGACAAGCGCGAGCAGGAGAATAAGGTTTGCGAGTCTATATTGAGCGATCAATCTGAACAGGGTTGTGAGTCGCAATCGGATACCGGGGCGGAAAGCCATTCGCTGCTCCTAAGTGGAAATCCTCACTGCGAGGAAGAAAGATTCACTGCGCAGCTCTGCATTGAGGCAGAGCGAAGTGCCGGCCAGGTCCGTGCGCCAGAGTGATACATAGGAGACGATGCAATAGAAAAATAGTTTCGACTGCATAAGGTGTAGCTGGTGGCGACATCGTATGCTCCGCGAGGCCGGCTACACAGAGGCGTCCGATCGCAACTCATTCAGGGAAGGAATGCTATAGCCTTGAGTCTGGCTGCATTGTGGCCTGCTCCCGATTCCGGTAGATGTACGAATTGGAGACATCGCCACCCATTGTGCTCCCCACGCCGATGAGAGGACTGGCGGCACATTGTCGTCCAAGGAGAACCATTCTGATGAACCGAATCATCCTTGCCGACAACCAGGCGATCTTCCGTGCCGGCGCGGCCCGCGTCCTGGCATTGGAAGACGACATGCGCATTGTTGCCCAATGCGACGACCTCGCCCGCCTCTGCAACGCTATCGATACATCGCGCGGCGCCATTCTTCTCTTCTCCTCCGGCATGCAACTGGACTCCAACGCTGTGATCGCCCACGCCCGGTCGGCCGGCATTCGCACCATCTATATCGCTGAAAACGGCTCGGTGGTCCCCGAAGGACTCGTCCGCACCCTGGATGGCGTGCTCTATCGCAATGTTCCCGGCCCCGGCCTGCTGGAGTGCATCCGCCGCGTCGCCTCCGGACAACACTCCTTCCAGCACTCTAACGTCACCTCCATCCTGGCCCAGGACATGATCGGCGCGCGCGTCCGCGACCGCCTCACCCCCAAGGAGATTCAGATCGTCGCGCTCATCGTGCAGGGATGCAAGAACAAGCTCATCGCCACCCAACTCGGCACCAAAGAGCAGGTCATCAAGAACTACCTGCGCAGCATCTACGACAAGACCGGCGTCAGCGACCGCCTGGAGCTCGCGCTCTTCACCATCCACCACCGCGTCCTGGCCGAGGCCGCCGCCCACGCCGGCGACCTCCTGCAGCAGGCCAAGTCCGCCTGAACCCGCTGCGCTTCTACTGCCCTGTCCCCTGTCCCTCATCCCCATCGCTCCACCGGCGTGAATGGCGCAGAGCCCTCGCCGCCGAGCACAACCTTGTCGCCCACCATCAGCCAGGTGTGCGCCGTCAGCTTGTTCACGGGCGATCGCGCTACGCCGTAGACCATGGTGCTCTGCACGCCGCGCGCGGCGCAGCATGGTGTAGCCGGCCAACGTCTGCGGAAAACAGACAAATGCAATGGGTGAGTGACGCGAAACCGCCTCCACCGCCCAGCGCACACGGCGCGCAATCTCTACCGATGGAGCCTCAGCCGCGAGCTGCGCATCGCTCTTCCCCGCCGTTTCGTACTCCTCATCAACCGGGTCGCCGCTGGCTTGTTCTACAGCAGGCCCGCGCGTGATCGTGCGAATGATTGTGTATACCGGAACCAGCACCAGGCAGACGCGGAAGAACGTGAGCAGCAGAAGTGCCTCCGCCGCCAGCAGAATCTCTGCCGGACCACGCCGGAAAAACCTGCGCCGAACGGTCTCTCCCATCTCTCCTCCGGTCAGATATACCCTTTATACTTGAGAAGAACCCGGGACCATGTCTGCATTCGCTCTGGCTGCCGACCTGCCCTCGATGGGGACCAAAAGAACGAGGAGTTTATGGCCGCACTGATCGATGCAATCGACGTCAAGCGCAAGACCCTGTTCGAGTTGGAGAACACCCCTTACGCCTGCCTGGATGCCGAGGTGAATACCCCCACCGCGCGCGGCGGCCAGACCCTGGTCCGCCTCGAAGATGCGCAACCTGCTCACCGGCGCGGTCTTCGACAAGACCTTCAAGGCCGGCGACAAGTTCAAGGAGCCCGACCTCGTCCTGGTACCGGCCACCTATCTCTACAGCGACAACGACGGCTCCTACTTCCTGGATCAGGAGAGCTTCGAGACCCTCACGCTCAGCGGGCGAGATGCTGGGCAATGCGCTGGACTACCTCACCGACGGCGTCCTGGTGCAGTTGCACAAGTACAACGGCAATCCCATTGGCCTGCAACTGCCCATCCACGTCGAGCTGGAGGTCGTCCACACCGAACCGCCGTGCGCGGAGACACATCCAGCGGCAGCGTGACCAAGTCCGCCCGGCTACAGACCGGCCTGGAGATCCGCGTTCCCCTCTTCATCAAAGAGGGCGAAAAGGTGAAGGTCTCGACCGAAACGCGCGAGTTCGCAGGCCGCGCCTGATACGCTCCCTCGTCACCCTCTGGCCTCTTCTTCTATACGGCGGATGAAGCTTCCCACCGCCATACCGCGCGCGATTGCCGAATCGTAGATTCCGTCCTTCTGCGCCGCCTCCTGCGCCGTACGCGGCCAATCGTCAAACGTCTTGCGCAGCCGGTCCAGGTCGATCAGGCGGCGCGCGCCGGGACTCCGTTGCTGGCGATCCAGCTCCTCGGCCAGTTCGCCGCGAATCCTGCTCAGGCTCTCGTACCAGTCGGCGGCCTGCGTTCCCTTCTGCTTGCGATGGATCGTGGCATCGGGCAGACGTCCGTGCATCGCGCGCCTCGCCAGTGACCGTCCCTGGTCTCCCACCACAAACTGCTCCGGAGGAATCGCCGCGCAAAACTCGAAGACCCTCTTGTCAGCCGTGGGGTCGCGCGCTTCGATGCCCCAGCCTGCGCAGGTTGCGGCGTTGTAGTCGCCATACTGGTTCTGCTGGAAGTCCATCGCCATCAGGCGTGGCAGAGTGCTTGCGTGGGTGAAGAGGTAGCGGCGGAACTGATCGTCTGCATTAAACTCGCGTGCGCGATCCGGCCGGATGACACTCCAGCCGAGGTTGACTGCGCGGATCAGCGGATCGATGCGCCTGCGCAACGCCCAGGGGAGCACACCAAAGACCGTCAACGACGCGGCATTGCGCCCCGACGTAATTCCCATGCGGCGCAGCCGCCAAGTCTGGCCGAGTGTGGCCAGCCAGCGCCCTTGGCGGAATGTGTCGCGCAGCAACTCTTCGCCTGAGTAGCTGAAGGCGTAGTTGCCCAGCGCTCCATTCAGCATCACCTTCGCCCCGCTTGCTGCGGCACGATCCAGAATCAGGCTACCCCACACGTTGTTCAGTGCGGCCGCGTGCGGCAGATCGAGCAGGGGAAAGATGCGCTCCAGTTCGCGCAGCATGTTGGAGCAGCTCGCATCCACCAGAATGTGCCGCATGTTGGGATAGAGCGCGGCCACCTCGGCGGCGAATGGCCCCTCATCTGCGATCAGCCCCGTCGGCACAATGCCGGAATACTCCGCGCACGGGACCGCCGTGTAGGCAACAAGCTCCGCACCGTTTGCCGCCAGCAGGCGCGCCGCCGTGGCCGCCACCGCGCCGCTGTCCAGCCCGGCACTCAGTTCCGTGGCAACGCCGCCGGTAGTGCGTAGACGGCAGCGCACCGCCTCTTCAAATATCTCCAGAAACGCTTCGATGTATTCCTCGTCGCGCGCGAATCGTACGGGGCGCGGCGAATCGATCTGCCAGTATCTCCGCTGCACTGCCCCGTCTCGCTCCACCACCATACAGTGTCCCGGAGCCAGCGCCTGTACTTCGCTGAAGCGCGTCCGCGAAAACTCCGGCGGTAGGCCGATCAGGTCGCGCGCGAGCTGCCGCTCGTCCAGTTCGCTGGAAACCCCGGGACAGGCGCGGATCGCCCGTGCCGTAGTTGCAAAGGCGAAGCTATCCGCGGTCTTGCGGTAGTAGAGCGGGCGGCCGCCTGCGTGGTCGCGCGCCAGAAAAAACCGCCCCGCACGCGCGTCCCACACCGCAAAGGCGAACGATCCCACCAGATGCTCGACGCAATCCTGGCCCCAGCGCTGCCACGCTACTAGAACGAAGGCCGAATCCGCCATTGCCGACACCTCGCTGGCTGTCAGCGCAAGCTCTGCCGCAAGCTCCGAGCGGTTGTCGATGCGCGCGTCCGCCACCAGCCAGACGGTGGCATCCTGGGTCGGCTCTTTGTCTTGTGTTGCGATAGAATACGCGGTCAAAGGCTGCGCTTCCAGTTCATCTTCCGCCGTAATCCTCAGCAGTCGATGTCCCAACGCAACGCTATGCGATGCGCCGGGCAAAGCGTTGCTGGCAATCAGCGATGACCCATCCGGGCCGTGAGCGGCAAGGGACTGCAACATCCGCGCACACACCTGTCGCGGTTGCGCATCACCGTGCAGCAGCCAGAATCCGCAGATTGCGCTCAAGCAGCACCCTGCTCAGAATACCTCGTTGCAGCGAAGACGTTTGATTCTGCTGCACGCCGCGGTCGCACTACTTAGGGCAGTGCCCCCCCCATGGGAGAGCGAGCCATACTTGTCGCATTTGTTCCCAGCCTGAGCCCCCAACGCTGTGCGGACTGGGATCGTCTCGAGTACCGGCGTTGTCCACGGCTTCCTTTGCACCTTACCCGAGGATGAGGTCACGCTTTTGATCGAATCTGTCATGCAACTCTCTCCATCTTCGGGACACCGGTTAATAAATAAATCTGGACGCAGCGAGACTCTCTATTCCCATGCTATTGAAGTCGCCTTGGCAGGTCAACGGCATCCTACGCGTACGGCGCCCGCAAAATCAGTACTAAAGTCACAACCATTCAAACCCCACCCAACCATCTATGTTGTCGTGTGCGAAGCTGGCCAACGGACCCCGCTACAACTGCTTTCCCAGTTCCGGCCTGTACCATTGATATGATGCAGCCATGCTCTCCGCAGTTGTGAAGTATCGCCTCGGCCCATTTCTTCTGGCTTCGGAGATCCCCCTGCCGGAGCTTGAGCCGCTGGCCGTCGTCGCGGACGCAGCCGGCACAGACAACATATCCATCCGCCTGGGCGAGGTGCCCGAACGGATCGCAGACGTGGTGGCCAACGAGAGCCGCTGGTGGGCCTCGCGGCAGGAGTATCTGCTGCGCGTGCCCGAGATCGCCAACTTTCTGGTTCGCAACGGTCGCGAGGTGCTGGTGCAGCCCGCTCCCGGAGCGCAGCCCGACGACATCCGCGCCTACCTGCTCTCGCCCATCTTCTCCACTCTCTGCCACCAGGCTGGTATGTACTCGCTGCACGGCAGCGCAGTGCGCGTGGGCACCGGTGTTGTGGCCTTTCTGGGTAACTCCGGCGCGGGCAAGTCCACCCTTGCCGCAAGCCTCGCGCAGCGCGGATACACCGTCGTCGCCGACGACATCTGCCTGCTCGACAGCCGCTCCAGCGCATCATCCGCCAACTCCGGCCCCGTGCTGGTTATCCCCGTGGCCCCTGCTTTGAAGCTCTGGCGCAGCGCGCTCGATCACCTGGGAGCCAGCCACGAATCTCTGCCCCGCGTCTTCAGCCGCGACGACAAGTTCCGCGTCCCGGTCCAGTCCACCGAACTCCCCGTGCGCCTTCCCCTGCGTGAGGTGCTCTTCCTGGAGTGGGCCGACGAAGATCAGCCTGGTGAGCTGCCAATCTTCACTCCGGTCGAGGGCGTCCAGGCCGTTACCCGCCTGATGGAGTTCACCCACTACGACTACCTGATGAAGCCTACCGGCCGCCAGACCGGCAACTTCCAACTCTGCGGCCAAATTCTCGCGCAGGCACGCGCCTTCACCCTACGCCGCCGGCGCAGCTTCGCTTACCTCGACCTCACCCTCGACGCCCTCGAACTCCACCTTGCCGCGCTCAAAGAATAGAAAACAAACCTCCTATAAGGGTGGGGTAACCTGACCTCTTCCGGTCATTCCGGCCCATTTGTGGGGTTGTATCCGGCTTATCCACAAGATGTAGAGTTTGTCTTGTTGATGCCGCTATCATTACCCGCTAAATTGGAAGCTGTACGGTTCATCCAATCCGTACTGTGCGCGGTGCGAAACTCGCGGTGTACTCCGCGCCCTTCCCTGGGGCTGGATGCGTTTCCGGAGGTGTGGTTTGCTCAAGCTTAAAAAGGTCCAGATGCTGGGGTTCAAGTCGTTCTGCGACCGCACGGATATCTCCTTCTCGGGAGACGGAATTGCCGCGGTGGTCGGACCCAACGGCTGCGGCAAGTCGAACATCTCCGACGCCATCATATGGGTGCTTGGCGAACAGTCCGCTAAGAGCCTGCGTGGCCTCAAGATGGAAGACGTCATCTTTTCCGGCACGCGCGAGCGCAAACCCACCGGCATGGCCGAAGTCTCGTTGACGCTGGTCGATCCCGAGGTCTACGACGGTGCAGCCATGGTAGGTGACGAGGGCGGCGACTGGTCCAGTGATGGCTCCAGCGAACGCAGTCGTAACCAGGCTCGCACTCTGGATCTGGCCGGCGATTGGGATGAAACTACCCTCCGACGGCAGAAGGCCGAGGAGACCGAAGAGGCGGTCCGCGAGGCGCAGCCGGGAGTTGTGATCGGCATTGACGGCTCGACCGTCGACCCAGAGACGATAGATTCCGCCGAGTCCGCAGAAGATAGTTCCTCTGATACCGAAAAAGCGGCTGGCTCCGGCGTCGTCCTTAAAATTCGCCGTCGCCGTTTTGGACGCTCACCGGTGCGCGCCGGAGAAGTAACGATCACGCGCCGTCTCTTCCGTTCTGGCGACTCCGAATACCTGCTCAACGGCAAAATCTGCCGCCTGCGCGACATACAGGACATCTTCATGGGCACCGGCCTGGGCGGCGAGACCTACGCCATTATCAGCAAGTTCACCCTCAGCGGAGTCTCCAAGATTTCCCGCCCTCCCGCAGATGAAGCTTGCATGCATTCC
>CAWERM010000158.1:0-6066 GCA_963810995.1 uncultured Acidobacteriaceae bacterium | reverse complement strand
GAGAGAGAGAGAGAGAGAGCTCCTCTCTTCCCTCACTCTCTCCACCCACCAGCTCCTCCTACTCCTGCCCACGCCCGACGGCTACACCGCCACCAATGTCTCTCTCTTCAAACTCATCGGCGAAGCCTACGGCATCGTCGACCCGAGGCTCATATCCGGTGGCCCGCCCTGGATCGACCGTGACAAGTTCGACCTCGAAGCCAAATTCGACGCAGCCTATGTCCCTGGTGCTCAAAACTTCACCCACGCCCAGCGCGCCGCCATGCTCCAGCCTCTCCTCGCTGACCGCTTCCAACTAAAGCTTCATCATGAGACCAAGGCCCTCCCCGTCTTCAACCTCGTCGCCGCCAAAGGCGGCCCAAAAATGCGGCCTACCCCCGGAGCCCCCGCCGACGATATGATCAGCTCCACCTGCCAGTACACTCGCGGCCCCGGCTATGCCCAGGCTGCGCGCTGTTCCATGAAGAACGTGGTAGACGCACTAAGGGACATAACCGGTCGCACCGTCATCGACAAGACCGGCCTCACCGGCCTCTTCAACTACACCCTCCGCTGGACCCCCGACAACGCCCCCGCATCCGCCACGTCCGATACCTTCGCCCCAGACATCTTTACTGCCGTCCAGGAACAGCTCGGCCTCAAGCTCGAACCCTCCACTGCCCCACTGGATGTCCTCGTCATCGATTCCGCCGAGATGCCTACGCCAAACTAGCTGTGCCTCGCCCCCCAAAAAGTCCCATCCTCAGTCACTCACATATTCCCGCGCGCACCATCTACACTAATGCCATGTGCGGAATCGTCGGTTACATCGGCCCCAAGCCTCCCGTCCCCATCATCCTCAACGGTCTGCGCCGCCTGGAGTATCGCGGCTACGACTCAGCCGGCATCGCCGTCGCCGGCGGCCCGCAGGGCCTGGAGCTGCGCCGCGCCCCCGGCAAGCTCTGCAACCTTGAGGCCGCCATCGCCGCCAGCCCCATCTCCGGCACCTTCGGCATCGGCCACACCCGCTGGGCCACCCACGGCCGCCCCACCGAGGAGAACGCCCACCCGCACCGCGACGGCTCCGGCACCCTCGTCGTCGTCCACAACGGCATCGTCGAGAACTACCTCGCCCTCAAGGCCGAACTCATCGCCCGCGGCCACAACTTCGTCTCCGAAACCGACACCGAGATCATCGCCCACCTCATCGAGAACGAGCTCAACCTCGCCGCCGAAGATGAAGAGGATGTGACCATCGAGAACGAGCTCAGCCTCGCCGCCATCCGCTCGACGAGGTGTCATCGTCGAGCGGATGGAAGCACGAAGTCGTAGATTGGCCATCGTTTCGCGTAGCCGTCCCGCCGTGCATCCAACACCTCTGAAGCCGTCCTCACCCTCCCCCGCCGCAAGCCCGCCATCCCGCTGGAAGAGGCCGTCCGCCGCGCCGTCAAGCGTCTCACCGGCGCCTTTGCCATCGGCGTCCTCTCCGCCAACGAGCCCAACAAGCTGGTCGCCGCGCGTTTTGGCCCGCCCGTCGTCCTCGGCCTCGGCGACGGCGAATTCTTCCTCGCCTCCGACGTTCCCGGCATCCTGCATCACACCCGCAACATCCACTTCCTCGCCGACGGCGAACTCGCCATCCTCACCCCCTCCGGCATCGCCCTCACCGACTTCGACGGCAACCCCATCCCGCTCCGCATCCAGCGCATCGCCTGGGACCCCATCCAGGCCGAAAAGTCCGGCTACAAGCACTTCATGCTCAAGGAAATCAACGAGCAGCCCCGCGCCGTCCGCGACACCATCCTCGGCCGCGTCTCCGCCGATACCGGCCGCGTCTTCCTCTCCGAGATGCATCTCACCGACGCCGACCTCCGCGCCGCCACCCAGATCACCATCGCCGCCTGCGGCACCAGTTGGCACGCGGGCCTCGCCGGCAAGTTCATGATCGAGCGCCTCGCCCGCCTGCGCACCGAAGTCGACTACGCCAGCGAGTACCGCTACCGCTCGCCCATCGCCGACCCCGCCTCCATCGGCCTGCTCATCACCCAGTCCGGCGAGACCGCCGACACCATCGCCGCCCAGCGCGAGCTCCACGCCCTCGGCTCGCGCACCATCGCCATCTGCAACGTCGTCGGCGCCGCCGTCTCCCGCGAGGCCCAGGGAACCATCACCACCAACGCCGGCCCAGAGATCGGCGTCGCCAGCACCAAGGCCTTCACCGCCCAGCTCACCGCGCTCTTCCTGCTCGCCCTGCACATGGCCCAGCTCCGCGGCACCGTCACAGACGCCGAATCCATCCAGCTCGTCGCGGAGCTCAACAAAATCCCCGCGAAGCTCGAAGAGGTCGTGCGCTCGGTGGACGACCAGTGCTTCAAGTCTCGCCCGAGTCTTCCACACCTCCAACGACTTCCTCTTCCTCGGCCGCGGCATCCACTACCCCATCGCCCTCGAGGGCGCGCTCAAGCTCAAGGAAATCTCCTACATCCACGCCGAAGGCTACCCCGCCGGCGAGATGAAGCACGGCCCCAATGCCCTCATCGACGAGACCCTCCCCGTCGTCGTCATCGCCACTCAGGACCCCGCCGACCCCACCTCCGTCCTCAAGTACGAGAAGACCCTCAGCAACATTCAGGAAGTCACCGCCCGCTCCGGCCGCGTCATCGCCATCGCCATCGAAGGGCGACCGGCACATCGCCCAGCTCGTCGAACACGCCATCCACATCCCCCCCGCCCCGGAGCTGCTCCTCCCCATCCTCGAGGTCGTCCCCCTGCAACTCCTCGCCTACCACATCGCCGTCCGCCGCGGCTGCGACGTCGACCAGCCCCGCAACCTAGCCAAATCCGTCACCGTCGAATAGTGAATTAAGTGGCTTTTATTACACTGCTGCGCACCTCTGATACGGACTCACCGCGTTATGATTGCTCGACACAAGCGGAGGCTCAAATGGATAACACGTTGTTGGTCGCATGTGTTGGTGCGGCTGCGGCAAGTATCGGCGTAACTATAGCTAAGGACACAAAGGTGTCCGAGTTCCGACAGGCATGGATTGATTCACTCAGAGAAGACGTAGCGGAGTTCATCTCCATCGCAACACGAGCATTTGAGGAGAGCCACGGACTGGTTCCCCACAAACCCGAAGACAAGCTGGAAGACCTCGCTTCGATGACGATGCGGCTTAATACTGTGATGTATCGGATTATTTTGCGTCTCGACCTGAAAAACCCAGAAAAGAAGCCTGACCACGGAGCACTGATACAGGCTCTCTCTGAGGTACAGAAGCTGATTGAGCTAATGTCAGCAACTCGGTCCGCGTTTCACACGGCTACGGAAAACGTATGGATGACAACCGCTGGTCTGCTCGATACTGCGTGGGAACATGTGAAGCGAGGCGAATCTAATTACCGGCGTGTTTTGAAGGGTTGCTGTGCAATCCTCGTGGTTTGCGCCGTCGCCTATGCTGGACAACTAATTTATCAATTGTGGCACCTTGACAATCCAGTAACCCACATCGTTATCGACCAACCCGTTCCGGCTCAACTTGCGCCGACTCAGCCACCGACGACAAAGCACTGATGTGCTGTAATGTGCAGGTCAAGCTGGTAGCCTGATGCTCATGGATACGGACGGCGGTAATACCAACGATGAATTGCGTGTACAGGGCGGGTGGCCCACCCTTCACTAATCTAAAAAGTTCGGGTGCCCCATCCTTCGCGACGTATGCGAAGGGTGGGATGTAAGACGCTCGGACCTCCGCGCAACCTCGGACACCTGCGTCAACCGCCAACCCCCGGAAGGGCACGCATTCATGCGGGCCATAAAAGCCCGGGTCGAAGACCCGCTTTCGCTCTGCCGAAGGCCCGAGTGGAGCCCAACGGGCGGAACGACTGAATCGGCTTCCTCCCACCCTGCCGCCTCTCATAGAACTTCACCCTCAAAAACACTGGCCGGGTATCCAGATCGCGCCGTTGTCTCACGGATGTTCTCTCCCGCGATGAGGCTGCATCGCGCTTCGCACAACCTCCTCCACCCTGCTGCCCGTTCCTCTTACCGCTGCCCACTCTCGCGACCTGACTTGCCCAACCGTCGTAATCGCGTGATTGTCTCCTTTCTGCCAATCAGCGATGGCTGATCGGGAAGCTCAGGCCCACCTTCGCGTTGTAATCGTTCCGCCAGTCACCCTTCGGATAGAGAAAGATATACTCCGCCGGAGTCACCGACAGCGAGACCCACCTCTGTATCGGGATCGAGACGCCGACGCCAGCGGCCACCAGCAGCTCGTTGGTGATCGTTCCCGCAGAGGAGGCGCGCACGTCGCCAGCCTCGGCGAAGATCGTGAGTTTGATCTTCGGGCGCGACAGCACCTCTTTCACCAGGCCGGAGGTGAAGCCATGGGAGTTCACCGAGCCCTTAGCGTTCTTCCCGTAGTAGTTGGTCGACGAGAAGAAGACAGAGTAGCCGCGCGGAAGATTGACCGCGGGCTTGACGAACCACCCGTTGAGATTGGCGCGGTAGTTCGCTCCCTGATCGGCCCACAGATAGGTCCAGCCCGTGGTGAAGGTCGCAATCGGACTCGGCGGCTTGCTCCCCTTCTCCTGGGCGCAGGCTGGATGCGCGAAGAGAGTTAGCACGCATGCGAGCAGGAAGAATACTATCTCGTCTGCGCATCGTCGCATCGAACCTCTCCTCATCGGCCGGATCGCGCGCCCCGCTCGAACCCGCGCTGCATCCGCATAAAAACGGTATCACCCACGCATCCATCCTGGGAATCTTCCGCAGTTGCGGTTGCCACGCATTCCGGGGTCCGCATCTCGCTTCTTCCATGTGCGATCGGCCCTCCGCGCAACCTCTGCCCCTGCGTCAACCGCCCCCCGCAATCGTTTCATTGGAACCCGAATCGCCCCAGCGCGTACACTTTTCCCATGCAATTTACGACCCCGGCAAAGTTCGCAACTCTCGCACTCGCTCTCAGCTTCTCCGCCCTCACCCTGCACGCAGCCCAGCCGGCGACGGCTGCTCCCGCGACGCCAGCCGCAATGGACCGCCAGCCTGATGGCCTCATCCTCCATCTTGCCGCGGGCGATCTCCGCGTCCAGCTCCTCTCCAGCACGGTCGTCCGCGTCGCTTTCGCCAAATCCCCTGACTTCTTCACCCGCGCCTCCATCGACGTCATTCCCCACGACTCCATGACCGCCGGCTGGAAGCTCGCCGAGCGCCCCACGTCCATCGTCCTCTCCACCGCCAAACTTCAGGTCATCGTCAACCGCAGCTCTGGCGCGGTCTCCTTCGCCGACGCGGCGGGCCGTCCCATCCTCTCCGAGGCAGCCGGCAGTCGCACCATCGAGCCTGCCACCGTCCAGGGCGAAGACACATCCCACATTCAGCAACAATGGAAGGCCCAGCCCGATGAGTCCCTCTACGGCCTCGGCCAGATGCAGCTCGGCATTACCGACATCAAGGGGTACGACCTAGACCTCTGGCAGCACAACACCAACATCGTTGTTCCTTTCCTCGTCTCCTCGCGCGGCTACGGCATCCTCTGGGACAACACCTCCTTCACTCGTTTCGGCGATCTCCGCCCCTTCGTCGCCATTCCACCCGCCAACCTCCTCGATGCCGACGGCAAGCCCGGCGGACTCACCCTCGCACCCATCGACGGCTCCCAGCCGCCCAGCCAGTCCTCTGACATCGGCATCGACATGCGCCGCAATCGTCCCGCCGGTGGAGGCCGACCCGCACCGCTCAAAGCGCAGCGCTGGCAAGGCTCCATCCTCGCGCCCGTCACAGGCGACTACCAGTTTCAGGCCTACTCCAACGGCGGAATCCAGGTATGGTTCGACGGCAAATTAGTGATGAACCACTGGCGTCAGAGCTGGAATCCCACCAACGATCAGGTCCTGGTCCATCTCCTCGCCGGTCACAAGTACCCCATCAAGGTCGAGAACGACCCCGAGCAGCAGTCCACCCTCACCTTCCAGTGGAAGACCCCGCCGCCCAGCGTGGACACCTCCTTCTGGTCGCAGGTAGGCGATGGCATCGACTACACCTTCGTCTACGGAGCAATACGTACTCGTCAAGGCTACATAACA
>CAWERM010000157.1:0-3350 GCA_963810995.1 uncultured Acidobacteriaceae bacterium | reverse complement strand
TCGCAGGATGAAGGTGCTTCTGAAAGGCAGGCCCGGTGCACTTAGTACGCTCTGTGGGAAGAAGCCTGAAGCTGGCCGCGGTCTTTGCTTATGCCGCACTGCAGTTGCTTATGCAGCGACCGGCGACGCACCGGCAAAGGGCAGAATGGCTGCACCGATTCTGCCTACGGGCCGCGCGCCGCATGGGCCTCGTGGTTCGCTACCAGGGCCGGTTCCCCGAGCAAGGCGTCGTCATCTCCAATCACCTTGGCTATCTGGACATCGTCGCCTTCGCGGCTCTCCACCCATGCGCTTTTGTCGGCAAATCGGAGATCAGCAGCTGGCCCTTCCTCGGCTGGATCACGGCCATGGGGGGGACGCTTTATGTGCAGCGCGGTCGCGGCGGCTCAGCCGGACGCGCCAAAGCCGCTATGCAATCCGTCTCCGATGCCGGCATTCCACTGGTCTTCTTTCCCGAGGGCACCTGTAGCCTCGGGGACACCGTTCTGCCCTTTCACAGCGGACTGCTAAGCGAGGCAATTGAGGCCTGTCAACCGGTCACAGCCGTCTATGTCCGCTATCGTCTCACTCAAGACAACGGCCCCAATCGATCGCTTGTCGACGTTTGCTTCTGGGATGACACTCCGCTCCTCGTTCACATCTTCCGCATGCTCCTATGCGCGGAATCGTAGTGGAGTTGCGCTTCGCCGAATCCCCCATCGCGTTTTCTCCCGCCGCGAGCCATCGCAAGATTGCCGCCGAAGAGGCGCGCGCCGCTGTCTTACATCTGCTCGACGCCGCCGAGTCTGAGTCGAGTCACTCGTTAATTGTTTTGTTGGTCTGATCCTTTAGCGCTGGTAAGAACAGAGGTTCATAGGGATGCTGTTCAAGTGGTTGAGTTTTCCTCGGCGCCTACAACGGCATTGGGAATAGGCAATTTGCAGTGAGTCTGAAGTCGCGCCCTTTCAAAACCGGAGACATATTCGGAGATTCCCAGGTATTTTCTTGCATTCCATGCAAATTCAGGGGGTAGGCGTGTTCAGTTTTGCACATTGGGAATAGTTAGGTTTACATAATTCCCGTTATGGAACAGGACACGAGATTGTTACCACTAAAGTTGTATCAATCTGTGGAAAAGTCGTTCCGCAAAGCTGATTCTAAACATCAGACCCTCCCAGATGTTTATTGGAGGACAGATGCGAACTATCTTGCTTCCCTGAGTCTGGTAAGTATGGATTGCTGGACTTAGTTTGGGGGAATGCAATGCGAGTGCTGGTGGTTGAAGATGATCGCGCCCTAGGTGCATTTCTAAAATCAGGTTTAGAGATGGAGGGTCATCGGGTGGAGTGGGTGGAGGACGGAGAGGCTGCCTTGACGTGGTCCGCGATGGATCATCCGGAGCTGGTGTTGCTGGACCTGAGTCTGCCCAAGCTGGATGGCCTGGAGGTTCTGGTAGAGATGCGCGCGCGGAAGGACGACGCATCGGTGCTGGTGTTGACAGGACGCAGCGGACTTGATGTGCAGGTGCAATGCCTGGATATGGGAGCCGACGATTGCCTGCTGAAGCCCTTCAGCTACTTCGAGCTGGCCGCGCGTTGCAGGGCACTGATGCGGCGGCGAGAGCAGTTTGCCAATCCGGTGCTTCGCCATGGCGATCTGGAACTGCACCGGATCAAGCATACAGTCGCGCGCGCGGGGCGGGTGATCGATCTGACGGCGAAGGAGTTTGCGTTGTTGGAGTTTCTGATGTTGCATCGTGGCCAATGCATCCCGCGCAGCCAACTATTGGCCGAAGTGTGGCAGATGCCTAGCGATTCGGCCACCAATGTGGTGGATGTATATATCAACTACCTGCGGCGCAAACTGGAAATTGTCGATCTGCACAATTGCAACGCGGGCTTGATCGAGACGGTCCGCGGACTGGGATACAGACTGGGCGCCTTGAGTTGCGAAACGATGGCACGGGTTCCGGTAGAGATACCGCCTGTCTCTGGTGCTGCGTACGCCTAGGACTGCACTCGCTTAGGATAGTAAGCTTCGGGACAAAACAGCGGTCTTCGTTCTCTCCACCTCGTTTCGCTGGATTCCAGGTGAACATAGACACTGCTGACCGCGATCTGGAGGAGCAACGATGATAGTCGAGGGATCGGAGCACAGAGAAGGCGCTCACAAGGGGCTTATATGGGGTACGGATTAGGCAGAGAGAACGCCGGAAGCAAAGCAGCTACGCGGACGGTGGTACTGACCAGTGCGGATGTGGGCCGGCGTGCTCGGCTTAGGCGGGAGCTTTCGGCACTGCGCTGGGAGGTGCGCGAGGCGGCCGGCGGCGCGGAGGCGATGGCCCTGCTGGAAGAACGAGGAGCGGAGGCGATGGTTCTGGACAGCGTTCTGCCCGATCTGGAGGTGAGTGAATTTGCGGGAGAGATGCGCACACGGCACCCGGTGATGGAGCTGCTGCGAATGGATGGGAACGGGGATGACGCGGGTGCGCGCAGTCCTCGTAGAAACGAGTTGCTGCACGCTTTGCGCCATGCGCAGCAGGATGCCCTTGGCTCGCGCAGCGTGTGCGATAGCGCGACGTGGGCGCTGTGTCCGGTGGCGGGGCCGCAGATCGCCACGGCAGGCCGTCTGGCCCCAGGGGATGACCGCTTGCTCGCCTCGCAGGAGATGGCGGCCTTACTGCGCGGGCGCAACATGGCTATTCCAGAACTGAGCAGACATGCGGTTGAGAGAAAAGAGACCGGAGCAGCAGATGGCAGGTTGGAAGCGGCTGAGCTGAATACTGCCAGTGCAATGACAATTGGACCATCGGTCGATAGACACGAGGCAACCGGGGCCGTAATGGCAGGTTTGCAACAACCGGATCAGGCACCCCACTTCGAAGAGGAGGGCCTGGAGTTATGGCCGCACGCGAAGCACCTGCCGCTGCCGGACATGGTGGGCGAAAGTAAGCCGATGATGGAGCTGGCGCGACTGATCCGTCTGGTTGCGCCACGCTTGACTACGGTGCTGATCGAGGGAGAGACGGGCACAGGCAAGGAACTGGTGGCCCACGCGGTGCATCAGTTGAGCCCGCGCGCCGGCAAGCCGTTCGTGGTGCTGAACTGCGCGGCCATTCCCGAGTCGCTGTTAGAGGCTGAACTCTTCGGGCACACGCGCGGGGCCTTTACCGGCGCTGTGCAGTCGCGCACAGGTAGGATAGAAACGGCCCATGGAGGCACGCTCTTCCTGGACGAGATCGGCGAGATGCCCCTGGCGCTACAGGCCAAAATGTTGCGTTTTCTGGAGTCTGGCGAGTTACAGCGCGTGGGCAACAACGAGACCGTTCAGGTGGAAGTGCGCGTGATCGCGGCAACCCACGAGCCGTTGCA
>CAWERM010000156.1:0-5585 GCA_963810995.1 uncultured Acidobacteriaceae bacterium | reverse complement strand
GCAGGATGGAGGCGGCCTCGGCGGGCAGCACGTCCTGGTGAAAGTCGAAGTAACGTGCGTCGACAGGGGCGTTGCGGTGAGCGAGGTTGACAGCGCCGGGCGGCGGAGCCCATTTGGTGGAAAAGAGTAGAGCAGTGTCGTAGTCAGTGGGAGAAGGAGTGGCCTTTTCCATCAGTGCTGCTGCTTCGAGCTGTTCGCGCGAGAAGTTTTGGATTGCGACTGCCTTGATGGGGAATTTGGTATAGCCGAGTTCGGGGCGCTCCAGCTCGGAGACGGCAGGCCATGCGGTCAGTACCGTCGCCTGGGGCCAGTTCTGCGCGATAAGCGATACCGCGCGCTGATGCAGAACGATCATGTCGCGGTAGGTCAGATTGTCCTCGGGTGCGAAGGCGTAGGGGGGATTGATCCATATGCCAGCCACAAACGCGGCTGCACTGAGCGCTGCAAGCCACATCCACGAGCGTATGTGGCGTTGCCATACGGACACGCATACCAGCAGGACGAGCGGGTACATCGGCAATAGGTAGCGGGTGAGCAACGCACCGCCTAGCACGGAGAAAGCGATCCAGTTGGCCAGCAGGACCACGACGATGGCGTTCAGCACAGGACGCGCGAGGCGGGCGCGTGCAGCAATGGCCGGTAACAGAAGCACGGCCACCGCGCACAGCACTGGTACAAACATATTCATGTGCATGGTCAGGTGCAGTAGCCGATGGTAGAGGCAGAGCGCGATGCGGTGTGCATCCAGGTTGGCGGTGGCGTTGTAGCGCAGGTACTCCGGGTTGCCGAAGACGTAACCGGTGCGATGGAAGTGGTACGCGTACCAGCAGTATAGCGGCAGAATGGGGGCCAGAAACGCGGCGATCCATCTGGCGTGCGCACGCAATCGTTCGGCAATAGTGCGTTCCCGCAGCAGAAGAAATGCCTCCCAGACTGCCAGCGCCACCGGGGTGACGATTGCCGTCTCCTTGGACAGCGCAGCTAACGAGAAGAAAACGGCGGCGTAGAGTTTGCTCCTGATCGAAACCCACATCTCAGATACGAGATGCGGGGCATTCAACGACCCCGGTTGTGGCCCCGCGTCGGATTCCAGGTAGAACGACAGCCCCCATAGGGTGAAGGCTGCGGCGATAATGTCTGCGTGGGCCAGCGTGCTCTGCGCAAACCAGATGGGATAGAGGCCGGTGAGCAGGGTTGTGGCGATGGCGGGCTTCGTGCCCAGCAAATTGCGCGTCTGGCGAAAGACTGCGAGCAGTGCGGCAGCAGAGACCATGCAGATAAAGGTGCGCGTGCCGCTGGGGACAAAGCCCGAAAGATGCCACCAGCCCGTCAGCAGGAAGGAAGGCAATGGCGGGTGTGCGTTGGTGACGGTGGTGACGGGAATAAGAGTGCCGGTGCGGAAGAAGTCCCATGCCGCCGGGATGTAATAACCTCCCTCGTCCCAGAAGTAGGGCAGGCGCAGCAGCGTCAGGTGCGACAGGTAGACGATGGTAAAAAAGAGCGGATAGAGCATCCAGAGAGGCACGGCGGTACGCGCGTCACGCACTGGGTTCCGGGGCCAATAGAGGGTCCGCACGGGCTAGTTGACGGGGCCGCCGGACGGTCCAAACAGGGGCTCCAGGGCAAGCTGGCCAAAGGTCTGCTCGTACTGTGTCAGGTTGTGATCGAGCACGTTCCTCAGCGCCTTGGCCTGCTGCGGACTGAGGTAGATGCCCTGAAAGTTCTCGATTTGGACCTCTTCTTGCGTGTCCCGATGCATGGTGCCGAAGACCAGATAAAAGTCCCAGACGCTCATGCGCACCTGCACGCTGTTGGCGTAGCTGTTACGGTAGTCGTTTGCGTTGGTGATCTTGACGGTATGCGGTTCCGCGGGTTGCTTAGGTTGGCTCATAAGGGGCTTCGATGCTGAAGATGCAATGGTACGACGTGTTCGGTGGATTGGTGCGAAAGGGGGGACTCGAACCCCCACGGATTGCTCCGCCAGATCCTAAGTCTGGTGCGTCTGCCAATTCCGCCACTCTCGCGTGGTGTCCAAGGAACCAAGTTCCTTGGTCGTTCGTTGTCCGCAGGGACAACTGCATTGTATCGTGTCGCACCCGCTGGGCGATGTTCGCGCCTCATCATGCGGCGTTGCCGGCGCAGGCAAGGGTCGAACGAATTTTTAGGAGAGCACTTGCCGCCGAGCCAGCTTTTAGGACTCCAACGACACAGTGTCCCCAATTCGAACCTCTCCGGGAGTAAGCACCGCCGCATATACGCCCGCGCTGTTATTGTGCTGCTGAACAACGCAGCGTTGGACCGCGTGGTTCGGCTTTGCACTCACCGGATCGAGCGAGATCATCATGCAGCGCTGGTCGACTTTGAGGACCGCGATCCGTGCGGCGTCTCCTAAGCGAAGAATCCTGCCGATCCAGTTCAATTCCTCGAAGGCTTCGCCGCTGTGCAGATCGACGAGCAGGTTGGGGCGAAAGCGCACGGAATCTGCTTCCGTATCGCTCTCCTTCGCGATCTGGGAGACCGTCTGGCAGCTGATCAGCGAGATAGGCGCCACATCGAACGAGCCGCGATAGTCGTGCAGAAGGAAGAGATTTTTCCCTGAGCGCGCCTCCAGAGACTGGCGCAGTTCGTCGCTCTGAATGGGGAATATCATGCCATCGGGAGTGGTGACCGAGACTTCCACATCCTGCAGACCGGACTCCACCACTGTCGGGATGTAACGGAGAAGTTCCGGCATCTCACGCGCTGTAAACCAGGGAAACGAACTGCGCGAATCTTTCTGTACAAACGCGTAGCTCCGATCCAGAGGAAGACCTTGCAGAGTCAGCGTCGTGACCGGCAAAGATTCACCGCGCATGGACTTCACCGGATACCGCCGAAGCTGGCTAATCGTACCGACCGATTGCATTAGTCACCCCAGGAAGCGCTGAACCAACCTTAGCTTTTGTGGACGGCCTCAAACGAATAACCGTCAGGGTCAAATACAGCAGCGGCATAGTATCCAGGGTAATATTCCAAGCGCGCGCGGGGTGAAATGTTATCTATGGCGCCGGCCAGGATCGCCGCTTTGTAGAATGCATCGACTTGAGCGTTATCCTTGGCCACAAAGCCCCAATGAATGCCCGCCGGATCCGGTTTTCCTTGCTTCAGCCAGAAAATCGCCCGTTTACCGTCCCCGAATCCCCACAGATCGGGATGACCGGCTACGCCTTTATATGGCATAAAAAACTTGATTTGGAGGGGCTTCAGCGCCGCTTGGTAAAAGGCAAGCGAACGTTCTATATCGCTGACAGTGAGAATTATGTGGTCGAGCATACTTCTCCATATTTGGATTGGTGCGGAGGAGGGGACTTGAACCCCTATGCCTTGCGGCGCTAGCACCTCAAGCTAGTGCGTCTGCCAATTTCGCCACCTCCGCATGGAGCCTGCACACAGATGAATCGTGGCAGCAGCGACCTGCATTCCGAGCGTCAGTATAGCATCCCTAGAAATGGTGGATGAGGTCCGCGAAGGCGGCGAGTTCGAGGAGCGTCTGCCCGGCTGGGGGACGATTGACGGACTCTTCCTCCAGCACCCATGTGTGGTCGTGAGGCACGAAGACAGCGTGCAGACCGGCGGCCAGCGCTGGGTTGATGTCGGACTTAGGACTGTTACCAATCATCCAAGTGAGTGCCGGCTCGCAATGGTGATGGGTGACAAGTGCGCGATACGCGGCGGCGTTCTTCTCCGGCAGGACTTCGACGGCAGTAAAGTGACTGGCTAGTCCGGAACGCACCAGCTTGTCGTGCTGCTCCTCCGGGTTACCTTTGGTGACAAGAAGGCAGCGGTGGCGTGTGGCTAGCTCGGCAAGGGTTACGTCCACGCCGGACAGCGGCTCGATCTCATGCTCGGCGATGGACTGCACGAAGTGAAGGATATGCGCGTGCTTCTCCGCGGTGACGGGAGCGTCCGACAACTGCTCGAAACAGGCGACCAGCGAGCGGCGAAAGCTCTTGAGGCCGTAGCCGTGCGCCGCGATGGTCTCATGCTCCACGCGGTTCAGGTGGGCACGCACTTCCAGCGGCGTGTGGGTGCGGTGGTCGAGGTAGGAGATGAAGGACGCGATGGCGCGCTCAAAGTAGATATTGTTCTCCCACAGGGTGTCGTCGGCGTCGAATAGCAGGGTCTGGCCGGGAGGATGGCGCATCCGTATGTGCTGCTGGCGTTCGAGGGCGGAGTCGGTAGGCACAGGTGGATTATATGGATTGTTACAAGGTTCGAGGAACGGGGTTCGCGACAGCCCACTGCTTGAATCTTGAACAGCGGTAATGTCTTGCATAGGTACAATTGCTGCGCGTCTTCCCAGGGATGGGATGCGTACTTAACAGTGCGGCCAGTCCGCCTTTCGCAGGAAAGGACAATGTATGCCTCCGATGTCGCTCCGCCACGCCTCGTTCGCCAGTTTTACCAAGCCCACAGTCTCCCTCAAGCAAGCAAATACCTTTCGTAGATCGCGACCGGCCCGGCTTGCCTGGTTTGCAGCGCCTCTTCTGGTCTGCTTGATCTGTATTGCGTCGTTCGCGCAGAGGCAAAGTGCGTCGGCGGGGCTGCACCCTGAAACCCCCGTGCCGTCGGAGCCGGTCACGGTCACGGATGACGGCACAAGCTACATTCTTTCCAATGGCTATTTGACCGCGACCATCAACAAGAAGACCGGCGACATGACCTCGCTCCGAGTGTATGAACTGGAGACCCAGGGCTACGTCTCCGGACATCATGCGGGCTACTGGGAGCAGAACCCCAACGGTGCGGCGCGCATGGAGGCGAAGGTAACGATCGACCCCAAGGCGAACGGCGGCAAGCGGGCGGAGGTCTCCATCAAGGGATGGTCGGATGGAAAGGGTCTGAACGCAGGAAGCAACGAACCAAGCACAGAATCTCCCGAGAGTGAGATTCCCCTAGGCGCGCGGACCGCCGCGCAGGTCCAGTTGCCCCCGGGTGTGCAGCGCAACCGCGGCACCACCAGAGGGCCCCGGCCCGGAACAGCCGCAGGTACACCGGGAGCAGCTCCAGGAGCAGCGGGTACGGCGGGGACACCTGGCGGTGGCGGACGCGGCCCGGGACTGCTGGTGGACATGGAGATACGCTACTCCCTGGGTCGGGGCGAGAAGGGAATCTATACCTACGCCATTTTCACTCATGAGCCGAGCTACGGTGCTACCCAGATCGGCGAGAGCCGCTACGGGATGAAGCTGAACGGCAGCGTCTTCGACTGGCTGTCCATCGACTCGCAGCGCAATATGGCCATGCCCACCGGGGCTGATTGGGATAAGGGGACTGACCTGAACATGAAGGAGGCGCGCCGCCTGACCACCGGCGTCAAGGACGGGCAGGTGGAGCATAAGTACGACTACTGCGCCGACCAGTTCGACACTCCGGCCTATGGCTGGTCCAGCACCAAGCAGCACGTCGGCATCTACTTCATCAATCCTTCAGCCGAGTTTCTGTCGGCGGGGCCGAACCACTTTGAGCTGACCGGACACCTGGACGACGGCGACGGCGGCGATCCAACACTGCTCGACTACTGGCGCGGCTCGCACTACGGCAGC
>CAWERM010000155.1:0-5407 GCA_963810995.1 uncultured Acidobacteriaceae bacterium | reverse complement strand
TTTTTCTTGAACCGTACGTATTGCTCAGGTTCAGTGGGCTGAGCAGGGCACGCATGCGCACGACCATACTCCCGGCGGAGATATTCGGCCTGATTGCAGTGAGGGCGCTCATTGGACAACCCCTTTGGCAGGCTTTTGATTGACCGTTGGGGATGAGGCCGTAGTCTTAGGATGCGGCGTGACTGTGTGCTTAGGATTGGCGGTGGGCTTTGGACTGGCTGCGGACTTCGGATTTGCGGCGGGCTTTGCGCTTGTGGAGAGTGGATGAAGTGCAACGGACTTAGGATTTGTCGGGGCTTTAGGTGCCGACGGGATTGCCGGCTTGTTCTGGCTCGTCGTGTCTTTCTGCCCCGCGGCCTTATCGTTTTGTTCCTGCTCGCGGTCCTTGACCGATGGGGGTAGCGGGTTGTAGCCGCTCAAGATATCGAACTCGACGCCTCCGGGAGCTCCGGTATCAGCGACGGTCTGAAGACCACGCTCCTGCGACTGCGCCGTTTCATTGTTAAGGTGCGGAGCGAGAAAGCGCTGGCTATGTTCCAGGTTACGCACCAGATCGACGGCTAGATCGCGCTGGCCGCTGACGCGGAGGCGGATGTTGACGTTGCCCTCCGCGGTGATCGAGGGTTCGATGCTGGTGACCTGGACGCCTGCGGGAAGTACTCGTTCAAGATCCATCATCACTGCTGTCCAACTAAAGCTCTTGCGTGCGAAGAGATCGTTGAGGAACTGGGAGCGTTCGAGTACGGCACGGTTCTGCGGCTCCCTCATGCGCGCTTCGTTGGTCTGCCGTTCAAGCTCCACGGTGAGGGTCTGCGCCTTGAGATCGTCCATCTGCGCCTGGGCGATACGGGCGCGGCGGTTTAGCATGTGCAGTCCGATGCCAAGCGCGATAGCGGTGACGGCAAGCGCGGCCATAACCAGACGAAGCCGGGCGAAGAGGGGCCTCAGCTCGACGAAGGGGTGTGTGGCGAGATTGATTGCAATGCGCATCAGTTGGCCAGCGCCCCCCGTACTCCCGCCAGCCAGCCGAGGGGAACACCGCCGGGTGTGCCGGCGGATGTCGCACCGGCGCCCAGCATCTGGGAGTGCAGCATCTCGTGTACTGCGAGCGGGCCGACGTGTGCTTCGCCGAGCAAGGCGGACAGGGTCGCTGCGCCCAGCGTGCCGGCGGCGTGAATTGTCGCGGGCAGCGTCTGCAATGTGTCCTCAAAGTAGGCTGCGGCGACGCTCACCGCTTGAGCGACCTCGCTGGCTGTCTCTGTGAGGCTGCGCTCTACAGCGATCTCCTGCGCAACTTCCTGTACGATCTCCTGGGCGAGAGATGCCGCCTCGATTGCGGCAGCGACATCGTTCCGGTCTCTGAAGCTTGCGGGTTCCTGACGTCGCCATTGTTCTGACTCGGCTGGCGCGTCTTGAGCGGCGATGGCCGCGAGCTGTGCGGCCACTGCGGCATCGGCGCGCAGGTCCGCTTCCAGATCGACAGTGCGATGCAGCAGCAGGACGCCCGACTTCACGATTGCCGTGGTGACACCTTCGCGCCCGGCGTTAACCACCAGAACCGGCGCTTCAGCCTCAGGCAGACCGGCGAGCACCGCGAGGGTGCTGGGCAGTACCGCTCCCGGCTCAAAGCCAGCCTCACGGACGACAGATTCGTACTCGGCCAGCAACTGGCGCGGCATAGCGACAGCGAGGACCTGTAAATTGCCCTTCGCAGTGGCCATCACTTGATAGCTTATGGCTGCATCGTCTGCGTCGAAGGGTAGAAGCTTTTTGAGGCGGAAGCGGACGACGGGCAGCGCCTCTGCGGGCTTGGCGGGAAGCTCGTCGAAGTCGAGCAGAAGGACACGAACGGCTGCGTCGGGAACGATCAGGGTAACTTCGCGGCTGCGCTGAGCCACGGCTTCCAGCGTCTTGCGCACGGCTGCTACAACTGCTGCGCGGCCCGCTGCGTCGCCACCCACGACGGCTGTCGATGCGGAGCCGTCGTCGCCTTGAAGTCGTGGCACCGACGATCTCGTCGGTCAGCGGTATGCGCGCGACGGCGGAGAGCACGGCGAATGCGTCCTCGGCGCGAGCGGCTACCACGCCCTCGGCGCGCACCTCGCAGGCCAGCCGCGGCCGCGTCCCCAACGATCTCGGTAAAAAATCCATTCCGTCCTAGACTACCTATTCTCTTTCTCTATCGCTTCAATATCCGTATTACGAGTGCTCACCCAGAACCAAATACCGAACAGCAAAGACCCTAGAATTACAAAAGCATTCCATGGGGTTCGCAATGGTAATCAACCTGTCCACAATGTTCTCGTGGAAAATCGCAACTAGTCTTCCTAGAACTCCGACAACACCGAAGCCCGCAAAGGCCAGCAATATTGCCCATCGAATACCGTTTAGATGCCTTGATCTCCATTGCTCATGATCTTCATGCGGCAATCGAAACCACATGTGAACCTCCATGTCCCAGACGTATAGAATCTCTCTGCCTTTATCTCCCTGCCTCAATGAAGGTGACTTTGTTGATCTCCTTCAGGGTGGTGATGCCGAGACGGACGCGCTGGATGGCGGAGTCGCGCAGGAAGTTCATTCCCTTGTCGCGTGCCTTCTTGCGAATCTCGCTGCCGGGGCGCTTGGCGAGCAGCATCTCGCGAATCTCGTCGTCCAGTTCGAGCAGCTCGTGGATGGCGGAGCGGCCGCGGAAGCCGGTGCCCGCGCACTCCATGCAGCCGGGGCCCTCGCGGAAGTTGAAGCCGCGCCACTCCTCGGGTTCGAGGCCGCTGGCCAGCAGCTCTGCGTCGGAGTAGTGCACATCGCGCACGCAGAACTCGCAGACCGTGCGCACCAGCCGCTGGGCCAGGATGCAGTTGAGCGCGGAGACGAAGTTGTAGGGCTCGACGCCCATGTTCAGGAAGCGGCCGAGAACATCGACGACGTTATTGGCGTGGACGGTGGTGAAGACGAGATGGCCGGTGAGCGCGGAGTTGATGGCGATCTGCGCAGTTTCTGCATCGCGGATTTCTCCCACCAGAATCTTGTCCGGATCGTGGCGAAGAATACTGCGAAGCCCACGAGCAAACGTCAGGCCTTTTTTCTCGTTGACGGGAATCTGGGTGATGCCGCGAATCTGGTACTCGACTGGGTCCTCGATGGTGATGATCTTGTCCTCTTCGGACTTGATCTCGTTGAGCGCGGCGTAGAGGGTAGTGGTTTTGCCGGAGCCAGTCGGCCCGGTGACCAGCACCATGCCGTAGGGCTCCTTGATATAGCGGCGGAAGCGCTCCAGGTCGTCGGCCGCGAAGCCGACCACGTCGAGCGAGAGCTTCTTGAACTTCTCCGACATGGACTCCTTGTCCAGCACGCGGAGGACGGCGTTTTCGCCATGCACGGTGGGCATGATGGAGACGCGGAAGTCGATGAGGCGGCCCTTGTAGCGCACGCGGAAGCGGCCGTCCTGGGGAACGCGGCGCTCGGCGATGTCCAGCTCGCTCATGACCTTGATGCGGGAGAGGATGGTCTGATGATGCTCACGCGCGATGGGCGCCATGGCCTGCTGTAGCACGCCGTCGATGCGGTACTTGACCATGAGGCAGTCGTCGCAGGTTTCGAGGTGTATGTCGGAGGCGCGGCGCTCCAGCGCGGTAAAGATGGTGGTATCGACGAGGCGGATGATGGGCGAGATGTCGTCCTCGCCGGTGAGCCGCTCGATGGAGATGTTCTCGTCGGGATTGTCCTCGTCGGAGAGAACGTCGAAGGCCAGGCCCTCGCTGGCTTCGTCCAGCACGCGCTGCGACTGCTCGGTCTTTTTGAGCAGGTCGGTGATCTGCGACATGGTGGCGACCCGTGTGACCAGTCGCTGGCCAAGCAGGCCGGAGATCTCGTCCAGCATCATCAGCTTGGAAGGATCGCTGACGGCGATGGCGAGGCGTCCCTCCAACTGCTCCAGCGGGACAAAGTTGTAGCGGAACATCATGTCGACGGGGACGCTCTTGAAGAGCTCGTGCGAGATTTTGAAGTTCTTGAGATCGACGAACTCGGCGTGGTAGCGCATGGCGAGGGCCTGGGCGCGCTCCACCTCGCTCATCGCCATCTCGCTTATGCTCAACGGAACTGCAACCGGAGTAGCCATATATCAGTAAGACTCCCGTGAGGCGTAGTGGTTAGAACGAAGGCGAAACTTTCGTGGGCATTAAGTACACAATCCTTGCTAAAACCGTTACTTGAGGCGCGCGCCGAGTTCGACATCCTCCAGGAAGCCGGCGAGGACGGGTGCGCCGTCAGGGCCGACCGAGGCGGCGACGACCATCCCCTGCGACTCCAGGCCGCGCATCTTGCGTGGGGCGAGGTTGGCAACGATGACCACCTTGCGACCGATGAGGGATTCTGGGGTGTAATGCTCGGCGATGCCGGCCAGGATCTGGCGGCGAGGGAAGCTGGGACCGAGATCGACCTCCAGGCGGAGGAGCTTGTCGGCCTTGGGGATGCGCTCGGCGACGACGATCTGAGCGACGCGGAGTTCGACCTTGGCGAAGTCGTCGATGGTGATGAGGTTCGAGGTTCCAGGTTCGAGGTTCGAGGTGCCAGGTGCGGCAGGTGTAGCGGGAGCATCGACGGCTGTCGGATGCACCGCGTTAAGGGCCTCGGGGGTTGGGATGGAGGATGCTTCAGTGGGCTCGGGGGCGGGAGTGGTGGGGTTTTCCATGTCAGTCATAATCTGGGCGAGTCCTTTGTCCGCTCGGGGAAAGATGGGGGCAAGCGGGCCGAGTTTTGTGCCGGGTTTGAAGCCGCCCCATTGGAGGTCTTTCAGCTCCCCATTGCGTGCTGCTTGTTCGATGCTTCCTAGACCTAGCTGTTGCCAGACGGAGGCGGTGGCGTAGGGGAGAATGGGGTAGAGCAGGGCGGTGATGATGCGGATGGATTCGGCGGCGTAATAAAGTGCTAGGCTGCGATTCGCTGTAGTTTCGGCCGGGATCGAGCGCTCCTTCCATGGAGCCGCCGTGGAAATTACCTGGTCAACCGCGGAGATAAAGGTGCCTATATTATGGAGGTACTTGTCGAACCTGTAGTCGTCAATGTCTTGCCTTAGTATGGTTTGGAATTCATCTCGCCAAAAGAGGGACGATTGCACATTTGACAGAAAGACGGACAATTCGACCTCCTCTAACTTGACAGTGGGAATCTCGCCTGCAAAATAGTTGCTGATCATTTTCAGCGTGCGGCTGATGAGGTTGCCGTAGCCGTTGGCGAGGTCGGCGTTGTAGCGGGTGATGAGGGCGTCGAAGCTGAAGCTTCCGTCCTGGCCGAAGGGAATCTCGCGGAGGAGGAAGTAGCGGAGAACGTCGGCGGCGAAGAGGTCTTGCTGGGCTTTGGTGGGAGGGGTGAGGATGGGAGATTCAGCCGGGGAAGGGATTACATT
>CAWERM010000154.1:0-4333 GCA_963810995.1 uncultured Acidobacteriaceae bacterium | reverse complement strand
AGCGGCTTCTTTACCGGATGCGTTCTGGCGCTACAGTCTGTGACCGCGCTGCAGGAGTTCGGCGCCGTCAGCATGACCGGCTCGTTGGTCTCGCTGTCGATGGTGAAGGAGCTTGGCCCGGTGCTGACGGGGTTGATGGTATCGGGGCGGAACGCCGCCGGCATGGCCAGTGAGCTGGGATCGATGAAGGTGACCGAGCAGATTGACGCGATGCGCGCGCTGGGCACCGACCCTGTGCGCAAGCTGGTGACTCCGCGCCTGATTGCCACCGTCTTTATGCTCTTCTTCCTGACGATCATCGCCGATGCGGCCGGCATTGCGGGGGGCACCCTGGTGGCGGTGAATATGCTGGGACTCAATGCCAGCTCCTACCTGCACAACTCGTACAGCAGCTTGATGCATGGCGACATTGTGCAGGGCCTTACCAAGCCGATCTTTTCAGGCTTCATCATCGCCACCGTGGGGTGCTTCTTTGGAATGAGGACCACGGGCGGCACGCAGGGCGTGGGCCGCGCCACCACCCAGGCAGTGGTGGTGTCGTCGGTGTTCATTATCGTCGTCGACTTCATTGTCACCCGCCTCATGATCGGCATCTTCGGCAGTTGAGCGAGCCTATGGCTGAAGACCTTCCCAGCACCGATGTTGCAACCGTGGAGCCGGCTAACGCCGGGGCTTCAGTAGTGCAGTTTGAAGACGTCAGCATCACCTTCAACGTCAAGCCGGTATTGCAGGGAATATCGTTCACGGTGGAGCGTGGACAGACGCTGATCCTGCTGGGGCCGGCGGGCTGCGGAAAGTCGGTGCTGCTGAAGCTGGCGAATGGACTGCTGAAGCCCGACTCCGGCACGATACGCATCTTCGGCGAGGACATCGACAAGTTGCAGAGGCGAGAGATGTATGCGCTGCGCGCGCGCATCGGCATGGTCTTCCAGGAGTCGGCGCTCTTCGATTCGCTCAACGTGGAGGACAATGTTGCCTACCGGCTGCACGAGGAGCAGATGCTGGAGGCCGAGGCCCACGCACGCGTGGTGGAGGCGCTGAAGTTTGTCGAATTGGAGACTTCGATCGATAAGTTCCCCTCTGAATTATCGGGTGGGATGCGCCGCCGCGTATCGATTGCTCGGGCCATCATCAGCAATCCCGACCTGATTCTGTACGACTCACCCACCGGCGGGCTCGATCCGATCACTTCCGCCACCATCATGGAACTGGTGATGAAGCAGCGCGATGTCTCGCATACCACTTCGCTGCTGGTGACGCACCGGCTGCAAGACGCGTTCATGCTGGCGACTCACCGCTTCGATGCAGCCGGCGGGATGAAGCCCATTGCAAAAGACGGTCCGGACCACGGCATCGACCCAGGCATGAAGTTCCTGGTGCTGAATGAGGGGAAGATTGTCTTTCATGGGACGACGGAAGAGCTGGTCCACTCCGACGACCCGTGGATCAAGCGGTATCTGGAGTAGGGCGAGACTACGGCTAAGACCTAACGCCGATTTGCACCGATTGAACCGAGTAGTGCAAGTGCGTAAGACGGATGAAGATGTCGCGGGTGCGAGTGTTCTTACAGAGGCAGTTCATACGACCAATGAAGTGGAGTTCTTCGGCAATAAGGCTGAGGATAAGCGGCGAAGGGTTTCATGACGCCGCGGCCACTTGATAAGAGTCTAAAGCGGCTCAGGTGGCGATGCCCTTGAGACGACGGTGAGCGCGTCCTAGCGTTTGCCGTTTTGCCACTCCTTGTAGGAGATGCGCGGGACGGAGAGGAAGCTGTCGCGGGTGTGGACGTAGCTGCCCAGGCCGTTCATGCGGCCTATGGCGTGGAGTTCTTCGGCCTTGATGTATGGGCCGGCGCCATCGTGCTCCGGTACGATGAATTGGTCCTCCACATAGATGGCGACCACACGACCCAGGATGATACGCGAGCGGCCGATCTCCATGGTGGTGAACTCGGTGCATTCGAGCGCGGCGTGGGCCTGGGCGATGCGCGGCACTTTGACCACGGAGGAGGGCGCTGTGGTGAGGCCCGCCATCTCCAGCTCGCCGATTTCGGCGGGAAAGTCGGTGGCGCAGATGTTCATCTGCTGGATCAGGTCCTCGGTGACGACGTTGATGACGAACTGGCCGGTGCGGCGGATGTTGCGCGCGGTGTCCTTGGGGACGGCTGCGCGGCCGGGCCGGTTGGTGACGCCCATGCCGACGATGGGCGGATCGGTGCAGAGGTAGTTGTAGGCGCTGAAGGGCGCGGCGTTCAGGCGGCCCGTTTCGTCCATGCTGGTGACCCAGGCGATGGGCCGTGGGGCCACCAAACCGATCAGCAGGTTGTAGACCTGGCGCGTGGGCGTCTTCTCCATCTCGAAGTTCATTGAAACTCCTCGTCGATCCAGCCTACAGCAGTGAACCCACGACAACCATGCAGAGCCATGAATTGGGCGTATCTGACCGGATCGTTGCAGGGACGTAAGTGGGTCTATGCGATAGACTAACAAGGTGAGACTCATCTTTTCCCGCAGACATTTTGCAGCCGTAATTGCTGCCCTGACATTATTCATTTTCACCCCTTCTCAGGGGCAGACACAGCTTACGCAGCCAAGTCAGGTCCAGCCTACGGAAGCTTCAGAACTCCTCCTTCCCGATGCTCCCGCGCCGCGTGGCAATGGAATTGTGGGAGCAGCTGCTGACGGGAAACTCATGGCTTCCTTATCCGAGGCCCAGACCTCCTCCTCTTCCGTGCAAACGGCTGAGCCAGCGTCAGGTCCCGCGCCCCCAGCGGTCACCGCGAAAGGTCCAGATACGAAGCAGGAAGAGCACGAAAAATCGGAGGAGCAGTTGAAGCTGGAGGAGCAGCAGCGTCTGCTGGCCGTGGTACCGAACTTCAACGTGGTGCTGAACGGGCAGGCACTGCCGCTTACCGGCGCGCAGAAGTGGAACCTGGCGTTCCACGGCATTCTCGATCCCTTCTATGTTGGATGGTCGTTTGTCATCGGCGGAGGCTTTAGCGAGCTGATCGACAGCAACAGCGGCTACGGCTGGGGACCACCCGGTTACTTCAAGCGTGTCGGCGCGAGCTATGCCGACAACGTCAACGGCACATTGATCGGCAACGCTCTTCTGCCGCAGCTTCTGCATCAGGACCCTCGCTACTTCCGCAAGGGCACGGGCTCCGTGAAGAGCCGCATGTGGACGGCAGCGGTCTCAACATTCGTCTGTCGCGGTGACAACGGCAAGAAGCAGTTCAACACCTCCAACGTCCTGGGCAACTACATCTCCGGGGCCATCTCCAACGCGTACTACCCGGCTGACCAGCGCGGTGTAGCACTGACTCTGGAGAATGGCACCGATGTGACACTGTTCGGTGCTTTGGGTGGCCAGTTTTACGAGTTTGCGCCCGATCTGATCCGGATCGTCTTCCACAGGCATTCGGCTAGTGCTAGCAGCACTCCGGCCATAGCAAGCACCCATCCGAAGAATTGATTCGAGTCAATCGTTTGTAATTCCGACGACGGCCAGCATTCGACCTGTAAAGCCGCTCTCCGCTCGATGGGAGAAGTACTTTCTGCCGGCTGCCGTTCCCAGGCCTGCGCAGGCCGTGCATTCGCCGATGACAGTGATGCGTTTGGCAGGAATGCAGGCGTCGAGCAACTGGCGGCGGTTTGCCTGCCACAGGTCGAGGTGGATCTGCGGGCCGATATTGGAGTGGCCGGGAGCGCGAGCGGTGAGAAATAGCAACGGGTACTTGTCGCGCACCGGGTCGGAGTCGTAGACCTCGCTGAAGAGTTGCGGCGCATAGGCGAACTGCGAGTCGAACTGGTAGCGTACTTCCTCGCCGACCGAGTAGCAGCATGGGCCGATGGAAGGCCCTATAACAGCTAGCAGGTCTTGCGGGCGCGATCCGTAGCGCAGGCGCATGGTCCCAACGCCACGTTCCACGATGCGTGCCAGCGTGCCGCGCCAGCCAGCGTGAAATGCCGCGACAACGCGGCGGCGTACATCGGCCAGTAGCACGGGGACGCAGTCGGCTGTCTGGATGCCGAGAAATACGCCGGGAATGTTGGTGATAGCGCCATCGCCGCGCAGTATAGCGCGACCATCGGCGGTCTGAAGTCGGCCCTGAGTTGCGTCGGATTCCTCCACTATGCGGACGATTCCGGAGTGGAGCTGGCGCAGGGTGACGAGACAAGGGACACGGGACGGGGAACAGGGAACAGAAGGCTTGTAGCGGGAAGCGGATGTGGAGCTGTTTGACGAGTTGAAGACCTCAGTCATCAAGCGGCGGCGGTTCTCGGCTACGTTGGCTGGCTCATCCTGCTGGGTCCAGCCCAAGTTGAGTGTG
>CAWERM010000153.1:0-5571 GCA_963810995.1 uncultured Acidobacteriaceae bacterium | reverse complement strand
TTACATTCCTTCGACGAGCTTCTGGTTCAACGACTCTGCGGCGAACACGTCCTTCCTCGCTATCGTCCACCAACTGCTGGAGCACCAGCGGGACCTCGACTTTGTCGACGAATACTCGCTGTCGAATACGTTCAAACTGCAAAGCCGCGAGTTGGTCAACCTGAGCGGGCAGGCGTATCGCGCCATTTTGGTTCCGCCGGTGGATGCCATGTCGAAGGCTGCGCTGGATAATCTGCACGCCTTCGCCAAGGCCGGCGGCAAGGTGATCTTTTTCGGTCGCGCGCCCAGTCTGGTGATGGATAAAAACTTTAAGACGGCCACGGGGCCGGCCGATATCAGTTGGGCGAAGCTGGAGCCGGGGACGGAGATCACTGCACAAATTTTGGCAGAGCTGCCCGCGCCGGATGTGGCGCTCGACCAGGCCACCACATGGCTCAAGTACAACCACCGGCGGCTCAAGGATGCCGATGTGTATTTCTTCTTCAACGAAGGGGAACAACCGTTGTCGCTGAAGACGACTGTGGTCAACCGCGGCACGTCGAAGCAGGCACAGTTGTGGGACACCGCGAGCGGCAAGGTTGAGCCCTGGGCCGGAGCCACCTTTGCCAGCGGCAAGACCACACTGCCGCTGGAGTTGCAGCCCTGGGGTACCAAGATGGTGGTGGTACGCGACGGAGGAAAGTAGACCCACGGCGCAAAATGTGTCACCTTTCTCCGCCGGCTCATCTTCAAGGAGGCAATCCCGCCAGTAACTTTTGGGCCAATGCCCTATTGCGGACTCTTGGCCTATGTCTTCATGCCCGTGAAATCGATCCCACGTCGAATTGTGGAGCATCACGCAGGCGTGTTCGCTCTCGGAAATTGACTGACAGCAAATCCCAATGAGTGTTCCCAATTGGGATTGCGACAACCCCACACTCCTTCGCAACGCAATGAATCGTTCAGCGATGGCAGATTTGTTCTGATGCTTGGCTTTTCTGGCCATCTTGGGCCTTTAGATTGTGTTACGAAAGATGGTGAATTACCACCATGCTAGAAATCGTGGCGGCTACCATCAGCAACCTCGATGCATGATACGCCGCCTTCGACGTGAAGCCCGGCGACATCCTCTATCTTGCTCCAGCCGACCGAGTCCATATCTGGTAGCGTCTAGCCAATTAGCCAGACGACGACCAGCGGGGCACCCATTCATCGCGTCTTTGTCTCATGCGATGGGGATGTCCGGCGTGCTTACCCGCCTGAGTGAGAATGGGTGGGCTCGTGACCTCGCGCGAACCACCCTCCTACCCCTCCAATCCTTTAAGCATCCGTTCCCGCAGCATCTGGTTCGCGCGCGTCTGATGGAGAAGCTCTCGGTCACCTCTCTGTACAGAAGGCAGTTGCTCCCTCAGGATTGCGAATAGTGCTACATTGTCCCATTTTGCCTTCAGGCGACTTGCATCGCAGCTATATGATCGGACCTCTTGAATCTGATGTCGACTTGATCGTCGGCCCTCTTCAAGTCGGTTCTTGCCGAAGACTAACACGCAGGTTGGTTCAGATATACCGGGGACCATCAGACCGCGCTACACTAACAAACGAACCGGCTCAAATGATCGGACAGTGCATGTCTGCTGGGTTCTGAACGCTGCAAATATCCATGTAAATGATCGATTCAAATTTGGCCTGATTGAGAAGCCTTCTTAGGCAAATATTTGTTTCACTCATCCGGCAAAGATAGGATCCGATGAAAAAAGAGGCTACGGAAGTTACGCGCAGGGATTTTCTAAGGACAACCGCCATTCTCACCGCAACCGCCGCGGCGGGCCACGCCATGGACTTGCCGGGCATGGGCGGAAGCACGGAAGCGATCGCGCAGTTGCCTTACCCAAAGGAAGTCACGATGGTGCCGGTGTTCCCATACGGCGCGGTTTACTTTCGTAAATCGAACCCGCCTGCGGAGGCGTGGGCGCGGGACCACGCGACGGCAGCGCGCGTGGGCATGAACACGTTTCGCCATTGGTTTCTGTGGGGAGCGATCGAGGTCGCGCCGGGAAAATTCGACTGGGCCGACTACGACCGGATGATGGACCTGGCGGAGGCGAACGGGCTGAAGGTGATCATCGCGGAGTTCACAACCAATGCGCCGGAGTGGGCGTTTCACAAGTACGCGAGCGCAAGGTATAAGTCGAGCGATGGATCGTTCGCGAACAGCAGTGTCGGAGATAGCACGGAGGTGAGTGGTTTTCCGGGGCTGTGCTACGACAACCCGGAGGCGCAGGCGGCGGCGGAGAGATTTTTGACGGCATTGATTTTGCGCTACAGAAACCATCCAGCGTTGCTTGGGTACGACATATGGAACGAGAACGAAGGGCATACAAATTGCTACTGCGAAGGCACCAAGCGGGAGCTGCGCAAGTGGCTACAAACACGGTATAGGTCGCTGGAGGCGGTGGGAAAAGCGTGGGGACGGTACAGCTACGAAACGTGGGACGATGTTGACCCACCGAAGAGTTCGGACGGATATGGGGCGAGCCTTGACTGGCGGGAGTTTGGCGTCGACGATGTGTTCCGATTGCTGAAGTGGCGCGTCGATCTTTTTCGCAGGCTCGATCCGCATCACCTCATCTGCTCGCACGGCGGGGGGAGCGCGCTGGATGCGTTGGCTTCGGAGGGGCACAATGACTGGCGGTCGGCGGCGCTGATGGATGTATGGGGACTGACGTGGGTGGCTTCGCGGCATGGTAATGAGCCGTGGCTGCAATACCAGGCGATGGACGTGGTGCGGGGGGGTGCGCGCGGCAAACCGTTCTGGCACGCGGAGGCAGAGGGTGGACCGCTATGGATGCAACCGCAGGTGATTGGGCGGCCACGCGAAGACGGACGCCAGCCGGATGCAGAGGACGTGCGCATCTGGAACATGATCTCGTGTGCGGTCGGCGCGCGGGGCATTTTTTATCCGCGCTGGAGGGGGATGCTAAATGGACCGCTGTTCGGGGCGTTTGGGCCCTTCGCGATGGATGGCTCCGTCACTCCGCGAGCTGAGATGTGCGGCAAGGTGGCAAAGTGGGCGAACTCGCACGCGGAGGTGTGGAAGTCGTATCCGGTAACGGGCGACGTTGGCCTGGTGTTCGTTCCGGAGTCGGAGCTGTTCAACTCAGTGCAGCAGGGCGCAACGGCATACTACGCGCAGTCGATCCGCGGGGCGTACCAGGCGTTCTTTGACCAGAATATTCAGGCGGATTTTGTCGCGCTGGAGAATATCGACGAGTACAAGCTTGTGTATCTTGCGTATCCGGTAATGCTGAAGCGCGGGACCGCGGACCGGTTGAAACAATATGTGCGCAATGGAGGAACATTAATCTGCGAAGGGCTGCCCGCGTACTTTGGCGACGGCGGGTGGGTGGGAACGGTGCAACCGAACTTCGGGCTGGATGATTTGTTTGGCGCGCGCGAGAAGGAGGTGGAATTCGATCCCGACCTTTCTGAGCAATTGATGTTTGAGGTGCGGGGGAACAAGGTTTATGGCCGCTACTTCCGGCAGGACTATGAGCTGACAGGTGGAAAGGCCGCAGGGCAGTATTCAAATGGACACATCGCTGCAGTGGAGAATTCATTTGGGCAGGGGCGGACGTTGCTGATGGGATCCTTTCCCGGCGCGGGATACTACCTGCACCACGGCGCGGCAACGAAGGAGTTGTTTGCCGGCTTCCTGAAACTTGCCGGACTGGCGCAGCAGGTTGTGATTGACGATCCCACTTTGCAGGCGCGGCTGCATCAGGGAGCGGGCGGCACACATATTTGGGTGACGAATCCGACGCGGGAGGAGAAGAAGGTAACGGTGACGTTGGCTGCGGGCGAGTTCAAGTCCGCGGAGGATGTGTGGGGCGGCGTTGCGATTGTGCAGAGTGGACGTCAGTTCTCGATGAGCGTGCCCGCGCGCGATGCGGTAGTTGCGATGCTGCGGTAGGATTGGATCTCTGAGTTAGGGTGGACACCATTCAAACAGGGAAAGATAAATGGCGACCACCAACAGGACATTCGTCACACAGACCGCGGGTCTTACGGCTGCCGGCTTCGTCGCCTTACGAATCTAGGGGCCGAGGTACCGAGGGCATGGAAGCCAGATCGAAGGATGGGCCTTGTGCTGGCCAGTCCACGACTCTTGGAACCTGAATGTCGCACGCCACGTCAGAAGCAATTTGCAATCGCTCAACTTCTAACATTTCAGCGAGGGAGGATGGGACAATGCAGCGGAGAGATTTTGGGAAAGCACTTATCGGCGGCACTGTTGGGGCTGCGCTCGGCGGTCTCGCAGATGCGGCTCCGGCATTCGGGCAACCGCAGAAAAAAATTACCGCGCGCAAGAACACCAAGATGCACGTAGGAGCGGACTACCATGTCATCGAAGGCACGACTCTGACCAGTAAGGAGAACCTCGAGTACAATCTGCGCTTCGGGGTAAAGTCCCTCAGCCCCGATCCTGACCAGGAGGCGAACCGCGGCAAAGGAGCGCGTTTCGACGCATTCATTCCCGTCGAGGGCCCGCTCGGCGGAGCCTTCGACACGGATGTACTCAAGCAGATGAAGGACAACTGTGACGCCGTTGGAATGTGGCTCGAAGCACTTCGCATGGACTCCGGTTACATCATCCTCAAAGACCCCTCCGATCAGGACAAGAAGCTCGATCAGATATGCGACAACATCCGCAAAGCTGCGCAGGTCGATGTTCGTATCATCAGCTACCACTGGACCATGATTCCCATTCGCCGCAACGGCACTGCTGCCGGCCGCGGCGACGCAGTCTACTCCACTTTCAAGCTGGAAAACGACTGGAAGAATCTGCCTGTCGGCATGGCAGGCCCGGTCAGCTACAACGAATACTGGGAAAGGATCGAGAAGTTTCTGAAGCGCGTGATTCCAGTCTGCGCCGAATACAAGGTAGCCATGGCGAACCACCCCTATGATCCGCCTGGACTCCCATACGGTTATGAAGGCGCGGACAACTTCGACTCTCCGTCCATCTATACCGCTTACAAGAAATACGAGCAGATGGTCGACAGCCCTTGGAACGGCTTCCAGATGGACCTCGGCGTCATCGGCGAAGGTTCGACCGACGTCAACAAGACCGAGCCTCCCCTGGTGCAGTACATGGCCGAGCGCGGAAAGATCAAGCAGGTCCACATGCGCAATATCAAGGGCGGGTTGAACAACTTCCAGGAGGTCTATCCCGACGAGGGAGTCATCGACTTCTTCAAGATCATGCGGATCTTCCGCGACACGGGCTATGAAGGGTCCTTCCTACCCGATCACATGCCTTCCAGTCCCGGAGATCCTGGCAAACTTCAGGCATATGCATTCGGCTACGGCTACATCCACGCGCTCATCAATTCCGTTAACTCCGAGGTCTCATAGTCTCACCGGCCCCCTAGTGACTGATGATCCCTTCGCTGGTGCCGTAGCCCCCGCGGCGTGGCAGCTTTATCCACATCTCTTGGCTAGATGAGTGAATCGGTCTGCTCTCATCGACTAAGATTTGTATGAACAGATCGGTGAACGCTAGCCGACCTGTCGTTACCCATGGGGGGGCTA
>CAWERM010000152.1:0-5856 GCA_963810995.1 uncultured Acidobacteriaceae bacterium | reverse complement strand
TCGATGGCCGCGGAGGCCTCATCCCGCCAGTCTGCGAACTGCTTCTGGTCGAGCTGTATGCTGCGGTCCATGCGCAGGATGGTGCTGCGCAGACTCTCCAACTGCACCTGCCGCAAAGCCAGTTCCGTCTCCAACTGCTGGCGCGGAGGGACCAGCTTCGCCACGCCGGGGGGACAAGATGCGTCTGCCAATTCATGCCTGTCAGGAGCAGGTGCTACCCCCGCTGCGGCTGCGACGCTGTCAGACGGCGAAGCCAGGTTGATCAGAGGCACCACCGGATACGCTGGGACAGAAGTTCTGGCAGGTGAACTCGCAGGTGTTAGCGGAACATTGCTTCGCGCGACGGGCTGGCTGCTGGCCGGTGCTGGAACCGCAGCCACCGTAGTGCCCGAGATCGCGACAGCAGGACGTACACTGCCGCCACCCGCTGTATCGAAGCCGGAGCTGGCTAAAGCCGATGCAGCCTCTGGAGTAGAAGCGCTGGCCGCTGATTGCGATGTGGTCGCTATCTGTTGTAACTGGGATTGCGCAGGCTGGTTTGCTGTAGGATTGGTGTTCGCTGCCGCCGCCGGTGCAGGATTGGCATTTCCACCACCGGAAGTAGGATTCGCCCCGCCCGCAGGTGCAGGATTTGCTGCCGGCGGACTTCCTCCGGCGGAGTTGCGCGCCGCATCCATCAGGCGCTGCTTCTCCTCGGGCGGCAGATTGTCGATCTTCGTTGCCAAGTCAGCCAACTGCTGTGGCGACATCTTGCGCACATCCGTGACTGTATCCGCGGGCAGAGATATATCTGCGGGCGGGTTGCTTCCGGCAGTAGTACCCTCGACCGGCACAGGCGGAGTCGGTGGCGTGCTACCATCATCCATCTTCATGCCCAGTTTTGGCCCATCCGAAGTGGCACTGCCCGACCCGGAGCCGGGACCATTGGTGTAAATGCCCGGCAGACCCGGCTCGCCGTACGGAGTCGTGCCTCCGTTCCCGGTGGTGTCGTTCAGTGCGAGTCCTGGCAATCCGGCTTCTCCAACCTGGTGTCTGCCGCCGCTTCCGCCGCCGTCGCCCAGCTTCAGTTGCAACCCGCTGCCGCCGGTACCCTTCATCTCCAGGGCCGGCAGTCCAGCAAGCTTCAGCGAAGCCTGCAGCCGGTTGCAGATTGCCGCCAGCCGCTGCGCCTCCTCAATGTTATGCTGCTTTTCGGCCTCCGCCTGCCGCAGTTGCAGCTCCTGCATCATCTGCTGCTTCTGCGCGTCCGCTTTTGGATCGTTGCTGAAGAACATCTGGAAGAAGCTTCCTATTATCTGCTGCTGCATCGCGTTATTCAGGATGGTGGCGGTGCTCGGTGGAGCGGGAGTGCGCGGTGTGCTGGAGCGCGGTGTGCTGGAATTCTGCGTGCTCGACGGAGCTTGATAGCTGCACGAGATCGCCGCCCCGGTTGCTGGGTCGTAACACTGTGGAGGAGATGCCGGAGGAGGGGACGGCAGGTTGCAATTTACGCCAAGTTGCGCACACGCACTTTGCGCACTGGCGCGACCTGCCTGTAAGAATCCTGTTGTCAGTGTTAGCAGGCACAGCACGGCCAACCTGGAGTATCGCACGCTAACACAGTGTGGCAGGGCGAATCGATTGCGTGGCGAATGATAAATCGGTAAAACACGGTCAACCAGAGGGTGAGCGATAGGAAAGACGTTCTTCTTGCGCATGGGGGCCCCTTCCACTTTGAACCAACGGCGTCCGCTATGGAATTACGACGAATTGATTGTAGCCCTTGTCTAGATGGGAATCTCTCTCAAAAGCACAACTGTCTTAATCATTCCGTTCTTGACACTCACAGCAGCGAGAACAAGAATGGCATGTGAATTCATCGTTAGGCTGAACATGCTCGCGTAATATTCCCCCTTACCCGCCCTCATGCTCGCCGTATGCACGTTTCGGTTCAGGAGCATCATGAAAAGCATCCCCCGGGCAACCCTTCTTCTTGCAGGTCTCTTTCTGGCACTGATTCCAGCCGATAAAGCCGCGGCCCAACCTCAGTACTCCTCATCCCCAACGGATGCATTGAGCCTCTGGCAAGCCGGACACGCAATCGGTAACGCCAGCAAATATGTCACAGTGGTCCATTGGGGCAAGATGACCGGGCAGCTCTATTCCGTCAATCCCGGCAGCATTAAGATCACGGCTGTCAGCCTGGAGTTTGACGTCGTCGACAAAAAAGGCACAACCAAGCATCTTCAGGTTAATGTCAAGGACCTGGAGAAGGTCTCGGCGGCATGCGCCGCACAACAGTGCTCGCTGATTCCCGCGGCGGGAAAGATCGCGGTTCAAGACAACCAGGCTGTCCCGTACTACCTCTGGTTCGGTTGGTATCCCACCGCGGGAGTGAATGTGTGTGCGCGGGCGGAGAATAACGCTGAATGCATGCACTCCGCATACTGGTTTGCCGCCGCCCTCAACGGTCTGCATGACACTGCCATCGCGTACACGGCCAATCCCACATATTTCCCTCAACTGGCTGCGGCGTGGCGTGCTCTGGCCACCAAGCCTCCTCTAGCAGAGAAGGCACGCATCCTCCGTCTGGCAGCCGAAGATGCCCTCAAACGGCAGAAGCCGGACGAGGCACTCAACGACTTCGAACTCGGAGTCGAGGCGGACCCGACATGGGCGCAGGGATGGTTCAACGCCGCGCTATTAGCCGGTGAACTGGGCTTCTACTACGACGCCGCCGATCATATGCAGAACTATCTGGAGTTGCTGCCCGACGCGCCCGATGCCAAGTCCGCGCGCGACCAGATTGACCTGTGGAAGTACAAAGCCGGGCAATCACCCGCAGCGATCAAGTAATCCTCGTTCCAGCACATAGGATATGGAAGAAGCCCCGATGAAACGTATTTCCGTAAGCATTGCCACCGTTGCAGCACTGGTCCTGATCTCGATGCCGACCACGGTGAGCGCGCAGCCATCGGCACCCGCCGCGGACAGCATGACTACCAGGCAGGCACGCCGCGCAATCTTGGCCTCTGCGGCGTCCATGTACTTTAATCGAGGAGCTTTAGAGGGTAATGGTGTAGATAAAATTGACCCGAATACCTTTCGGTTTACTTCCGATACCTTCGAGTTCACCGTAGACACCGCAGCGGGACATCGCAAGGTTGACCTCGTTGCAATGCAATCCATCGAGGCTCAGTGCAACAAGAACTATTGCGTGCCGCGTGACGTGGCCGGAAAACAGTTGCAGATGGATCTACGCAAGACACTCGATATCTGGTGGCGCGGCGGTCAATACATGCAGGACGCGAAAAACTTTGCCGCTGCTCTCAACCGGCTGCATGTGCTGGCCAACGATAAGGATAAAGACGCGGCATGGAACCAGTTCCGTCAGCAGGCGGTAGCGTGGCGTGCGCTAGCCACCAAGCCTCCGCTGCCGGATGCGGTGCGCATCCGGCGCATCGCGGCCGAGGACGCCATCAAGAATAGCCATCCAGATGCAGCGCTGGAGTACTACGAAGAAGGGCTGGACCTTTACCCCACCTGGCCGGAGGGCCACTTCAACGCCGCCCTGATTGCTGCGGAGCTAGGCGACTACACCGATGCCGTCGAAGACATGCAGTCGTACCTGGAGCTTGTGCCCAACGCGCCGGACGCTCAGGCCTCGCGCGACCAGATCGATCTGTGGCAGCTCAAGGCCAAAGAGCAATCGCCCGCAGCGGTCAAGTAATTACCGTTCCCGTACGCAGCGATGTGCCCTTCGTCTCGCATTTGAGACCTGGGATGTACGATGAGTGACATGATACAAGCACTATTCAGTCGAATCTATCCAGCTACGCTTCGCGAGTTCCGCTATTGTGTGTCGCTGAGCCACATCGAAAAGCGCTTAAGTGGGGCTATACCGGTTCTCCAACGTCCGCTTGTTCTTTTGATTATCCTGCTTCTTGCAATCTTCCTATGCACGGCGACCCTCCAAGCGCAAACCTCTCCGTTCATGGGCGATTGGCAGGTGCCGTCGGGATCGATTGTCCGGATTGACCCATGCTCCAATGACTTCTGCCTGCGGATTGTGGTTGTTAGTCCAACAGCGCCCAAAAACGATATCAACAATCCAGACGCGAATCTGCGCGGCAAATCGCTGTGCAATCTTGAGATTGGCAGCCACTTTCATGCAAGCGATGCAACGCACGCCTCCGGCGGTACCATCTACGACCCAAGGTCGGGAAATACCTATCGCGGCTCGATGGTCGTGGACGGCGATACCATGCGGCTGCGCGGCTATGTTGGAATCTCCTTGTTCGGCAGGACCGAGATCTGGCATCGCGTTCACGCAAATTATCAATCCTGCCATTAATTCTCGGTGCCCCATCCTTTCGGTTTCATCGAAAGGGTGGGATTTCGGGTGCCGCATTCATTCTGCGTTCGTTGCGGAATGAGTGGGTTATCGCGCGAAGCACGACTGTCCTACGCGTTTATCCTGAAACATAACGGTTATGCCAACCAAACGTACGCGTCGCAAGAGCTTACTCCGCTCCTTCATTCGATGGATTGCCATCGCAATGCTGGCTCTTTGGTCTGTCGCCGCGCTGTTTCTTGTATCTGCCCGATGGATCGACCCACCCACAACCGCGGTACACATGCAGCGCCGTGTACAGGCCTGGATGCAAGGCAAGCCCTATCGCGAGCGTTACCAGTTCGTTCCACTCAATCAGATATCGCCCGACTTTCAGCACGCCGTCATCGCCGCAGAGGACGCGCGCTTCTTCCAGCACCACGGTTTCGATTGGCACGCCATCCAACTCGCCGCCGATAGCGATATGGAGGGCGGCCGCATCCGTGGAGGCTCCACCATCACTCAGCAACTCGTCAAAAACCTCTTCTTCGGCACCGGCCGCTCGTTCCTACGCAAGGGCGCGGAGTTCACTCTGGTACCTGTGGCCGAACTCGTCCTCGGCAAGCGCCGCATTCTGGAGCTATACCTTAACGTGGTCGAGTGGGGCCCCGGCATCTATGGCGCCGAAGCCGCCTCCCGCTATTACTACAAAGCACCCGCCCGCACCCTCGACCGGCAACAGGCCGCCCAGCTCGCCGCCATCCTGCCCGCTCCGCTCAAGCGCCGCCCCGAACACATGAACCAATACAGCGCCATCATTCAGGAACGGATGCGCCAGATGGGTTGGTAATCGCGGTGTACCCCAATCTCCCCCACTTAGACGATGTTGGCCATATCCCGGTGTCCATGCACCACGCGCACAATCTCGACCTCAACCACAAGCCCATCGTCGCTGTCTGGGCGCGTCTCGTAGAGCAGCAGGTACACACCCTCTACCAGCATCCGCGCCGATGTCGCGCTCTCCGGACGGCGCACGCCTAGCCGCGGATGCAGCACCAGTAGCGCCGCCTTCTCTTCCATTGCCGTGTAGAACCGTTCCGCGGCCGTAGGGTTGTCCAGTCCGATTGTGACGTAAATATTCCAACAGGTCCTCTCGCGCTTGAGGTGTCCACAGCAGGACCGGCCTCATGCTGCGTTGCCTGTAGCCTTCTTCAGCCGCCGCCGTGCCTCCTCACGCGTCACCGCAAGATCAAGCGGAGCACCCGGCCCGCTCGCCTTCCCTTCACGCCAACCCTGGCGCAGCTTATTCAACTCCTCGCCGCGCAGCGTGCGCTTCCACTGCCACTCTCGCAGCGCCTCGCGAATTGCCTCGCTGGTGGTGGCGTACTCTCCCGTCTCGACCGCCCCCCTCAACATCGCGACCTGCTCTCCGGTCAAGGCAACACTCACTTTTTGAATGTCCGGCATCGCTCACCTCTGTGGGTAAATATTACTACTTCTTACTAAAATAGCAACTGTGAATCACATGGTTAGCAATACATTGC
>CAWERM010000151.1:0-9903 GCA_963810995.1 uncultured Acidobacteriaceae bacterium | reverse complement strand
AAGAATAAGATTTAAAAGGATAAAGGGATATTAATCGAAAGAGAAAATAAATAAGTTAAAGGTAATCCATCCGATAAAGAAGCACAAAAAGCCAATGATGAATGACCAACTTCCACCAAATTCTGACACCACATCAGCAGCTCGCTCTTTAGGAGTGGTTGTAATTAAATCTTGCTCTCTTTGAACTATCTCGTCAACTAGACGGCGAGTATTTTCATCCATGATTACTCTTTGCTATGTGTCGAATGATGCTTATGCAAATCAGCCAATATTTTAGCTAAATCTTTTGTAAGTGCAGATTCTGCCTTATCAGCATCCAAAGTATGAGCCAATATAGTTTTTTGCAAATTAGATTGATGGTCAAAAACATTCAATTGCGCATCATCTTGTAACTTCTTAGCCTTCAGCATTAACTCCGCCTTCTCAAGCTCAAGTTTCTGCGCCTTAAGTTCTATCTCTTTTGCATCATTTTGCAATTTACCCATTTTCTCTTTCATTTCCATTTGCATCATCATTGCTTGTGGATTGGGTTGCGGAGGTGGCGGCTGTTTACCTTCTTCTTTCGCTAGAATTTCAGGTGGAACAAGCGTCTTAAAACGCTCAACAATCATCGGCTGCTGTTGTATATCAAGATTCTTCGCCCATAGGTCAGCAATAAGTGGGAAGGCTTGAGGATTTGCTGCCAATGTTTGTTGGAAAAACTCCAAACTTACTTCTTTTTGAACAGCAAATGATGGCCCTGTATCCAAGATACTTTCCGTTGGCGGAGTCGAGATTGCCCTGGGCATTTTCCAGGGCCGCTTTGTTGCTGACAGCCTGCATCGAGTCGTAATGCTGTTGAGCGATGTCGTATTCGGCCTTCTGTTGCACCAGTGTGGCCTGCGCCGTGTCCAGGTCTCGTCCTGGAATCGCTCCTCTTAAGCAGTTGGCTGCGCGCGGTCACGATGGACTGGGCGAGATCGAGATTGGCCTTGGCCTGCGCCAAGTCGAGCCTGGCTTTGGTCATGTCCTCGGGCGCGGTGGCCTTGGTTGCCGTCTCGAAGGTGGCCTGCGCGGCGGTGTAGCTGCCCTTGTTGTCCAGCGCCGCGGCGGTTAGATCACTGTTTTCCAGCGTGGCCAGCAGTTCGCCGGCGTGCACTCGCGAACCGCGCTGTACATAAAACTGCTTTACCGGCGCACTCACCTTGGGCGAGATAGCGGCCTGCGCCAGCGGGGTAAGGATGGCGTCGGCGGCAATCTGCTCCGAGATGCTGCCCTGCTGCGGATGCGCGGCCTGTACATTGACCTCCGGCGTGGGTTCCTCCTCTGCTTTCTTGCAGCCGATGGGAAGCAGCAGGACAGGTAACGACAGAGCGGCGCACAGCAGAACAGTGGAGCGCATGAATGTGCGCGATGCGTGGTAGGGAAAGAGGTTTAGCGGTTTCATCATTTAGATCGTTCCTGTCAGCAACTGGAGGTTCGCAAGCGCGGTCTGATAGCGGACGATGCCGTCCTCGCGGGCCATTTCGGCTTCGGTCAGCGAGTTCTCCGCATCGACGACTTCAAGAATTGGGGTTTCTCCGGCGGTATAGCTTAGCCGCATAAGGCGCAGGCCCTCCGCAGCCGTGGTTACGCTGAGGTTGAGGCTGTCGAGCTGGTCGTGCGCGGCCACTGCTTCGGCGTAGTCCTCATCCAGATCTGCGATCAGTTTGCGCTGCGTGTTGGTGAGCTCCGTACGCGCCGTGTCGCGGTTGAACTCGCTCTGGCGAACGCGGTCGCGGGTGGCAAACCAGTCCCACAGGGGAATGTTCAGCGTGGCGCTGGCGGAGTAGCCAAGGTTGTGGTCTCCCAAGACGTTGTATAGCCCGAACTGTGAGGCGTCGATGCCGTATGCGTAGTTGAGGGACAGGCCGGGAAGGTAACCCAGGAGGGCGGAGGTGACATTGAGGTCGGCCAGGCGAGAGCTGGCCAGCGAACTGGCGAGTTCGGGGTTGTTTTTGACCAGCGCGGCCTCCACGTCGGCGCGGGCGGGCACTGCAGACGGTATGTCGGGTACAACCAGTATGTAGGGGGTGCGCGGATTGGGAAATAGGAGAACAGCGAGATCGAGGCTGGCCTTTTCTGCTTCGAGCTTTGCATCGGTCAGGTCGCGGTCGCGCTGCTGCTGCTCAAGCTGGGCCTTGACGACGTCGGCGTGGGCGGCCTCACGGGCCGTCTCGCGCTGCTGGGTGAATGTAGTCAGGCTGGCAGCCTCGTTGGCAGCGCGCTGGGCCACCGCGACCCGGTGCTGGGCGGTGGACGATGCGTAAAAGAGGCCGACCACGGTGGCAACCAAGCCGCGGCGGGCGATCTCAAGCTCGGCCGTGGCGACGGAGAGCGAGGCCGTTGCCTTGCTGACGGCATTGAACTGCTGTGGACCGATGTTCTCTGTAACCGAAGCCTGGCTGAGGTATTCATGCACGCCGTTGTTGGCGATGAAGCGGGGCAACGAGGAGGTTTTCTGTAGGGGATCTTTCACCTTGGCTGGATCGCCGATGATCCCAGCGCCGCCCTGAGTGTAAATGAACTGGTTGTTATAGACGGCGTTGGGCAGCAACCCGGACTTGGCGATGGACTGATCGAGCTTGGCATTCTTTGCCTGGGCCTCGGCCGCCGCGAAGGCCGGCTCCGAGGTGCGCGCGCGGGCAATCGCTTCGTCCAGGCTGATGGCTGCGGGCGATGACTGGGTGGCAGCAGCGGAGGCCTGCTGTGCAGCCGGTAGCGCAGCTTGTTGCGATGCTACGGATAGCGGCGTCTGCGCAAGGGCGAAGCTCGTCACGGCCAGCGATGCGACGCTGATGAGATGTGGCAGGCGCGTGATCCCACAGAGACGAGAGATTGGCCGTCGTTTGCGAAGTTCAGAGGTGAGGTTCAATCGGTACCGGTCCTGCATAACTAGACGTTCTATGCCCGTTCATCGTTTCAAGTCTAAATGTGCCAGCAAGTGCTTAAGCAAAGATTAAGAGAGCTTTGAGTAGAGTAGATTGAACTTGATGAGAGTGCTGATCGTCGAAGACGAGACCCGGCTCGCCAACAACATTGCAGAAGCCCTGCGCGAGCGCTGCGGCTATGCGGTGGACTGCGCGGGAAACGGCACGGACGGCGCCGCTATGACAGAGTTCAAGCACTACGACCTATTGTTGCTCGATCTGATGCTGCCGGGCTTGGATGGCCTCAGCATCGTGCGCCAGGTTCGCCGCCGCAAAGACATGACGCCCATCCTGATCCTCACCGCGCGCGACCAGCCGGCCCAGGTGGTGGAGCTGCTGAACGCTGGGGCTGACGATTACCTCACCAAGCCATTCGACCTGGGTGAACTGCTGGCACGCGCCAAGGCGCTCATCCGCCGTGGCAAGGGCGCCCCACAGCCGGTATTGACCGTGGGCCGGATCAGCCTGAACACCGTGGAACAGACGGTGCGATGCGCGGGTGAGCTGATCGACCTCTCGCCGACCGAGTACCGCCTGCTGGAGTATCTGATCTTCCGCCCGCGCGCCATCGTCTCCGCGCGCGAACTGCTGGAGCACCTGTACGACTACAACTGGCAGCACCACTCCAATGTGATCGAGGCGCACATCTCCAACCTGCGCAAGAAGCTGCGCGTTGTGGGCGAAGAGACCACCATTGCCACACTGCGCGGGCGAGGCTATCGTCTGGAAGCGCCGGAGCAGCAGCTATGAGCGCCGCGGCAATCAGGACGCGCTCGCTTAGCCGTCAACTGATCGGCGGAGTGTTGCTGGCGGAGCTGCTCTGCGCCGCGCTCTTCTCCGCGGTCGCCATCGGCCACGAGGTGCATGGCCGGCGGCGCGCTTTCGACATCATGCTACGCGGACGCGCCGACTCGCTGATGGGTGCGGTGCAGGATGCCGAAGACCCCGAGGACAACGTCACCGTTGACCCCACGGAGCTGGTACTGCCCGCGCAGGATGTCTACGAGGTACTGAATCCCGCGGGACGCGTGCTGGGCCATTCGCCGACCTCGTCCGCCGGGCTGCTCGCAGCTCTGAGTTCTACACACGCTCCCGGATACTTCAACTTCAGGGCCGGGCGGGAGCGCTACCGCGCAGTGCGTTTCGATGGCGTGCGCGTGATCGACCGTGAAGAGCACGGCGGAATTCGCCGCCCGGTCACGGTGCTGTACGCCTCGCCCACACGCGATATGTGGCACCAAGCGGTGGAGGCGGAGTGGTTCTACATTGCTGCAAGCGTATTGCTGCTGGCAGCCACCGGCATCGCATTGGTATGGTTCCTGCGCCGCCGCCTCTCACCTCTACAGGAGCTTGCCGCAATCGCCGGCCGCGTTTCGACGCGCTCCTGGGAGTTTGTGCCGCCGGCCGCTGTGCTGCGCACCACGGAGCTTGCACCCATCGCGCTCTCCATGGAAGAGCTGTTAACGGGGCTACAGCTAGCCTTCGAGCGGCAACGCCGGCTCACTGGAGACGCCGCGCACGAGTTGAAGACATCGATTGCGGTGTTGAAGTCCAGCCTGCAGCTGCTGTCCATGGTGCCGCGAACGGCGGAGCAGTACGAGGTTGGACTGGAGGGCTTGCTGCTGGACTGCGAGCGCATGGAAGAGCTCGTCAACCGCATGCTTACACTGGCGCGGTTGGAAGAAGCTCCCCTGCAGGAGAGCGAGTCGTGCGACCTGCAATCGGTGTTGCATATGGTTACGGAACGGCTGCAGCCGCTCGCCGAATTGAAACAGGTTGTGCTGAGGATCAGTGGGGGCGAGGCACGCTTTGTCGCTATGTCATCCGGCGATGCGGATGTGCTTTGCTCAAATCTGATTGTGAACGCCTTGCAGAACAGCAGCCCGTACAAGCTTGTCTCCGTCGTTTTGCAGACTCACGATGGAGTTACGGAGCTGCGAGTTGAAGACCAGGGCGAAGGCATCCCCGAGTCCGCTCTGCCCCACGTCTTCGAGCGTTTCTATCGTGCCGACCGTTCGCGCAGCCGGGCCAGTGGTGGAGCGGGGCTTGGCCTCTCCATCTGCAAGGCCATCGTGGAACGCTGCAATGGGACCATTCAGATTCAGAGCGTCGTGGGAAAGGGCACCGCGGTTACGGTGACTCTGACCGCTCTACCCACTCCCACGCGTCGTGCATCAGACCGCTCACGTACCTCACGGGCCTGAGTTGCTTAGACGTGCTGAACGGCCTGGGCCAGGTGGCTGAGAGTGCTCTTGGCGTCGCCGTAGAGCATGTTTGTATTGGATTTGAAGAAGAGCGGGTTCTCCAGCCCGGAGAACCCGCGTCCCTGGCCGCGCTTCAGCACAATCACGCTCTTGCTGCGGTCCACTTCGAGAATGGGCATACCGGCGATCAACGAGTTGGGATTGTCGCGTGCATCGGGATTGACCACGTCGTTGGCTCCGATCACCACAGAGACGTCGGTGGAGGAGAACTCCGGGTTGATCTGTTCCATCTCGTAGAGCGCGGAGTAGGGAACATTGGCTTCGGCCAGCAACACGTTCATGTGGCCGGGCATTCGTCCGGCAACGGGATGGATGGCGTAGCGCACGGTGACTCCGCGCGACTCCAGCAACTCGGCCAACTCGCGCACAGCGTGCTGCGCCTGTGCAGTTGCCAGTCCGTATCCGGGAACGAAGATGACGCTGTTGGCAAAGGCAAGCTGCATGGCCGCGTCGTCCAGCGAGATCTCGCGCATCACTCCGCCTGCGTCGGCGGAGGCCACGGCGATCACCGCGCCAAAGCCTCCGAAGAGCACATTGGTGATGGAGCGGTTCATGGCCTTGCACATCAGCACCGAGAGAATGAATCCGGAGAAGCCGTCCAGCGTTCCGGCGATGATCAGGACGTTGTTGCCGAGTACGAAGCCGGTGGCGGCGGCGGCAAGGCCAGCGTAGCTGTTTAACAGCGACATGACGACCGGCATGTCCGCCGAGCCGATGGGGATCACCAGCATGACGCCGAAGACGAAGGCCACACCCAGCATGGTGTAGAAGGCCGCGATGACGGAGGGGTGCATCCAGAAGTAGAGGAAGCTACCCGTCATGAAGAGAAAGATGACCAGGTTGATAGCGTTCTGGCCGCGGAACTGAATAGGCTTGCCGGGGATGGTGCCGTGCAGCTTGCCCGCAGCGATCAGCGATCCGGTAGTGGTAAGCGCGCCCAGCATGACTTCAAATCCCAGTGCTCCGCGTGTGACGACGCTCATCTCCGAGCCATGCAGGATGAACTCACCAACACCGACCAGCGCGGCAGCCAGCGCTCCAAATGCGTGGGAGAGCGCAGTCCGCTGCGGCATGGAGGTCATGGGAACGAAGAGCGCCATCCATATGCCGATGATGGAGCCGATGGTCAGTCCAACCAGGATCCATCCCCAGGTGACGATGTGCGCGCCAATCAGTGTGCCGACTATAGCGGCGAACATTCCGCCCTCCGCCAGGAACATGCCGCGGCGTGCCGTCTCCGGGTGAGACATGCCCTTCAGGGCGAGTACGAACAGGATCGACGCGATCAGGTACGTCGCTTCCATGAAATAGGAAGTGAGGCTCATTTGGACGCCCCCGCGGCAGGGGCCTTCTTGCCCTCATCCTTCCGCTTGCCGAACATCTTCAACATGCGGTCGGTGATGCCGAAGCCGCCGACTACGTTGATGGTGGCCGTGGTGACGGCGACGAAGCCCAAGATGTGAGCAATATGCGAGTGGGTGGCCCCGGCCAGCACCAGCGAACCGATCAGCGAGATGCCGCTGATGGCGTTGGTGGCGGACATCAGGGGCGTATGCAGCAGGGGCGGAACGCGGCTGATGACCTGGTAGCCCAGGAAGGCGGCGAGCGCGAAGACATAGACCGAAGCAATCAGAACAGCGGGATTCATAGGCCTCTCGGGTTCAGAACAAAACTTATTGACTGACTGCCAGCGCTTCCAGTGCCGAAGTCACACGCGAATTGACAACTTTGCCCTCATGGGCCACACAGGAGCCGCTAAGTATCTCGTCCTGCATATTGAGGTTGAGTACGCCATCCTTGACGATGAGGGCGAGGAAGTTGGCGATGTTGCGCGAGTAAAGCTGGCTGGCGTGGCCGGGAACGGTGGTGGGCAGATTGAGCGGAGCAAACAGCGTGACTCCGTTATAGACCTGGGTCTCACCGGGCTTGGTCAGTTCACAGTTTCCTCCACCGGCGGCTGCCAGATCGACCAGCACCGTGCCGGGACGCATGTTCTCCACCGCGTCGCGGCGCAGAAGCAGCGGGGCGCGGCGACCGGGAACCTGCGCGGTGGTGATGATGACGTCTGCGGTCTTTGCTGTCTTGGCGATGAGGTCGCGGCCGCGGTCCAGCGCCTCTTCGCTCAACTCTTTGGCGTAGCCGCCCTTGTCTTCGGTGGCCAGGCCGCCCAGGTCCACGTCGAGGAACTTCGCGCCGAGGGAACGTACCTGTTCACCGGCGGCGGCGCGAACATCGTATGCCTCCACCACAGCGCCCAGGCGGCGCGCGGTGGCGATAGCCTGCAATCCGGCGACTCCTGCTCCGATGACGAAGACACGGGCCGGCGCGATGGTTCCGGCGGCCGTCATCAGCATGGGGAAGAGGCGAGGCAGGGTTTCGGCGGCCAAGATGACAGCTTTGTATCCGGCGACCGTGGCCATCGAGGAGAGGGCGTCCATGGCCTGCGCTCGGGTGATGCGCGGCACCAGTTCGACAGCGAAGAGAGTGACTCCCGACTCGATGGCCGGAAGCAGAGCGGCAGGCTCGTCCAGCGGACGGAAGAAGCCGATAGCGACGCAGCCGGATTTGATCTTGCGCTGGTCCTCCGGCGGGGGAGCGTTGACCACAGGCAGAATGTCGGCGGAGGAGAAAAGCGTGGTACGGTCGGTAGAGAGTGTGGCCCCAGCCTGCGTGTATGCCTCGTCGGCAATTCCAGATGCAAGGCCCGCGCCGGCTTCCACGGCGACCTCAAGGCCCTTGGCAATCAAGTTCTTGACGGCATCGGGAAGCAGGGCTACACGGGTCTCTCCGACGGCTGCTTCCTTCACAATGACAAGACGCAAAACTTTTCCTCCAAGCCGGACTGGCTCGCTCGATCCATCCACTCTACGGGCCGGTACAGAATAATCTTCAGCCGCACCGGCATCAGCTAATCGCTGGTTGCAAGGTTGAGGTGACTATACACCCCGCCGCCAGAACTGATTGGATACTTGAGGTCAGCTCAATTCGGCGTGACTGTCTGGCATAACAATTGTTGGAAGTAAGTGTAGGCGCAGGAATGCACACGGGATGTGACAAGAATCACAGCAGCCACGGGTGTGAAGATTCGGTTGCGGAGGAGCAGGCTTGTGGCGGTTTAAATGTAATCGCGGAATAGTTCTTCGGAGGGCGCGGGAATCACGCTGCGTGCGACCAGCATTCCTTCTTCCGCGGCGGCTTTGGATCCGGCCTCGACTGCGGCCTGTACGCTTGAGACATCGCCCGCCATCAGCACAAATCCCTTGCCACCCAGCGCCATTGCCAGATGCACGCGCAGAAGCATGACGTTGGCGGATTTGACCGCGGCATCCGCGGCATCGATGATGCTGGCGGCGGAGAATGTTTCGATGACACCGATGGAGCGCAACTGCTTGTGATCGATCTCCACCGACTGGGAGATGGCATGCAGCACTGAGGGATGCACGCGTGCGATCTGACGGCGCTCGATCAGTGAAGCTCCGGCGGCAGCGCCACCCGCCTCTACAGCCGTCGTCACTGAGGCCACGTCGCCCGCGACCGCAATCAAAAATTTGCCGGAGCAGATGCTGCGCGCCATCAGGAGCTGGATCTTGGCGGCCTTCAACATCACATCTTCCACCTGATAGCCGGTGGCAACGCTGGAGAGTTCAATGAGTCCTATCGATTGAATATCAGCCACGAGACTGGCTCCTTCCGAGCTTCGTGCAAAGTTTAAGATTCGCAAGGCTAGCGCTATGCATCGATCACCACCGAGTTGGGTGTGAGCCGCGCCACGCCACGGATGCTGGCATGGATGCGCGCGCCCAGTTTGCCCTCTTCGGGAATGGCCAACAGATCGCCTGGGCTCACCTGCTGCCCTGTCTTGACCACCGCAACGGCGGGCGCTCCGGCGTGCTGCTTCAGCGGCAGGACCACATGTTTGGGCGAGAACTGGTGCTCTGTCAACGGGCCGACATTATGGTACTCGGAGAGACCAAGGCGCGAGATCAGCCGCTTCATGGGCACGCGGCGGTAGTCCGCCATGGGATGCGGCGTCACCGATTCCGGAGTTCCAGTGAAGAAGAGTCCGTTGGCGCGCGCTGCGGGCTTGGATTCGGTGCATACGTTCTTGGGATCGAGATCCTCGGGGCAGGCATACAGGCTGCATAGATTGCACTCGCAGCAATACAGCGTGCCGGCGATGATCTCTGCCGGGCTGGGGCGAAGCCCAGCGACTGCATGGCGCGGTGCGGCTGGATGGGATGGCCCAACAGATAGCGCGGGCAGAACTCCGTACAGAAGCGGCACTGGTCGCAAGCCGAGCGGCCGACGCGCGCAATCACAGGCCACTTTGCGTTATGGCGTTGAATCAGGCTGTGCGAGGAGGGAAGCACCACAATGCCGCCGGTGGTCTTGGTGACGGGAACATCCAGACCCGCGGCCGGTTTGGCCATCATGACGCCGCCCAACAGCACGCTGAAGTCGTCGACCGTGGCCCCGCCCGCCGCTTCAATCACTTCGCCGATCGAGATGCCGATTGGCACACGCAGTTGTGACAGGGTTGCGCACGGTACCCGCCACGGTCAGATACTTCTGCGTCACTGGTTGGTCTAACCCAATATTCATCAGGGTCTCCACGTTGGCCACCATGGCGTCCACGTCCTTGGGCAGACCGCCGGGCGGGATCACGCGACCTGTAACGATGTGGACCAGGA
>CAWERM010000150.1:0-19660 GCA_963810995.1 uncultured Acidobacteriaceae bacterium | reverse complement strand
GGCGAGCTTACTCTTACTCTGCGCGAAGGACTCGCACTCGACTACATCGCGCAACCAGATGGTCTCGCGGCCGTGGTTGGGCACCTGGATGCCGACGGTGGATTTGCCGGCCATGCGCTCGATGAGGATGGATTCGGCGGCCATGGCGAGACAGAGGTCGTCTGCGAGACCAGTGACGCGGGAGTATTTGACGCCGGCGTCGGGATGGAACTCGAAGGTGGTGACGATGGGGCCTGGGTTGATCTGGGTGACCTGCCCATTGACGCCGAACTCGGCGCACTTTTGGACCAGGGTGCGGGCCTCTGCGCGCAGCGCCTCTTCGCGGACCACGGGAACCTCGTCGGAGCGGTAGAGCAGCGAGGAGGACGGCAGCTTGTATCCGCGGATGGATTTGGGCGTGATGGCGACCTGCTTGATGTCGGCATCGGCGCGACGGCCAAAGGCGATGGAGTTCGGCTGGGGATCGGGTCGGACAGCGGGCGGAGCCTGAGCAGCCGGCGAGGGTGCAATCTCAGATATCCCACCCATGCGGTGAGACTGCATGGATGGGGTACCCGGCGGTGTACGCGCGGGAGGAAGGTCCGGGAGTTCCAGACGCGCGGTGTCGTCTGCGGAGCGGGTGCTGAGCGGCGCGGCGGCTGCGGCCAGCTCGGCGGCGAAGGGGGCTGCGGCTGCGGCTGCAGTACTGAGCGCGGTTGCTGGGGGTGCATCGACAAGGGTGCGCGGCATGGACTGCCATACCGAGGCGGGAGTGTCCGAGGGCAGATCGGCGGTAGCATCCGGCGGCGTGGCGGGCTGAGCTTGCTTGTGGCGCTTGCGACCCCACCAGCCGAAGAGGCCGCCCAGCAGGGTAGAGTGGGCATCGCTGTCGTCCACATGCTTGTGCTGGAGTTGCAGCTCTTGTGCAGCCTGCTCGAGGGTCTGTTGGCGACGGCTGGTAAAGACTTCCTGGGTGGTCTCAGGCAGGGTAGGCTGCATCGGAGGGAGGGTGGGCAGATGTGAACTGTCCGTCTGTTGCGTGGCGGTCTGGCGGCGCAAGGCGCTTTTTTCGGCGCGTGCCATAGCGCGACGCGTGCGCCAGTTGTGCAGGCGATCGAAGAGGCTGCGTAGCAGGGAGAAGTGCTCCTCCATCCACTGGCGGGCGGTATGGAAGGTGAAGGTGGTGGCCAGGTAGACGGACATCAGGACCATCAGGGCGAGGACGATGGAGGCGCCGGGAAGATTGAGGTAGTGGACCATGGCGTCGGCCAACAGACGTCCGGTGACGCCCTCGATGGGTAGAGCGTGACGCCAGAAGAAAGTATGCGGGAGCAGGCCGATGGCTGCCGGGGCGAAGACGACCCATAATCCGAGTCCGAGGAAGCGGGCCATGGCGGAGCCGGCGGGACGCTGACGCATCCAGCAGAGGCCGAGCCGGCCGAGGACGATGGGAAGAAAAAAGGCTGCAAGGCCGATGGTCTGGAGGAAGAGGTCGGCCAGCCATGCTCCGACCAGCCCAGTCCAGTTGTGGGCTGGGCCGGCAGCGAGGCGCGCGGCGAGTCCAGCGGAGTTGCGCGTGCCGGCAGCGAGTCCACCTACGGTGTCCGCGGAGGGATCGGTTGGGGTGTAGGTGGCCAGTGCGAGGAAGAGCAAGCTGGCGGAGACCAGCACTACGAGTCCGAGAATCTCGTTGAGGCGGCGGTTGCGGGTTGGAGTCGAGACCAGCCTGAGTGGTTTCATGGGGACCAGCGCGGCGCCGGGTTTGGGTTTCCTTCGCGTTCCATCCACGCCAGACGCACCTCTGTGGGTCGCACGCCGTGGCACGGGTTGACGAAGGGCCGGAAACCGCTAGAGCTACCCCGATTATCCCAGAGCCGGTACGGGAAAGGAGAAAAGTTACAGATGTGGACTCAGGATGCAAACCCATGAGGCGGGAGGCATGGGAGGGCGTGTGGGGTCAAGTGCGCAAGTAGGAGGCCGATAGGACTGATAGAGGCCCCGGCGGCCGCGCGCGGATATGGTTGCGTAGAAAGCTGAGTTAGGTTGCGCCGCAGAGGATGATTGGGATGAAGCTGAGAACGGTGGGTTTATTACCGAAGATTGCAATCGGCTTTGGATCGCTGCTTACGATTATTGCGGGGATGGGCATGGTTGGCTACCGGTCGGCGGTGACCAACGAGAGGACCGCGCATGAGATGGAGGCGTACTCCTCCATGAAGGACATCACCAGCTCGATGCAGCAGGACCTGCTGACTCAGAGAGTCGGCGCTCGCGATGTGCTGATGGGCAAGGGCAATGAGCTGCATCTGTACGAACAAGGCGAACAAAACTTCCTGACTGCGATGAGTGAGCTACAGCCGCTGCTTACGAGTGATGATGCCAGGGGCCAATTCGCACGGACTGAAGCGGCCCGCGCCAACTATGTCCGGCGCAACGACCAGGTAGTCTCCATGTACCGGGCAGGGGAGATGACCGGGGCGATCAAGTTCTTTGAAGCACCCGATGCGAGGGTGGCGAGCGATACATTGGCGGACGCCATGCACGACATGACGGCGGCGTTTTGGCAGCAGCGGCAGGATGCACTGGAGCGGCAGATGACCACCGACAGCCGGTCGAAGATGCTGATGTTGCTTTTCGCGCTGGCTGGAGTATTGGTGGGAGCGACGATCGCGTTCGTAACCGCGTTCTCCATTGTGAACGGCAATCGAAAGATTCTGGCTATGATCGATGCTATCTCCTGCAACAACCTGATGACGAGTGACATGGAAGTTTTGGGCAGCACCGAGATGGGTAAGGCTGCACTGGGGCTGAACAAGATGAAGAACGGCCTGCGCCGCATGATTCTGTCCATTGCATCGACGGCGGAGAATGTTTCTGTATCGAGCAGGGAGATTTCGGTGACGGCGGCACATGCCGCGGGTAGCGCGGAAGAACAAAAACAGCAGGTGGAGCAGATTGCGACCGCGATGCAGGAGATGGCGGCGACGGTGCGCGAGGTCTCGCAGCACTCGAACACCGCTGCGAGTTCCGCCAAGAACGCAGCCGAGAGCGCGCGCGAGGGAGGCAGGCTCATGGAGGACGTATTGGAGTGGATGCGTGTCTATGTACATGACATAGGGGAAGCGGCGACTAACATCGAGCATCTGGGGACCCGGTCCGGTGAGATTGGCAGGATTGTGGGCGTGATCGAAGAGATAGCGGAGCAGACCAGCCTGCTGGCCTTGAATGCCGCGATCGAGGCGGCGCGCGCGGGGGAACAGGGGCGTGGGTTTGCCGTGGTCGCGGGTGAGGTACGCCGGCTGGCGGAGCGGACCGCCGGTGCAACCAAAGAGATATCGGAGGTGATCCAGAACGTGCAGTCGATGACCGCGGGCGTAGTGCATCTGATGAACGTTGGAACCGCGAACGTGGAACGGGGTGTGGAGGCAACCAGCAATGCGGGTGAGTCGATCCAGAGGATCATCCGCGAGGCGGACACGGTCGGCACCATGGTGGCCCAGATCGCCTGCTCGGCAACGCAACAGGCGGCGGCAACCGAGCAGGTGACCGCCAGCATGGGCCAGATCAGCGAGCTTGCCATCGAATCCGCCGATGGTTCGCGACTCTCGGCGCACGCCTGCGAAGAACTCTTGGATCTGGCGTTGGGACTACAGAACATGGTGGCCCGGTTCGATGTGGGCCAGCGCGAGACAGACGATGCGAGAGCCCAGGCGGCGATGCAATGGGACCATGCGGCATGAGGGGATTTGCCTGGATCGGTTTTCAGCCTCAACGACCGTGTGAGGGGTCGGGCGTAGTGGCGGAGTTCAGGTCGAGGTGAATATGGGGGATGCCGGGGGCGTAGCAGTTGCTGTCGGAGTTGTAGGTGCGGGAGCAGGTCTGGGTGATGGACTTGCGGCGGGGAGACTGGGCAAACTGCCATGCGGCGGCGTCCAGGGTTCCGCTGAGGTTGGGCGGAGGCGGGTGCAGGACGCAACCAGGCGCGGGCGGACAGGCGTCCTGGATAACCCAGAAGGCGATTAGGTGCAGATGGCCTGTGGCGACGCGGGCGCGGATGTCTCGCACGGTGGTGATGGTGACGGGCTTGCCGTCGGGGCCGCGGCCATCGGAGACAGGCTGGCCGCTGGCGTACACTCCGGGGAGGAAGGCGGATTGGGCTACGGCCTCGGTCCACGCCAGTAGATAGTCTGCCTGTTCGGGGAGCAGCCGGCCACCCTCTTCCTGGTCGAGAAAAATGATGGTGCCCGGCGGGAAGCCTTCGCGCTGGGCTGCGGCGACGGCGGCGGCGGCGTCCTGACGACCGAAAGTGGCAGGCGATCTGCCTGGTTTGGACGCGCGGGTCAGCTCTGTGTCGAGACGGCCATTGGCGAGGACGAGGAAGCCAAAGCCGTTGCGCAGGAGGATGTCGCGTTTGCCGACCCAGGTGTTCTGTGTCTCGAGGGGCGGATTGGTGAGCCAGTATCCGGTGAAGGAGAAGAGCTTGCGCAGTTGGGGCAGTGCGGCGTCGCCGGGATATTGGTTGCGGTCGAATCCGAGGTAGGCGCGGGCGGAGCTGGGGAATGAATCTGGAACGGAGGGTTGTTGGGCGAACGCGGCGGCTGACGCGAGCGCGACGGCTAAGGTGAGCGCGGCATGGGCAGGAAAGACGAGGCGCAAAGGGGCTCCGAGAAATGAGGAGAATTGGATTAATTACCGGACTGACCTGTCGAATCTTAGGGTACGCCAAGGCTCTGGGCAAGTCTGGGGGGGGTGTGCTACCTTTTCAATCCATGAGTACAAACCTTGAATGGCAGACTATCGACCCGCGATTTCCCATTGGACCCTATGCCAGCCCCGGCAACGTTGCAGCCGCAGAGAGGATTGACGCGATTGCGACGCTGGAGGGGCTGCCTTGCCATCTGCGCGATGCCGTCGAAGGGCTGGACGAAAGCCAGCTCGACACGCCCTATCGGGAGGGCGGTTGGACGATTCGCCAAGTAGTGCATCATGTGGCCGACAGCCACATGAATGCGTTTATCCGTCTGCGCAGAGCGCTGACCGAGGACTGGCCGCTGGTGTCTCCCTATGACGAGAAGGCGTGGGCGATGCTGATCGATTCGGCAACGGCGCCGGTCGGGCTCTCGCTGGACATTATCGAGGGGTTGCACGCGCGCTGGGTGCGAGTGCTGGAGTCGCTGACGGCGGATGAATGGCAGCGTGGCTTCAAGCACACGCAGATGGGGCCGATGACGGTGGAGGCGGCGACGCTGCTGTATTCGTGGCACTCGCGCCATCATGTGGCTCACATTACCCACCTGCGCAAGAAAAAAGGCTGGAAGTAGACGAATGATGCAAGGTCTTTGTTAGACTTTGCAGCACATGACGCCGCTCAGAGATTCCTCCGCGGAAACCCATCAGACCGTCGCGCAGATCGCTCTTGCGCTGGAGGAGTTCCTCGCCGAACACCCCAGGGCCATCGTGGCGGAGGATGGCAAGGTGCTGTTCGACATGCGCGCGGCGAAGTACTCGCTAGCGACCGAGCACGGGCGATGCACCCTGCAACTGTGGAGCGAAGAGCGAAATATTGTGCGGTGCGTGAGTGCGTTGGTGGAACGCGGCGCGCTACGCGACCGGATGATTCGCCTGACAACGCAGCGCTTTGGGCAGACGCGACCTGGATCGTTGGACCTGCTGGCGGACCGAGACCGGCGCACTCCATCGACGCGCGAGGCCACGCGAGTGCGCTATTTGAAGGCGCTGGAGCGGGTGATGCTGCGCGGCGGTGGCGAGGCGTGGGGCGAGTGGACGTGCGACGGATTCCGCACAGCGATGGACCTGGAGAAGAGCTTTGGGCCGGCCTATGCGCGCGGGTCGCTGGTACATGGGCAGCAGGCTTGGGCGGTGATCGCGGTGAATGCGGAGGAGACGCAGGCGACGGTGGATGGGATTCTGACGCTGGGCGTGCTGTGGTTGGCGCACTGCCGAGAGACCAGCGGCGATCGCCGGCCGTGGCGTCAATATCGCGGACTGCGCATGATTGTGCCGCGAGGCATGGCGACGCTGACTGCGTCGCGGCTGCCCTGGATGAATGCGGACGCGGCGCAGTGGGAGCTGTGGGAGTTCGACGAGAAGACCGAGGAGTTGGAGCAGCGCGATGCGGCCGACCACGGCAACTTGAAGACTCGACTGATCCAAGCTGCCAATGAGGAGGCAGCGCGGGAGCGGTTTGCCGAGGCTGCCGCACGCGTGATGCAGCTTGTGCCGGATGCGATGCGCGTGGCGGTTGAACAGAAAGTCCGCAACGGAGCGGAGATGGTATTCCTGCTGCATGGGTTGGAGTTTGCGCGTGTGCGCTTGGGCTACGCGGGCCAGAGCTTCAATCGCGTGCAGGAGATTACATTTGGCGCGGGAGTGAACGAGACTCCGCTAACGGACGGGAATGCGGGGGAGCTGTGCGAGCTGGTGGCGCGACTGTTTGCGCGGCGAGGCGCGAGCGGGGACAAGCGCGATGCGCTATACCGCATGCAGCCGGAGCGGTGGCTGGAGAGCGAGCTTCACCGGGACATTTCGCTGATCGATGCGCATCTGGATCGGGAGCATGTGTATGCACAGGTTCCGGCGTTCGCGGCGTCGGACCGCGGCATGCTGGATCTGTTGTCGGTGGACAAGGATGGACGGCTGGCGGTGATCGAGTTGAAGGCGGACGAGGACCTGCACCTGGCGCTACAGGGACTGGACTACTGGGTGCGCGTGCGCTGGCATCATCAGCAGAATCCTGACTCGGCGAGCGGGCTGGGCGAGTTTCAGCGGCACGGCTACTTCGCCGGCGTACGGCTGGCGGAGGGCGCTCCGCGGTTGTATCTGGTGGCCCCCGCGCTGCGCGTTCATCCGGCGACGGACATTGTGCTGCGCTATCTTTCGCCGAGGGTGGAATGGACGCTGGTGGCGCTGGACGAGCGCTGGCGGAAGCAGATTAAAGTGGTTTGGCGCAAACGCAGCGGGGGGGTAACTGCATGATGTGGGGAGAAGCACCAATTAGTCCCTCGGATGCGATCACTAATTTCCCAATTCATCCGAAACGATGCACGTCCGCGTTCTCTACTTATCTTCGATCGCGGTTGGATGTGCGCCTGTGAAGGGCGAGCAGCAGGGCTGCTGGGTGGGGACGAACTCCATGAATTCGACGCGCGTCTTATCCGGATCGAAGAGGTTGAGTTGTACTTTGCCGTCGAGCCCCATCTGGGTCTTGCTACAGTTGGCGCCCTCGCAGTGGTTGCGCGCCAGCGCGGCAACGGCATCCTGCATGTGGGTTACGCCGAGCGAGAAGTGGTCTGACATGCCGGACTGCGAGAGGCTGGGAATGGGCGCGGGATTGAGCATGTACTCGATCCAGTCGGAGCCGTTGGGAACCTGTAGGGCAACCCAGTCGGTGACGGAGGGGTTGCGACCGCCATACCAGTATGGCCGGAAGCCGAGGATGGTTTGCCAGAAGGCGTCCTCCTTGTCGCGGTCGTGGACCATGAATCCGACGTGGATGATGCGCGTGCTGGTGGCGTTGGGTGAGATGGCGGCGGAGGCTACGGGCTTCACAGAGTCGGTTTGGACGAATTCGACGAGGTTGCCCTCAGGATCGCGCACGGAGAACTGGGCATTCGCGAGCGGAAGTTCCGGTTTGATTCCGTGGGCTTGAAGGTAACGCAGTAGCCCAGCTGCATCGTGCGTGGTGAACGCGACTGCGTCCATGCGAACGTTGGGCTGCGGCGCAGGCGTGGTGAGGACCTCGATCCACTGCGCGCTGTTGACCGGGTAGAGCCACATGCCGTCGGCCTGCTTGCGTTCAAAGCCGAGAGTGTCGCCGTAGAACTTCTGTGCGCCCGCGGGATCGGTGGTGTAGAAGCGCGCGAAGGCGATTCCAGTAATGACGGGGCGAGCAGCAGGCTGGGCAAAGAGTGAAGTTGCGAGGGTGAATACGCACAGCAGACGGAGGAATGCTTTCATGGGATGAAACTGTAGGAGCGGAGAGCCGGGTTCGTCAATGCAAGATTAAGGATGCTGGCTTATGGAAGATCGGTTAGTCGCAGCCGGCGGCGAGGGTTTCGAGGCTCATGGATTCGTCGATGGGCGCGTTGTCTAGTTCGGCGGGCTGGTTGGCGCGGTTGGCGAAGAAGGACTCGACGGCGCTGAGGACTGCGGGGCCGGAGCGGGCCTCGAAGATGGACTTGCGCAGGTTGGAGCCGTTGGGGATGCCGTGGGTGAACCAGGCGGCGAACTGCTTCATCTTGCCGACACAGTCGCGCTGGCGCTGGTCGCGAGCGATCTGGCCGGAGGCGAGGATGGCTGCGGCGCGCGCGGCTTCAGCGGCCTCTTCCTGCGCGATCTCGTCGACCAGCATCTGGAAGTAGGTGCGGATCATGCGGTAACGGTCCTGATCCGTGGGCACGTCGTAGCTGCCGACGCCGGTGGCTTCCTTGCTGGCGGTGTACTGCGCGATCTGGCGGAAGATCCAGGGGTTGGCGGGCGCGCCTCGGCCGATCATTACCGCATCACAGCCGGTGGCGTCGACCATGGCCGAGGCGTCCTCGGGAGTGCGGATGTCGCCATTGCCAATGACGGGAACGCGCACAGCGTCCTTCACGACGGCGATGTACTCCCAGCGTGCCTGTCCGGTGTAGCCGTCCTCGCGGGTGCGTGCGTGCAGGGCGACGGCGTTGAGGCCGCAGTCCTGGGCGAGACGCGCGAGTTCGACGCAGACGATTTCGGCGTCGTTCCAGCCCATGCGGAACTTGACGGTGAAAGGGATGGTGACGGCGGCTCGGACAGCACGGAAGATGCGCTCGATCAGGGGTAGGTCGCGCAGCAGGCCGGAGCCGCCATTGCAACTGACGACGCGCTTGGCGGGGCATCCGAGGTTGAGATCGACCAGGTCGAAGCCGCAGTCCTGGACGATGCGCGCGGATTCGGCGAGCGTGGCGGGGTTGGAGCCGAAGAGCTGCGCGGAGATGGGGTGCTCGTCGTCGTAATAGGTGAGGTAGCGCTTGCGCTTGGACTCGCGTGTGCGTGCGAGCCCGTCGGCGGAGGTGAACTCCGTCATGATGAGGCCGCAGCCGGATTGCTGGTTGGTGGTGATGGCGTCGATGTTGGCGGAATCCGGGACTAAATACGGGGATTCTTCGCTCCGCTCAGAATGACAATCAGATTGCGTGGGCGAGGCGAAGATCGAGGCGTTTTTGATGAAGCGGCGGAATACGGTGTCTGTGACGCCGGCCATGGGGGCGAGCACGGTGGCGGGGGCAATGCGTACATTGCCGATGTTGAAGCTGGCGGGGACGCGGCTGTGCTCAGGCATCGCATGCTCGGCGGGCGAGTCCCACTTCTTTTGCTCGAGGGTGTAGCGCTTCTTCATCTGCGTTCAGTGTAGCGGGTTAAGCTGGAAGGGCCTCCGCGCTGGCGGAGGCCCTCGCATATTGTGGGTTAGAGTTATTTGGCTGCTGCTTTGGCTGCTGCTGCCGTGGCTGCTTTGCCGGCGTCGGCGTTGGCTACCTTGCGGCGGAAGCGCTCGACGCGGCCTGCGGTGTCCACCAGCTTCTGTTTGCCGGTAAAGAACGGGTGGCAGGCGGCGCAGATTTCCACCACCAGCTCGCCCTTGTACGTGGAGCGGGTCTCAAAGGAGTTGCCGCAGGCGCACTTGACGTGGATGGTGGCGTACTTCGGGTGAATTCCTTCTTTGGGCATGGTTCTCTCTCTCTTGGCTTGGATGTTGCCTGCCGACTCGCGGTTCGCTTGCAACGGGGGTGGTCACCGTCACATCGATTGGCCTGACGCGCCGCCCACAGAGCCCCGGACAATTTCAGGGGCACGATGGCACACTAGCTACATTTTATCATGCAAACGGCATGCAATTGCCACCGCGCGCCGGCTGGGATTCCAGTGCTTCTCGGACATCTATAACTGTGGCTTGCTTTCCTCTTTGCAGCCACGGATTCCCACACTGCATGCTGCGATTCGGTACGGCGGCGAGGGGCAGGTGCTGCGATACTGAGGAGGACGGGGTTGCGGGCGATGGAAGAGATTTGCAGTTTGTGCGAGGGGTCGGGGCTGGTCATTGTGCAGGAGAATGGGCGGCAGGTGGCGTGGCCCTGTGAGTGCCGGGTGGCGCGGCGCGCGGCGCGGATGCTGGAGCAGGCTAAGATTCCGCGGCGCTACGAGGAATGCTCGTTGGACAATTTCGAGCCGAAGTATGACGGTGCGGACAGGAGCTTGCAATCGGCGCTGCTGCAGGCGCGCGGCTTTGTAAAGGGCTACCCGGTGGAGACTGACGGCAAGGGGCTACTGCTGGTTGGGCCAGTGGGCGTGGGCAAAACCCATGTTGCGGTTGGCATTCTGAAGGAGCTGGTGCAAGAGCGCGGGGTACATGGACTCTTTTACGACTATCGGGAGCTGCTGAAAGAGGTGCAGAACAGTTACAACCAGAAGGTGGCGGCGACCGAGCTGGAGGTGCTGCGACCGGTCTTCGAGGCCGAGGTGCTGGTGTTGGACGAACTGGGTGCGGCCAAGCCCAGCGACTGGGTGTGGGACACGGTGGCGCACATCCTGAATAGCCGCTATAACGACCGGCGGACGACAATTATCACCACCAACTATCCCAACTCGGAGGCGCTGGGGGCGACACCCGGCCGTAGGCTGGGGAAGAAGAGCGCCGAACTGGAGGACGCCGAACGGGCCATGAGCGGTGAGACATTGGGCGACCGCATTGGGGAACGCATGCGCTCACGGCTGCAGGAGATGTGTGTGGTGTTAGAGATGCGCGGCAAGGACTTCCGGCAGAGCGTGAAGCGGGCCAGTTTTGCTTAGAACAGGAGCGGGGGTCGATTAGATCGTTGCTTCGATCAGAAGCAGGCATGCACCGCCGACGCACGTGACCCAATAGAGGACATCGCCTGGGTGGGGGCCGCTTCTGCGGGCGATGGGAGGCTGATACGGCCCATCGGCTGCGTGACGGGCCGCTTCAACTGCATGAAGTATCTGGTCGTTGGTGAGATGTTGGCTGGCGGCTACTCGAGCGCGCACAGGGTCGATCCCCTGGCGGATTGCGGCCATCGATGTAACGGTTGCGGGACAGGCTGAGGGATCAGCGGTCATGGGTGACAACTCCCTTTGCCGCGCAGGCATTCGCGCGATGCTGCTTGGATCTCAGTTGATCTGCGTTCGACGCGTCCCTTTTCCGGCCCAGATTAGGGCTAACGACGATATCACCTTAGTCTGGTACTTAAGTGAGTGAACATCCTCCTTTTGGGTCATTCGGCGACCTTTTTGGGGGATATGTTGCCGAACCCCTCGCGGGGTATAGAATTTCGGCTTATGAGCGAACTCGACGATGCCCGTAGCGGCGGGCAGGGCGAACCAGGCAGTACAGCGCCGATCTTTACTGCGGAGCCGGAGGAGCGCGGCGGCCTTCCGTTGGCGACCTGGGGAGTGGCCGCGCTGATTGTGCTGGTAGGGGTTGGCGCGCTTGTATTTTTTGGGTGGAAGAAGCCGGCACCCGCGCCCAACACGCTGCTGCCCGCGGACACGTACGCGACCAGTCTTCCGCTGACCCAGTTTGCGATGAGCGAGTCGACGAACCTTACGGGTGGCAAGCAGACCTATCTGGATGGCCATATCGTCAACACCGGCGACCGCACAGTGTTTGCAGTTACGGTGCAGGCGGTGTTTCAGAACGACGTGGAACTCGCCCCGCAGATTGACACGGTGCCGCTCACCCTAATTCGCATGAAGGAGCCTTACATCGACATTGAGCCGGTGAGTGCGGCCCCGCTGAAGCCGGGCGACGACCGCGAGTTCCGCCTGACCTTCGAGACAGTGCCGGAGAACTGGAACCAGCAGATGCCCGAGGTGCGCGTGATCCACACCGAGTTGCGGTAGAAGAAGGTTGCCGGTTGCCGGCTGTAAGTTGAGAGTCAGTGCGTAACTGAGAATTTGTTATACGAGGGCAGTCTCTTCGAGCGAGGAGTCTGACTCGCCGGATGAGTGTTTTCCGGCGCGCCTGCCGTCAGAGGATGTTGTGGAAGCTCCCAACAGGGCGGTCGATACCGGGTATGCCGCTTCGGGTGAAATCTGCGGGAAGTAAGCGTTGGAGAGGTATTGGCCCAACATGCGGTGGGTGTTGAAGAAGATGCCATTGACGCCGATGCAGTGCTGTTGCATGCGCGCCCAGGCGTGGGGTCTTTGGTAGAGCGGCGCGATCAGGTTCTCCAGTTTGTCGTAGAGGCTGGCTGCTTCGGCCTCCTCGTCGTCGGTCTTATCGATGGCCCATCCGGTGACGTTCTCCGCGCAGCCCTCGATCCACCATCCGTCGAGCACGCTGAGGCTGGGTACGCCGTTCAGTGCGGCCTTCATGCCAGAAGTGCCGGAGGCTTCATAGGGGCGGCGCGGCGTATTGACCCACACATCGACGCCCTGGGTCAACAGGGCGCCTAGTTCCCAGTCGTAGTTCTCCAGATAGAGGATATTGACGCCTGCTGCCTCCAGGCTGGCGGCTGCGGCAAATACTTCGCGGATCAGGCCCTTGCCCGCGGCGTCCGCCGGATGCGCCTTACCGGCAAACAGGATCTGTAGTCCGCCGATCTTTTTGGCGAGCTTGGCCAGGCGCTTGGGATCGGAGAAGAGCAGGCTGGCTCTTTTGTAGGTTGCCACGCGGCGTGCAAATCCCAGGGTCAAGACCCGGGGATTGAACTGTTGACCGGTGCGGCGGGCCACCTCATCGAGCAGGAGTTGCTTGGTCTTTACATGGCAGTCCGCGATCTTGGACAGTGGGACCCCGTAGATGGAACGGAAGTACTGGTTGTCGCGCCGCCACTCCGGGATACCGTCATCGAGCACAGCCTGCAATTGTTCGGATATCCAGGTGGCCGCATGAACGCCGTTGGTGATGGAGTGGATGCGGTACTCGGGGAACATCTCTTGCGAGACCTTGCCGTGCTGCATGGAGACGCCGTTGACATAGCGCGAGAAGCGCAGGGCGAGATAGGTCATGTTGAGCAGTGCATTGTGCAGACAACTGAACCGTTCGATGGCATTGCCGCGCTGAGAACCGAGCACAGCGTACATCTGGTCGGTGCCGAACTGGTCGTGTCCGGCAGGCACCGGCGTATGGGTGGTGAAGACACATAGTTGTGAGATAGCGGCGACGTCATCCTCGGTCGCCTGTTCGAGCGAGGCAGTGCCCATGCGCTCCTCCAGCAGGCCGATGGTGAGCAGCGCGGCATGGCCCTCGTTCATGTGATATACCTCGGGCTCCATGCCAAGCGCACGTAGCAGGGCAACGCCGCCCAGGCCGAGCACCGTCTCCTGACAGAGGCGGTAGTAGGAGTCGCCTCCGTAGAGGTAGTCGGTGAGCCGCCGGTCATAGGGCGTGTTGCTCTCCAGATCGGTGTCCAGTAGAAAGACCGGGACGATGTGTCCGGCCACACCCATCACATCGAAGCGCCAGGCGCAGATCGAGAGTTCGCGCCCCTGCATGGTAATGGTAACCACCTGACGCGCGCTGGGAAGCGCATTCTGGGGCGACCATGGCACGTCGGACTCAGTCTGCTGACCGACTGCGTCCAGGTGCTGGCGGAAGTACCCGCGACGATGCACCAGCGAGACCGCGACCATCGGCGCGGCCATGTCCGCGGCGGCGCGCAGGGTGTCGCCAGCAAGCATTCCAAGACCGCCGGAGTAGGTGGGCAGCGCCGGAGACAAAGCAATCTCCATGGAAAAATATGCAATCCGGAGCGCGGAAAAGTCGGGACAGCCAACGTCGGGGATGAATGGATTTGGAGTAGGCAGGCTCATAGGAGAAACCATCCTTTAAATGAAGCAATATCCGGGTTTGCAACCTGGGCGGAGAGGTATCGCCTCTATCTATGTCTGGGTACAACCTGTCTATTCGATGAAATTGAATGGCGACGGTTGCAGAATGAGGGCCGTCGACCTCTGACTACAGTTTATCAAAGGAAAAGTGAGCGAGCTACGGATCGCGGGAAACATCCATGGTTGCTGTGCGTAGAGCGGCGATCGATCTCCTAGTGCGGCTACGGTTGCAGGTCCTTAAATCCGAACTTCATAGCAAGCCCTAGGATTGCGGCCAGCGCCAGGGCCATCGTCGTCCATGGGGCCGCGGAACGAAGCCTCTTGCGCAGCGCCTCGATAACGATAATCAGCAGGGAGATCGCCAGCATCAGGAGAATGCCGTCCCACTCGAAGCCACGAGTCCCGTTGGCCCACGATGTGACGTAAGAGATGTTGAGCAGAGGCAGGACGAACGTGCCAACTGCAAACACGACCAGAAACAGCAGAAACTGCAATAGCGCGAAGATGACTTTCTTGATCAAGGCGACTCCTCCGGACCGGTTTGAATGGACTCACGGGTCCGTCTCCTAATCTTAGAACCTGTGGGCGCAGCTTGCGAGTCCGAATCAGCTTAGAGTGAAGCGTGTCTGCTGCTTCTCGCGGTGACGCTCCAGGGCGAGCGCGATCAGGCGGTCGATGAGCTTGCGGTATGGGATGCCACTGGCCTGCCAGAGCTTGGGATACATGGAGATGCTGGTAAATCCCGGCATGGTGTTAATTTCGCTCAGAAAGATGCGCGGCTTCTTGATCCTGCGGCCTTTGGCGTCGCGTGCCGGCTCCATGAGGAAGTCGACGCGGGCCAGGCCGGAGCAGTCGCAGGCGCGGAAGGCGGCCAGCGCCATGGCGCGTACCTGCTTCGATTCTGCGGCGGTAAGCTTGGCAGGAATGATGGGGATGGAGGGGTCTTCGGGCGAGTCGGCGTACTTCGATTCGTAGTCGTAGAACTCCTTGTTGGGGACGATCTCGCCGACCACCGAGGCTTCCGGTTCCTCGTTGCCGAGGATGGCGACTTCTAACTCGCGCGGCTTGACGCCCGGACCGCCGACTCCCTGCTCGACGATGAGTTTGCGGTCGAAGCCGGCAGCGAGATCGATGGCAGCAGCCAGCTCGCTGCGTGCGTGGACCTTGCTAATACCGACCGAGGAACCGAGATTTGCCGGCTTAACGAAGAGCGGATAGCGCAGCGACTTTTCGATGAGCCGCGTGACGCGTTTGGGGTCGGTGCGCCACTGGCTGCGCAGCAGGGCGACGTGCGGCGTCTGAGGCAGGCCAGCGGCGGCGAAGAGGCGCTTCATGGTGTCCTTGTCCATGGCGGCGGCGGAGCCGAGAACGCCGGAGCCGACGTAGGCGATGTCGGCCAGTTCGAAGAGGCCTTGGATGGTCCCGTCCTCGCCGAATGTGCCGTGAAGGACCGGGAAGATGACATCGAACGATGCGGCCAGCGGGTTGCCGGGTTGTGCCAGCTCGGCGCCGGTGCTGCGCTCGAGGAAGTCGGAGGCGCGCCGCATCGGGTGCGGCGGCAGCGGCGGGATGTTGAGTGCTTCGCCACTGCGCAGAACGGCGGCTGCGGTGGCGAACTCGGCGGCAACCTCGGAGGCGGCCTTGCTGGATGTGCTGAGCAGTGCCGGTGCGGGGCCATCGAGCAGTCGCTGCGACGCCTCGCTGCTGAGCCAGCGGCCCTGCTTGTCGATGGCGATGGGGACGACCTGGTAGCGTTTTCGGTCGATGGCCTTGAGGATGGAGGCGGCAGAGAGCAGCGAGACTTCGTGTTCGCCGGAGCGCCCGCCAAAGAGAATGCCGATGCGGAGTTTTTTCTTCATGAGGATATTGAGAGAGCAGGAGCAAATTCAGTATATGCGCACCGGATTGATGGGCGGCATTTCCCGGTGAGAGAGAAGGACCGCGTGAGTGGGGTAGACTTAACCACGGTGTTGAACAAGCTGATCTTCGCGAACCTGACCCACCGGCCGGTGCGGACGCTGCTGAGCGTGCTAGCCATCGCGGTGGAAGTGACCATGATCCTGACCCTGGTGGGGGTGAGCCATGGCACGCTGGACGCGACCAAGGACAGGACCAAGGCAATTGGCGCCGACGTTGTGGTGCGGCCTGCGGGGTCGTCGATAATGTCGAGCTTGAGTGGGGCGCCGCTGAGCGACAAATACCTTCCGTTCCTGATGCAGCAGCCGCACGTCACGGCTGTGACGGGCGTGGTGGCGCAGTCGATACAGTTTCCAGACTCGGTCTTCGGGATCGATTTCGCAGCCTTCAACAAGATGAGCGGCGGGTTCGAATACGTTACAGGCCGCGATCCGGTCAACGACGATGACATGATCGTGGATGAGGACTACGCGAAGAAGCACCATCTGCGTGTGGATAGCAGGATCGACTTGATTGCGCACAGTTGGAATATCTCCGGAATCATGCGTAGCGGCAAAGGCGCGCGCATCGCAGTGAAGCTGAATGCGCTGCAGACGATTGTGGGAACTCCCGGACATCTGACGATGATCTATGTGAAGCTGGACGATTCAGCCCTGGCGGACCAGGTGGCGGACCAGCTCAAGTTGGCGTTGCACGATGATCAGGTTTACTCGATGGACGCGTTGCTGAGTGCATATGACGTCAGCAATATCGGAATGCTGCGCGATTTCATCGACGTGGTTATTTTCATTGCGGTGGTGGTTGGTTTCATCGTGGTGTTCATGGCGATGTACACGGCGGTGCTGGAACGGACGCGCGAGATTGGAATCATTAAGGCTGTGGGCGGCGGGTCGGGGTTGGTGCTGGGCATTCTGCTGCGCGAGACGGTGCTGCTGGCCATGGGCGGGACGCTGCTGGGGATTGTGATGACCTACGGTTCGCAGTGGATGATGAAGCACTTTGAGCCGGGCAGCCTGGTGCAGGAGACGGTGTATGCCTGGTGGCCGATCGCGGGCGCGATTGCGATTGTGGGAGCGATACTGGGCGCGGTGGTTCCCGGCGTGAAGGCCGTGCGGCAGGATGTGACCGAGGCGCTGTCCTATGAGTGAGCGCGGAGTGGGATCGGAGCCGATCATACGCGTGCGTGGGCTGACCAAGGTCTACCATGTGGGTGATGTGGATGTTCATGCGCTGCGCGGCGTGGACCTGGAGATTGCGCGTGGCGAGTTTGTGGCCATCGTGGGCGCGTCGGGGTCGGGCAAGTCGACACTGTTTCATATTCTGGGAGGACTGACGCCGCCGACCGCGGGGACGGTGGTGATCGACGGCAAAGACCTGGCGCCGCATGTCGAACCGGGAGCGGACAGACCTGCGCAAGACGACCGTAGGATTCGTCTTCCAGAAGTACAACCTGCTGCCGACGCTGTCGGCCGAGGACAACATCAAGATCGTGGAGTACATCGGCGGGCGGAGCGACAAAATTTACGCCGGAGTTTGTGGAGGTGCTGAAGCTGCTGGGGATCGACGACCGGTTGAAGCACAAGCCGCGGGCGCTCAGTGGCGGGCAGCAGCAGCGGGTGGCGATTGCGCGCGGCATTGTGAACCATCCGGCCATCCTGCTGGCCGACGAGCCGACCGGCAACCTGGACAGCCAGAACTCGACCGCCGTGCTGAAGGTGATGAAGGACCTGAACGAGCGCACCGGGCAGACCATCCTGATGATCACGCACGACCCGGAGGCCGCGTCCTACGCCAGCCGCAAGGTCCACATCCGCGACGGCCGGATTGTGTAGAGGCGAAGATGCACTTATGAGGCGGTGCAATGACTGTTTGCCGAGCGTCAATGGAGTGGTGTTTCACGTCCTATGCCGACTTCTCGGTACTAGTCTGTTCCCTAGAGTTTTATGAGCTACGGAGTGCAATTTGATATCAGATTGTAAAGGGAAGCGGTGACAGATTCAGAATGGGATTTCATCGTCCGAGAGTTCTCTCCCGAGTGTCGGTCTACCTGCCGCAGGCGCCATGATTTTCGGAAGGTCTTCAACGTCGTCATCGTTTGCAAGAGTGCCCTCAACGGAGGACGCTTGCGTGCTGGGGGCGCGCTGAAGCAGTTCCGAGATGGTTCCAACGAATGGGGACAGGTCGCTTGCTCTTGCTGCTGCCGAAAGGCGAATATCGAAGTTTTCTGCAACCACAATCTTGTATTTCCGACGATTGAAACTGCGCAAAATATCATTTGCGTTCGGAGTCAGGTTGCCGAGGGCAATTAACGCCGGATGCAGATGATCATTGCCGAGGCAATATTTCTTATTCCTTCTGAGGAACTTCGGTTTTATTTCGTGAACGATTCCCACGAATTGAGCTAAGAGCATCGGATAGATGACAAGCTTCTTGGCCTCGGCAAAACTGATCAGTTCACTGTTTTTCAGTGTGTCTGATCCCTTCTTGCTTTTCTTTGTTGGGACTACGCCGGAGTTCACAATCGCCACGTCCACGCAATAGATCCCCGAGTCTCGACCACCGAAAACGCTGAGATTGGAATGCAATTCGAAGACATCTGCTCCGCGCTCACAGACCACATGCGAGTAGTCCGCAGGGTGTCCTCTGGTGCTTAGCTTCACTCGGAATTCTTGCGTGCCTGTAGGATTCTGAATAGCGGTGTTGTACCCAAAGGCACGATAGTGTTGAACCACACCAACCATCGCTCCAACCTCGAGAAGTTGGGTTTGCCGCGCATTCAGGAAATCGAGTGCCGTTCGGTGCTGTCTCGCGAATTGTCGGATTGCATTACTGATCTGGTCTGCGTTCATTTGCCAAGAAGTGCAGAATCTGAGGGTACGGCTGGCGAACAACTTCAATGCTGAGGCCCTGGTCGTTCAAAACTGCTTCCAAGTCGCTGAGAAGCGTCCCTAACTGACGGAAATTTGCACTCTCGGGTGAGAAAGTGGTGCCTCCGACCCGAACCCCGCTTACATCGTTCCCCAACAACCTTGTTGAGTTGTAGAGCAGCCAATAACTTGACGAACAAATTGAGTGCAGCTTGCGCACGGCTGCTACCAAAACCAGTTGATCGCGAAACTCGTCCGTAAGCTTGACCTCGGCTTCTTTAGAAATTTCCTGTGAAGCCGCTTCAACAGACCTTGCGTAATCAAGAACTTGTTCCCGAAGCGTGTAGGGTAGTTCTGGGGCAAACGCATTCACGTAGTGCAAGCTCATTTCCTGCTCCTATGCTTCAGGATACCCCCTGTTCATCATTGAGCCGAATCGAAGTAGCTTCACCATGTCAGTTAAATATGAGTTGTCACTGCTTTAACTGCTGATGGGAGCGAGCCCCTCGTTCAGCGAGGTTGCGAACGATAAATCCCTATAAACGTCGTTACAAGTAACTTCGATTGCCCCGGAGTTCAAACTTACCCTCCATATGCCTCCAGAATCACTTTATCTCGCCGGGTAAATCTGCGAGACTGGAAGTATGAGCACAACCATGACCAAGGTATTGACGGATCGGATCAACCGGATTGAAGTTTCAGCGACCATGGCGATTACGGCGGAGGCGCTGAAGATGACGGCGGCTGGGATCGACCTGGCCAACTTCGGCGCGGGCGAGCCGCATTTCGACACGCCGCAGCACATCAAGGACGCGGCCATCGCGGCCATTGAGAAGAATTTTTCGCGCTATACAGCGGTCGCCGGCATCCCCGAGGTGCGCAAGGCCGTGGTGGAGCGCCACGCCGCCGACTTCGGCTCCAGCTACAGCATCGACGAGTGTGTATTCAGCGCGGGCGGCAAGCTGGCCATCTTCAACGCAGTGCAGGTGCTGGTGGACCACGGCGATGAGGTGATTCTGCCGGTGCCGTACTGGGTCTCGTTCAAGGACATCATTGAGTACGCG
>CAWERM010000149.1:0-10220 GCA_963810995.1 uncultured Acidobacteriaceae bacterium | reverse complement strand
TGCAGGCTGCGCATTGGATTGGGCCCCTGTGCAGCGCCAAACTGCGTGCTGTTAGGAATATAAGTTGTGTTCCATCCTAATAGGTAACGTGGTTGAGTATATTTGTCGCATCCAGCCGGGTATCCAGGTTGTATTTTGCATGCAGACGGAAGGTGCGGGCCATCGAGGCATTCAGGCTGAACTGGTTCGGCCCCGTGATCGAGTCTCTCCGCGCATCTCCCCACTGCCCGGATGGCACAGAGTACGCATTCAGGTTCAAATGGTGGCCCGCTGCCAACCCAGAGTAAGGCGACACCCCTGTTAGATTGGGCCGGATAGCACTGCTTACTCCCGTTCCGGGCGTCGACGCGCCGCCGTAGATCGGGGTCTGCGGCGTTCCGCTGGCCAGGGTGATCGTGGTCTGCACCGTCCACTCTTTGTAGGCCAGTCCCTTCCATCCGCTCATCAGCGTCTTACCCCCAAGCCCCATGCCCGTCGTGTACTGCGCGTTCGCACTCAGTACATGCCGTTGGTCGAAGGTCGAAAGCCCGCGCTGCCCGCCTGGGTTGGTCCAGTCCTGGGCGACTCCGGAGCTATTGCTGACACCTCCCTGCCCACTGAGCGAATAGTCGTCGTCCAGCGACTTCGAGTAAGTATAGGTAAGGCCCGCAGCCAATCCGCTGCGCAATCTTCGCCGCAACGACACGATCCCCGCCTCCCGCGTCGAATCCCCATTGGACGTGCGGTACAGATAGCCCTCAGGATGTGCAGCGTACGGGTTCGTTACTCCGGGAGGCGCGGTGTTCGGCAGATACTCCTGCACGCCCCGCGTCCCCTTGAAACCCTGGTAGGTCACCGACAGTTGCAGCGATCCGGGTAGATCGCGCCGCACCTGTAGACTCCACACCTGCTGATAGCCGACCCGGAAGTTCGGGTCCACCGCAAATACGTCCGGCGTGGTCGTCGAGCACGGGACCGAGAATGGATTCGCTGGTGTTGATGACGCCGGTATTATGGTGAACCGGCAGGCAGGGCTGTTGGATACGCTCAAACTCGTCGAAAGCGGTGTCTGTTGGGTGCCGTGCTGCGTCGCCATTTGATAGGCGGTCGCTTGATACACCGAGGTATCGTTATAGATGCCATATCCCGCATTCACCAGCAGCGACGACCCCGAGATCGGTCGCCACGCAATTGCAAGCCTCGGCGAAATTCCGCTCCTGTCCGGCCGCAGCAATGCCCCTGGATAGTGTTGCCCCGTCAGCGTGCCTACCGGGTTGCTCCCCAGCACCGGCGCTTCGCTCGTGAATCCCGGCGTAATGTCCAGATTCACCAGCCGCCCCTGGGTCTCCGTCACCGGCGCGCCATACTCCCAGCGGACCCCCGCATTGATGCTCAACTCCGGGTTCACCCGGAAATCGTCGTTGGCGTACAAATCGTAAACCGATTGGCGAAGATATTTGTCCGGGTTGCCGTAGGAAATATTGCTTGTGTCCGGCAGCCCCAGCAGAAAATCCGCAAAATCGGAGCCTGTGCCCGCGACTGGCGTCGGCACTCCATTCACCACTTGGATCTCCTGTGTCGCTGCTCCGTTGAAACTCAGGTTCCCACGCGGGTTCGCTTGCGAAAAGTAGTTAGACTCCTGGCGTCGAAAATCTCCGCCCACCTGTACATTGTGATTGAAGCGGTACCACTGCATGGAAACAGAAACGGAGTTGGTCTCGCTGCGGTTGTTGGCGCTGTTTCCATCCGACAACCCGGTGATGCCGCTGCTAAAGCCCAGGCTGGGCGGACCGTAGTCGGTTGGATCCTGTAGGTTCCCTGAAATCCCCATATTCAGCGATACGTTTTGACGGTTCGCAAAAAATGGCACCGCCTGGTTCCGCGATCGGCTGAACGAATAGTTCGTAGTCAACGATAGCCGCGTCGTAAGCCGATGGTACCAACCCGCACTGGCGTTGGCGTTCAGAGAGTGGTTCGTATCGTTAAAGTTGAACAGGCTCTCGCTGCCAGATCGTGAGCTCGACACGTAAAAATTGCCATTCACGTTGTCCTTGCTCCCAATCTGTCTGTAAACCTGCGTCCGGTACACATCCGTATGGGTGCTGCCGACTAGTGGAACCTGATAGTTGTACACCGGATTTCCCACGACATTCGGCGCTGGATAAAAGTTCAGATTGAACAGGTTCTGCGCCACCTTGCCGATGCACGCCGATGGAATCACATTCCCCGCAAACTGTGCCGTGCCCGCATTGATCGCGCTCTGCGTCAGGCCTGTGCCAAGCAGATAGCTGTTGCAGCTCGGCGATATTGTCGCTATGTCGGGTGGAACGTAGATCGCCGTCACGTTAGGTGCTTGCGACAGGTTCCCGCCCCACTCCGCTGCGGTCGGCACCAGGACCGACGCGGTCGAATCGTTCTTGTTTTCTGTCCGTGAATAAGAAACATAAAAATAGGGCGCGCGCGTCGGCGGCAGCAGATGGGGGATCTTCAGCGGCCCACCAAAACCCACACTTCCCGTCATGAAGTTGTAGGGCGGCTTCGCAGTGTCCACCCCGGCCAGAGAATACGGCTTGGCGTCGAACGTAGAGTTCCGCAGAACCAGGCTCAGGTCCGTGCTATACAGCGACCTTCCCCCATTGCGGTTATTGCCGAACGCCTGCGACATCGAGTACTGCGATGTGGCCGCATTGTTCACGCTGCCATTGATCAGAAATCCATCATTGGCCTGCTGCGCCGTCTCGTCCTGCGGAGGTGCTGCTGCCGGGGCCGCAGGTGATGCCGTGCCGGTATCCGCTGTCTTTGCCGCCGCACCCTTCTTCGCCGCCGCCGCCGGTGTCGCGCCTGCAGCTGCGGGTGCCCCAGGTCTCGCTTCTGAGGCCTGGGATGATGTCGCCGTCGTCGCCGCCGCCGTTGTATCCACCGTTACCGGCTTGGCCGATGCACGCATCTCGTCCAGGCTTAGCAGCTTCATCTCAAACACGCCCGCCACGGCATTCGGCGCAACCGTCACCTCCTGCTTGATCGGCGCAAAGCCCGTCATCTCGATCTCGATCGTCCACTTCCCGTCCGCCAGATCGGGAAACGAATACACGCCCTGATCATCCGTGATCGCAACCGCCGTCTTGTTGCCCTGCGTCGCCGTCACCTTCACCGTTGTGCCCGGCACCGGCAGCCCCCCAAACGTCACCTGGCCGTGATACTCCGACGCCACCGCCAGTCCTGCAACGCTCAGCCACGCAAGCGCCCATAGCAGCAGGCGCTTCCCTCCCCATCCAGACCTACGCACACTCTGTCGGATCTTCACTCGCACCGTCTTTCTTGAGCCTCGTTATCCATCTCTACGCATTAACCGTTCCGCAGGTTCCATGAGAGTTCTCGCGCAGAAAGAAAAATCACGGTGGTTGGAAGAATTCATCTCTAAGACGTTTGCCAATCCAGCTTCGTTTGCAATGATACCGATTTTTCCTTCGTCCTCTGTCTCATATTGTCATTCTGACCCTGAGCGGAATCGAAGGGGACAAATCCCCGCATTTTGCAAAAATGCTTTAGTTCTCCGGTGGCCGCTCAATGTGGTCCACCACAATTCCGTTAATCGGTCCTTTCGCCTGCACCAGCTGCAGCCCAAGTTGCTTCAGCCCTTCAAACATCGTCGGCACGCCGGAATCTTCCGCAATCTGCTTGAACTGCTCCGGCAGCGGCCGATAGGGAATCGGCACCGTAAAGTCGTACGCGCCCGTCAATCCCGTCTTGTCGATCACCACCCGTCCCGCCCGGTCCGGCCCGCTCAGCGAATTCACCAGCTCCGCCATCGTGGTGTCCTGGCACACCAGATTGAACGGATCGAACCATCTCAGCACTTTGCCCGTCATCGCCTGGGCTCCGGGATACGAGGGCGTCACCGTATCGCCCGGCTCATACTCCATCAACTTCGGCCCGCCCTTCGCCACCACCAGGTTGTACACCGGATGCTCTTCCGTGTCGTCATGCACCTTCAGCTTCAGTGCATCCTCCAGCGCCGCCGCACCATATAGCGCTTGTCGGTCAATGTCATCGCCTTCCACTCGGCCACGTCCTCCGGCGCCACCTTCGCTTGGAACTCGTAGTACTCCGTCTTCACCCAGTCCGGCTCGCCGCTGATCAGGAAGAACCCGTTACTACTCTTGATTCCACCGTACGCGAACAGCAGAAGATCGTCAATGGTCGAACCGTGATACGCAATAAAATCGCCGTCCGCTGGAAACTCCCTCCCCGGGCCCGGTTGCTCCGACTTGCGGAACGAGACCACGTCAAACGAAATCGGCTTCAGGTTCGGCGTCCGTGCCGGCCCGGTCCCTGCTGTGCCTCCAGCAATATTCTGCTGAGCCGGTGCCACTGCCGGTGCTGCCACCACCTTGCCTCGCGTTCGCTCCAGTGCTCCATGCCTTGTAAAACGCCGTCACCTTCGCATGATCGGCATCGACAACCGTCCCATCCGCAAACGTCACCTCCTCCACAAACGCCAGGAAGCCCTTCGCATCCGCCCGCGGAGCCACACTCTGGCAGGCACCTGAAACGATCCGCCTCCGCCCACTCCGCCGACCGGGCTATACACCTCGCCAGCGTGGAACTCCAACCCGCTGTCCAGCACGTACGCCCACCCCAGCTTCGCGCTCACAATCTCCGCCTGGGTCGGCTCTTCACCTGCGCGGACTCCAGCCAGTCCTTGTCTCCGTGGTTCGCAAGACTAACCTCCGCGGGAAACTCCGGCTGCTGCACCTCGATCATCGGCATCGCACTGTGATTGGCGCGCACACTGTGTGGAGGCGGCGGCAGATCAATCGTCGGTCGTGCCGCGTCCTGCGCCGCGCTGGTCTGCACCAGCCCGCTCTGCCCCGCCAGCACCACGCATCCAGTTGCCAGAAACATCTTCCATAGTCTGCACTTCACCCGCAATACGACAGGCCTGTTCATCATGGACTGACCTCTCTTTCTTGCTCACGATCGTTGGCACTGCTTAGTTTCTGAATGCCTCTCGATGGTAACGCTCACACTCGAGACGTTCACGAATCGGAATCGATAGATGCAATTCACAACTTTATTACCTGTTCTTCATTCCGACAGCATAGTACGATAAAAATCGTATGTCAACGGTCCATCCCGTAGACTACCGCCGCCAGATTACATTCCGCATTTCGTCCGCCTCCCAATCGCATACATCCCCCTAGTTTTCCGTCGGCCTCTCAATGTGGTCGACCACAAGGTATTCGACTGGGATCTTGACCCCCGATTCCAGCTTCAGTCCAAGTTGCTCCAGAATCATGGTGACGATGGAAGGCCAATCGGGCATAGTGGGCTCCGCTGTTGTCGATGGATCGGGGGGCTCGATCGTGAACTTGAAATCGTAAAATCCTTTGAGTCCAGTCTGGTCTGTAACTGGCCGTCCCGCCGGGCCCGACAAGAAATTCGCCAACTCCTCCATCGATACGTGCTGTCCGGTCTCCACACCGGGCCCGGTCTCCACAATTCCCAACCACGGCCCGCCGTTGACGCCCTTGAGCCCGCCAGGATAAAGGTCGCCGGGAACCGACTCCTTGAATTTGGGGCCGTTCTTCGCAACCACCAGAGCAAATCCCGCCATCACCCTCGTCTCGTGATGGGACTTCAGCTTGAATCGGTCTTCCATCATGGCTTGCATGGCGAGCTCTCGCTGCTTCACGCTCAACGTCTTCCATCGCGTCACATCGGCATCGGCGACCTTTGCATCAATGGTGTAAACGTCGTTCCTGGCCCAATCCGGCAGTCCCTCAATAGCCTTGCACTCCGGGCAAATCCCCATGAGGAGCACCATCGGCCTTTGTCCCTCATCGGAAAACCCGTCATCGGTGAAGCCTTTTGGACGCGTGCCACTCCCCTTGAAGGGTCGTATCGACACCACCTCAAACAGGATCGGCTTGAAGTCTTGAGTTGCCACTACTGTGTTTGCAACCGCCGGAGCATTCGTCTGCGCAACCGCTCCTACAGCCAGCAACACACACACCATGCTCATACCCACCACGACCTCGACTGTCGAGCGCTTACCCCTCATGGCTCATACCCCATGGCTCATACCCCACCTCGAACCTCTCCTCAATCCTCCGGCAATTGAAATCCGCTCATCACCAAACTGGTCTGCACTCGTCCTACCAGCTTGTACTGCGTCAGCGTAATCATCGACCCCGAGCACAGATACTTCCCGCCCGTCGCATTGTTCATGTCCGGCATGAAAGCGAAACCAGTAGACAAAATCGGCGAAATGCCGAACTCCGCCGGGTCCGCGTCCAGCATCCCCACCCAGTAGTCTCCCCTCACCTCCTGCAGCTCCGTCTGCCCCGCCGCGCACGGCGTCTCCTGCCAGTCCGCGCTTGCATACGTCAGCGGAGGTTCTTTCAACGCCGTTCGGCATGTAATCAAGGCTTGATGCAAGTACTTCCGGCTGCACACGCCGTACTCCGCCACGCTCACATCGCCCAACGGCATCGCCATGCGCACCGACTTCGTCGCCTGTAGCTCAGTCAGCGCAAAGTTCAGGCTGATCGTCACCGGCCCCCTCTTCAGCCTGTCGTAGAACGCGCGCGGAATTTTGAACCCATCATGCGTTCTCAAGCTCGTCGGCACAAACTTCTCCGGATAGAACTCGCTCGTGTTCTCGCTCCACACATATCCGTCCGCGCCCGTGATCGTCACCCTCGGATACGCCCCCGCAATCACCGCCCGGTCCGCCGCCATCCCCGTTATCCGAATCGGAATCCGCACGCCCACCGGGTCCTCGCCCTTCGATACATACAACGGGTGCTTCTCGTCCGGCGCATACGTCAGTTCCACCGGCGGCGTCGCGCCCGCGGCCAGCCGTGCGTAGGAGGGATCGCTAAATGGATGCGCCGGCCCGCTGCCGTGCGCCGTCAGCAGCACCAGCGCGGTCAGCGCCACCGGCAGAGCCAGCAATATCGCCCGCGAGATCGCCGTCCGCCGCCGTGCGTACTGCACCACAATCGCTATCGCACTCACCGCCAGCAGCAGCAGAGCAATCGGCAGTTGCGAATGGTGCCCCGTCGAGACCAAATCGCGACTAGGCAGGAACGGATCGCCGATCGCCGTAAAGATCAGGCTGCCGATCAGAGGCCCCTGGACCGTGAGCGACCTGTGCATCGTAATCACGAACACCAGCACACCCACGCCCAGCACCACCCCCAGCAGCGTCAACGTCATACGCGCAAAGTCCACCGTCACCGCCGCAATCGCCATCAGCGGCAGCACCACCATCCCCACAATCAGCAGCAGGTTGAACGCCAGCCCTCCCGCCGACGCCACCGGATTCAGTCCCGCCCTCAGCAGCAACAGGCACTGCGCCATCACCAGCGGCGCCACCACAAACGCCGCCACAAACAACGCCTTCGCGCCCAGCAGGCTCTTCCATTCATACGGCCGCGTCAGCCAGAACTGCCGGTCGCCTACCAGCCCCTCCGCATGGACTGCGCGCATCGTCAGCATCACCCAACTGATTACCAGCAGCACGTCCAGCCCGCGACTCATCATCAGGACGTCCATCATGCGGTTGTTGTTCGCGCCCCACACTGTCTCCGCCGGCCCATTCCACTGCATCGGAAGCACAATCACCAGCGCCGCCGCTATCGTCAGCGACACCGCAATCTCCAGCCAGAACTGCCGTGCATCCTTGCGAAATATAGATAACACTTGCTTCATACTTCACTTCCCCTCGGTCCGGCGGCCTATGTCGGATGTACCTCGACCGGAAGCTGTATGTTCGTCAGCGTCATGTCGCTCTGCGTTCGGTTCACCAGGTGATATTGCGTCACCGTCATCGGGTTGCCCTCGCATACACGCCCGCGCGCGTCGCCTGCGCCATAGCCGAACATCATCGATCGGTCCCAGACGGACACCAGGGAAAACTCAGGTCCATAGGGCTCGATCCAGTCGTCGGTCTCGGCTATCGTGTTCGCTAGTGTACGCAGCTCGGTGCAATTGGCCGTCGACCATTGCACCGCCACATGCATCAGCGCGGTCTCATGCAGGGCAGCTCTACAGTTCAGAATTGCAGGGCCCTCGTACTTCCACGCGCATATTCCCAACCCGGCAATTGCCGTCTCGTGCATAGGAAACGGCACACGCGTCACGGTGTCGGACTGGTAGCGGCGCACCGCGAAGGTGACCTGTAGCGTCACCGGCCTTTGCTTGAACCTGTCGTAGATCTCCGGGCTGACCATCAGATGGACCTCGGCATATTGACTGCCCGACAGAATCCGTTCCTGGATCGCTTGCCACGGCGAACTCCATCGGCTGCCGTCTGTGGCTGTAATCGTGAACTTCATATCGTCGCCGAACACCGCAGTTCCGTCGGCAACGCCCGAATACTTCACCGGCAGGTCGATGTAGTCTTCCTTGTCCCAGAAACGCGCCTCCACCGGATGCGCCGCCGTCGGTATCGACCTGATAATCAGCGGTGCAGCACTCCCCGCGCTCGGCTGCGGATACGCCCGGTCTACCAGCGACTGCATGCGATAGACAAACACCGTGAGCGCAAGCAGCACCGACAGCCCCATCAACAGGCCGCGCGTCAGCCACGTCCTGCGCGTCGCATATTGCACCGTCAGCGCCACCGCGCATCCCGCAAACAGCAGCGGATACAGCAGCGCATTCGGGTACGGGGTAAACGTCATATACCCATGTGGAAGTCCGAACGCCAGAAACATGAAGCCGGTAAACAGAACGAAGCAGCCCAGCATTGCCAGTACAAGGCGACCGAAGTTCGATGTCACCGCGGCCACGCAGAACACCGGCAGAACAAACACAAGGAACACGCATCGCAACCCGTATAGCAGGCCCGGAACATAAGACAGCGGATGGAAGCCAGCTTCCGCCAGCAGATAAGCCTGCGTCACCAGATACGGAACGCCAATCCATACCGCAAGAAATGTCGCCTTCGCAGCCAACAGGCTCTTCCACTCATACGGCCGAGTCAGCCAGAACTGCCGGTCGCCCACCAGACTCTCCGCCAGGATGACGCGCGCAATCAACAACCACCAGCTCGTGATCAGCAACAACATAAGTAGGGCGGTGAACCACAGCACGTGCTGGTCGGCATTCTGATCGTGGGTGACCTTCCATTGGCTCGGATACATCAGGACAAACGCGATCGCGATCACCACCGACAACGCAATCTCCAGCCAGTACTGCCGCGTGTCCTTGCGAAAGATATTCAGTACCTGCCTCATGCCTGCGTCCTCCCATCGACAGCCGTCCTCTGCGCCGCATGGCTTTGCATTCGTCCCGTCTTCGCAATTGCCAGAAAGATCGAACGCAGAGGCATCGCCTCGCACGCCACATCGCGCACTCCCGCAAACCTCTCCGCCACCTCGCGCTCACTCATTTCACCGCGATACTCGCTATGCACAAACCGCACCACGCAGTCCACCGTCTCCGCCTGTAGCCACGCGCTCGGCAGATCATGCGGCAGCTTCACCGGCGAAGCCAGCGTCACCGTCACCTCGCGGAAGCGCTCCGCCAGCACCGCCATCTCCTCCGAGAACAGCATCCGCCCCTCTTCCAGATACCCCACATGGCTGGCAAAGCTCTCGATCTCCGCCAGGTCGTGCGACGAAAGAAATATCGTCGTCTCCGGCGCGCGTTCCAGCAGGCTCTCGATCAGTTCGTCGCGCACCAACGGGTCCAGCCCCGTGAACGGCTCATCCAGTACGATCAGCTTGGGCCGGTAGGCCAGCGAACTCGCGAATGCCGCCTTCATCTTCATCCCGCGCGACAGGTGCTTCAGCTTGCGCTCCATCGGCAGATCGAACTGCCGCACCAACTGTCGCTCCAGTTCCCGGTCCCAGCGCGGATAGAATGGCCGCATATACTCCAGCATCCCCGTCACCGTCATCGCCTCCGGCATCTCCTGGTTCTCGGAGACGTATGCGATGCGACTGAACACCTCGCCCGCCAGCTCATGCGTCTCCAGCCCAAGCACCCGAGCGCTCCCCGCCGTCGGCCGCAGAATGTTCATCAGCAGCTTGATCATCGTGGTCTTGCCCGCGCCGTTCGGCCCCACCAGCGCGTAGATCGCCCCCTCTGGCACCGCTAGGTTGATCTCTCGCAGCACCTCTGTATGGCCAAATCTCTTCGTCAGGTTATGTGTCTGAATCGTTGGGTTCATCGCTCTCTGTTCCCTCCGTCTTTCCTCTTACCCGTCTCCGCATCGTCCGCGCTCA
>CAWERM010000148.1:0-11715 GCA_963810995.1 uncultured Acidobacteriaceae bacterium | reverse complement strand
TCCCACCGTGACGCAGTCCACGCCGGCGTTGTTGAAGGCGAAACGCATGGCGGCCTGGCGGTCTGCGCGCGTGGTAAAGGTGCCTTCGCCCACCAGCTTCATGCTGATCACGCCCATGCCTTCCTTGTTCACCTGCTTGACGTGCTCCACCACTTCGCCCACGTTGTCCGGATTGCTGCGGGCATAGCCCTCGGCCCATCCATGCGCGTGCCGTTGTGGTTCATGCGGATCATCGCCACCTGTAGCCACTGGTTGCCGGGCATCTGGCGCAGCGCAGGCAGCCCATGCACCGACGCGCCGCGCGACGAAATCGATCTTCTTCTCCTGCGCCTGCTGGATACCCTCCGCCCAGCGCTTGCTGGTAGTCGGCCAGTCGGCGGTGTGCTGCCAGTGCAACAGCATAATGTCGAAGTACTCAGTCTGCATCGTGCTCCGCATCTCGTCGAAATGCTTCTGCGGATCGACGCTCAACTCCGTGGTCACCTTGTGCATCAGCTGGTAGTTCTCGCGCTGCAGTCCCTTCAGCGCCACCCCTAACATCGCCGGCGTCACATACGAGTCGGAGGTCTCGAAGAAGCGGATGCCTTTGTCGTATGCATAGTGGATCAGGCGGGTAAACTCCTCCTGCCCCAGTGCGGCCTGGATGTGCCCATTGTTGCTGCCTGTGCCAAACGCCAGTCGCGTCACCTTTGTGCCCGATTTGCCCAGCGTCACCAGGTCGGTGGCTGTACGCGTGGCGCCATACACCGGCAGCGTGCCGACCGTACTCATGGCTCCAACGGCTAACGATGTCTTCAGAAATTCGCGGCGAGAATATTGGCTCACGGGGCTCTCCTCATCTGAAATGGTCAATCTGGGCCGGACGTGCAGCAGGACACAATCTTTCCGAGATACTACCACGCAGACGGATCGTCAGTCAGTCTCTATGGCAGGACCGGGTTCATCACTTCGACGAGAGTCACGAACGGCAGGGCACGGGTTTACCCGTGCCCTGAACATGCTCAATTTGATTTGCGGCTTAACCGCTGAGGGCAGGTTTCTAGTTCAATCATGAATTCATATCCATTCACATTAGCCCCCAAACCCATCCTGAATAATAATGTGGCTATCGGCGCGCGCATTTCTTTATGCTGCTCCAATGCCCTCCTCTCTCCAACAAACCTGCAGCCGCTTCTATGCCGCGCTACCTCTAGTACTAGCCAGCTTTGCCCCGCACTTCGCTCTCGCGCAGACCGCGCCTCCGTCTCCATTTCTTCTCGGGGCAGACATCTCCGCGCTCGACTCGCCCGGTCGTGGCCGGTTGCCCGCATATCAGGAAGACGGCAAGCCCAGCGACGAACTCACCATCCTTCGCCATCATGGATGGAATGCCTTCCGCGTCCGCGTCTTCGTATCCCCGGTGCGTAACGCTCCCAACAACACGCTGGAGGCCGCCATCCCTCTGGCCAAACAAATCAAAGCCTCCGGCGCAACCCTCATTCTCGATATTCACTTCTCCGACACGTGGGCCGATCCGGGCCACCAGGAGACTCCGGTCGCATGGCGAGGTATGGACATCAAAGCGCTCGCAAAGGAGTGGCAATCCTACGCCCGCGACACCGTCAAGGCCCTTAAGGACGCCGATGCTATGCCTGACATCGTCCAGGTCGGCAACGAGATCACCGTCGGCGCGGACTGGCCCCTGGCCAAACTTGGCCCCGCCACCGCAACCCCCGGCACTCCGCAGCAGCCCTACGACGAAGCCCGCCAATGGAAGAACCTGACTCTGCTTCTGAAGGCTGGCATCAAGGGCGTCAAGCAGGGCGCAGGCCGCACCCCGCCGCGCATTGCCATCCACATTGACAAGGGCGGCCACTGGGACGCCACCCAGTGGTTCTTCGACCACCTCAACGCCGCACACGTTCCCTACGACATCATCGCGCAAAGCTTCTATCCGCCCTGGGGCCACGGCACCCTCGACGACCTCTGGAACAACATGAACCAGTGCGCCAAGCGCTATCACAAGGACTTCATCGTCATGGAGACCGGCTATCTGCCTGTCCGCGTCGCCAACCAGAGCGACATGTTCTGGCCGGTCACGCCGCAGGGCCGCCTGCAGTTCATGGTCGATCTCGTCAACACCGTGCAAAAGGCCCCCCACGGCCTCGGCGTCATGTACTGGGCACCGGAGCGCGACCTCTGGAACGACGATGGCACCCCAGGCCCCACCGTCTTCACCCTGGACAATCTCACCACCCTCACCAAGCGCCCCGATAGCCACGCCCCCACCGCCGTCAATCCATGAATCGCCGCCCGCCGTATCACACCGTCATCGATCTCGAATATTGCTTGCAGCCTGCGAACCCTCAGGAGCGGTACAATTCATGCCAATCGGGCCAAAATTGATTTTCAGATTTGTAGGAGGATTTAATGCTTCGTCTTCTGAGCGTTACAGTATTGGCAGGCCTGATCGCGTATACGGCTCCGGCATTGGCCCAGACACCACCTGCGGCTCCCATGCCGCCCCAATCCACCGCGCAGCCGCCTGTTGCGGCGCGTCCACCGCGCCCGCCCGCCCCGGTTCGCGACCCGTTGGCGCCGGAGATGGTGAAATCGGTAGAGCTGCCCGATGGACAGATTCCGTCCCCGACAATGGATGGCAACTTCATCATTGGGCCAACCCATAAGCCTGCGCCTGAGATGGCTGTGGACCCAACCGTGCCAAAAGGCGCGGTGTTCGAATTCACCATGGAGTCGAAGGATAGTAAGTTCTATTCCGGAGTGGAGCGCGACACAACTGCTGCGCCGCCGGCAGCGCCAGGAGCGAATGGCCCAGTCTCCGCCAGCCATCCTGCGCCGTATACGCGGCATGTGTCGGTCTATGTGCCCAAGCAGTACGTGCCTGGGACGGCAGCGCCGTTCCTGGTCAGCACGGATGGGGAACAATGCTTCTCTACGCTGGACATTCTGATCGCGCAGAAGCGGATTCCCGTCATAGTTGCCATCGCGATTGGAAGCGGCGGCGGCGATGGGCCAGGCAGCGAGCGCGGCCTGGAGTACGACACCATGTCCGGCAAGTATGCGGAGTATGTGCAGACAGAGGTGTTGCCGCTGGCGGAGAAGACGGCCAATGTCAAGCTGACGGACGATCCCGATGGGCGGGCGACCATGGGCTCCAGCTCGGGCGGTGCAGCATCCATGGCGATGGCCTGGTTTCATCCCGAGTGGTACCACCGCGTGCTTACGCGCTCTGGCACCTTTGTAAATCAGCAATGGCCGCACAACGATGCCATGCCGCATGGCGGGTGGGAGCTGCACGAACACCTGATTCCGCAGAGTCCGGTAAAGCCGCTGCGCATCTGGATGGAGGTCGGCGATCGCGACAACTATGGGCCGCCGCCGTCGGAGGGTCCCAATATGCACGACTGGGTCGCGGCCAACGAGAACATGGCCAAGGTGCTCACCGCCAAGGGGTACCACTATCAGTTGGTCTTTGCCCGCAATGCGGGGCATACCGACAGGGCAGTGCGCGCGCAGATTCTTCCCGAAGCGCTGGAGTATCTGTGGCAGGACTATCCCACCGCACGCGCGAAGAAATGAATTGAGTTGTGTTGCCGTGTACCCCAATCATGCGGTTTTATCGCATCACAGTACGTCATTCTGTGCCGAAGGCAGAGAATCTCTGTCGATGCTTTCTTGTTTGTCATTCTGACCCTGAGCTTGTCGAAGGGAAAGAATCTCTGTATTCGTCCTTGCCGTTGTTTGCTTTCGGAGGGAGCAGGGGCCTTCAGGCCCCTGAATGCAACCTGAATAATAATGTGGCTTTAGCGCGGGCATTTACCTTGCAGCTCACGGCTTGGCCAGGTGAGAGTAATAATCAATATCCTCTTGGAGGCCCTTGCGTAGGGATATGGGCTGGCCTTGCTCACTGCCTGGATCATAGAGATATATGATGTCGTAAATACGCCACTGTCCCTGTTCCCAAACAAGCGAGTATTTATATGTTCGCAAATCGTCCTTTGGCCTGTCTTTAGGTGCGTAGATTGAAAAAGAAACGATAGCTTGCGCTTGTTGTCGAGTCTCCAACTTCAGGTCCATCGTGTGAACCCAAATTCCATCCCATTCCTGACAATTGCAAAATACATCTGTTCCAGCTATAGGAATACCTTCTCCGCTCACTTCAACTGCTTTGATATTCGAACGAATAAGCGAAAGAAGAGAGGAATTGTAGTACCGGTTGGAGTAAGCAACCCCTCCCCTCCCGTTATCGTAGAGCCGAAACAGCGAGTTTAGAAACACCTTGGCCGAAACTGCATCCTGCGCAGAAGACGACTTAGCTGGCAACAATACGATAGCAATAAGAACAGATGCGAATTGAAGCAAGCAAGATATTCGAAACTTCATTCTGGGTCCTTGAGGAATCGAAGCAAGTATATGCGCCGGATATGCCCCCATCCGAACATTCCCGCGGGGCACTAACTCGCTTAAAGTTTTCGGCTTGCTTCGATGTTGTTTCCGCTGCGCCTCGAACCTTAAACCTTCCTACTTTTTCTTTACGTCGTAGTTCATATACACCACGTGGGTCTGCAGGTACTCCTCCACCCCGTGCTTGCCGTCCGCGCCGCCGATGCCGGACTTGCGCCATCCGGCGTGAAAGCCCTGCATGGCCTCGAAGTTCTCGCGGTTCACGTACGTCTCGCCGAACTTCAGTTCGTTGCACGCGCGCATGGCCACATCCAGGTTGCGTGTGTAGATGGACGAGGTAAGCCCGTACTCGCAGTCGTTGGCGTACCCGATGGCCTCATCCAGCGTCTCGAACGTCGCAATCGGCAGCACCGGCCCGAATATCTCCTGCTGCATAATCGCGGTCTGCTGGCGGCATCCGGTCAGCACCGTGGCCTGATAGTAGTAGCCCTTGCCGCCTGCGAAGTTGCCGCCGCACTCCAGCTTTGCGCCGTCCTTCAGCGCCTGCTGCACCGCCTCATGCACCAGCTCGCGCTGACGCTTGCTCACCATCGGCCCCATCTCCGTGGCCGCGGCAAACGGGTCGCCGGTCACCGTCTGCTGCATCGCCGCCGTCATCTTCGCGATGAACTCCTTCGCGACGGATACATGCACATACACCCGCTCGGCGCAGTTGCATACCTGCCCGGTATTGATGATGCGCGAGGCTCGGATAGCACGCACCGCTAGATCCATGTCGGCATCGCCCATCACAATGGCCGGTGCCTTGCCGCCCAGCTCCAGCGAGACTTTGGTGACGTTGTCAGCCGCCGCATGCATCACGGCCACGCCGCCCTCCACGCTTCCCGTCAGGCTCACCATGCCTACCTTGGGATGCCCGGCCAGCGCCTTGCCCACCACCGAGCCGGAGCCGGAAATCAGGTTGAACACGCCCTTGGGCAGCGACGACTGCGCCACCAGCCGCGCAAACTCGAAGGCGTTGTTGGGCGTCTCGCTGCTTGGCTTGATGACGATGGTGTTGCCCGTCACCAGGGCCGGGGCCATCTTGCGCACGATCAGGAAGAAAGGAAAGTTCCATGGCAGAATGCCGGCAATCACGCCGATGGGCATCTTGTACAGCAGGATGTTTTCGCCGGAGCGGTCGCTTTGGATGATCTCGCCCTCGTAGCGCCGGGCAAACTCCGCCATGTAGTCCAGGTAGTCGGCGGAGAAGTCCACCTCCACCTGCGCCAGCGATAGGATCTTGCCCTGCTCCTGCGTAATCACGCGTGCCAGTGCTTCGCGGTTCGCGCGCACCAACGTGGCAATCTCACGCAGATAGCCTGCCCGCCGGATCGCAGGCAGCGCGGCCCAGCTCTTCTGCGCTTTTTCAGCAGCCAGCACGGCGCGGTCCACGTCCTCCACCGTGCAGGACGGAAACTCCGAGATCACCTCTTCCGTCGCCGGATTGACCACCTGGATCATCTTGAATGACCCCACAAATTCCCCGTCGATCAGCATCTCGTAGTGTTGAATATTTGTCGCAGTTACGCCCATGGAATTATCCCCCTTCTGCTTGTATCACTCAGAGGCGAACACTTGTCGCCTGCACTCGGCGCGGTGTCTTCACGCCCCGTAGCACGCACGATAATAGATGCTCGCAAGCAGGAATGGGAAGTCGATAGAGTTTCGGTGGTGGGTCAGTTTGAACTCCGGGGTAAACGAAGTTACCTATAACCCCGTGTTAGGGCAGGTTCAACGGCGATTAGTTCTCCGATGGTGGCTCGACGTGGTCGATCACCAGGATCTTCACCGGCCCTTTCGATGATTCCAGCTTTAGGCCAAGCTGTTCCTTCATGGCCGTGAAGATTGAGGGACCGGAGACATCCGTTGTAGCGTCACCGTTTGCTGCTGGACCATCCTCGGTATCCGGTGCCCATTTGAGCGTAAAGACATATTTGCCCGCTAGTCCGGTCTTGTCTACGACGACGCGCCCAAGTTGAACCGACAACGCCTGGATCGCCCGGTCCATTTTCACCCCCATTGCCCTGATCTCGCCCGATTCAGAACTCATCCCAACTTCATGCTGTCCGCCTTCCCGCACGGCAAATTCGCCCTCGGTAAACTTGGGTCCATTCTTGTCGAGAACTAGTTCGTATATCGGAAGCTCACGAGTCTCGAAATGGCTTTTCATCTTGAATCGATCTTCCAGCACAGCCTGAAGCATCAGAAACCGCTCAGAGATGCCGAGTTTGGTGAACGCGGGAACGTCAGACTGGGCCACTTTACCGGTAATATCGAACCGCTCAGAACCGGCCCAACTCGGCAGGCCCGAGACCAGGCTTCCAAGCTTAATGTCGTATGGCAAGGTTAACGATACGGCGGAGCGGCAAATTCCTGATCCATACTCCGTCACCATTGGCAGTTGAACCAACGACCCCGCCCGATCTATCGGCTCGCACCGAAACCACATCAAATGTTGGGACTTTGATATTGGAGGCCACCGTTTGGGCTGCTGACCAGGGAACACACGAAAGCGCAGCCATGGAAATGGCTACAAGAATTGCGAAGCGGCAAGCCCGAAGTAGAACCATAGACGAGTAGACGGAACCCTTCCATCTGACGTTCAGTACATCTGCTTATACGCGAACAGCCGGAAACCCGTTGCATAGAAGTTCTCCGGACATTTCCGTGCGGACTTTGTAGCTGACAGATCAACTGCCTGAAAACTCAGCTTTGCGGTAACTTCAATCATTCACTTCAAATTGAGCCAATACCAGAGTTTCAAACCCAAGCCCATTGTCTGCAAAAGAATGATCCCAGCCGATTACTTCGCCCACCTCGTACACTGACGGTGGGAGCGTGCCATGCTCGAATCTAACCCGCCAATCCGCATCGTACTAACCACTACAGCCAACCCCGACGAGGCCGCCCGCCTGGCTCGCACCCTAGTCGAAGAAGGGCTGGCCGCGTGTGTTACATCGATACCATCCGTCCAGTCCATCTACCGCTGGCAGGGCCAGATTGAGTCCTCCACGGAGACACTTTTGCTGGTTAAGACCGGCCCCGATCAACTCGCCGCGCTAGAGGCGCGCCTGCATCAGTTGCACAGCTACCATACCCCGGAGTTTCTCGTCCTCGATGTCGAATCCGCCAGCCATCCCTACCTGGAGTGGCTGCAAAGCTCTCTTGGGCCGGCTTAATTTTCCGGCTGTCTCTCCGCATACAGCTGGAGTACACTTCCCAAATCGATGCGCATTGCCCATGCACTGTCTCAGATTTTGCCGGAACGGCAGGTCATCACCGATCCTCTGCGCCGCCTTGCGTATGGGTCGGATGCCAGCTTCTACCGCATGGTTCCCGAGGTGGTTGCGGTAGTCGAAAACGAGCAGGAAGTACAGTCCCTGCTGCGGGTGGCGCGCCAACACGGACGCCCGGTCACGTTTCGCGCGGCAGGCACCAGCCTCTCCGGCCAGGCAATCACGGACAGTGTTCTTGCATTGATCGGCGAAGGTTTCGCAACCTGCGAAATATCGCCCGATGCCGCCATGGTCCGACTTGGTCCTGGCATCATCGGTGGCGAGGTGAATGCGCGCCTGGCCCCGCACGGACGCAAGATCGGTCCTGACCCTGCCTCCATCAATGCCTGCAAGATCGGGGGCATCGCTGCGAATAATGCCTCCGGCATGTGCTGCGGCACCGCACAGAACAGCTATCGCACGCTGGTTGGCCTGCGCGTGTTGCTGGTCGATGGTTCGCTGCTCGACACCGAGGACCCGTCCAGCGTTGCGGCCTTTCGACAGAGCCACACATCCTTGCTGGGCGAACTGCGGCAACTGGGCGTTGCCACCAGCAGCGATGCAGCATTGGCAGCGCGCATTCGCCATAAGTACAAGATCAAGAACACCACTGGCTACAGCCTCAACGCGCTGATCGATTACGAAGACCCAATCGACATCCTCGCCCACCTCATGATCGGTTCGGAGGGCACGCTCGGCTTCATGTCCAGCATCACTCTCCACACAGTCGTGGAGGACCCCTGCAAAGCCAGTGCGCTGGTCTTCTTTCCCGACATCGAAACTGCCTGCCAGGCCGTCATTCGCCTCAAGCCGCATCCCGTGTCGGCGGTCGAACTGCTCGACCGGCCATCCCTGCGCTCGGTTCAGGACAAGCCTGGGCTGCCGCCGATCATTCGCACCTTGAGCGATCAGGCGGCCGCCTTGCTGATTGAGGTGCGCGCCGGAGTGCATGAGCTTCTGCAACAGCGCATGGATGCTGTGCTGACTGCGCTGACCGGCATCGCCACCGTCGAGCCCGCCGTCTTTTCCACGGACCCCGCCACCTGCGAGATGTACTGGAAGGTACGCAAAGGGACCTTCCCCACGGTCGGCGCCATGCGTCGCACCGGCACCACCGTACTCATGGAGGACGTTGCCTTTCCCATCGAGTCGCTGGCCGCCGCAACGCTCGATCTGCAAGCTCTGATGCGGTTACACGGCTACGCCGACGGCATCATCTTTGGCCATGCGCTGGAGGGCAACCTGCATTTCGTCATTACCCAGGACTTCTCCGATGCCGCGGAGGTCGATCGCTACGCGCGATTCACGGACGACGTTTGCAGGCTGGTGGTCGACAAGTACGATGGCTCGCTCAAAGCCGAGCATGGCACCGGGCGCAACATGGCCCCCTTCGTCGAGATGGAGTGGGGACGCCAGGCCACCGATCTCATGCGCCGCATCAAAATTCTCTTCGATCCGGAAAATCTGCTGAATCCCGGCGTCATTCTCAACGACGACCCGCAGGCCCACTTGAAATATCTCAAGCCGATGCCTGCCGCCGACGTGATCGTCGACCGCTGCATCGAATGCGGCTTCTGCGAATCCTTGTGCCCGTCGCATGGGCTCACTTTTTCGCCGCGCCAGCGCATTGTTACTTGGCGCGAGCTGTCGCGCCGTGCCGCGGCTGGCGAAGATGCCGGCGATGTCGAAGCCGCGTTTGTCTACAACAGTCTCGACACCTGCGCCGGCTGCGGCCTTTGTTCCACTGCCTGCCCCGTCAACATCGACACCGGCGACCTGACGCGACTGCTGCGCGGACGTAATCTGGGTGCCGCGTCGCTTCGCGTAGGGGAGTGGGCGGCAGATAACTTCGAAATGGTCGCGTCTTCCGCGCGCGCGGGCCTTGCCGCCGGTCACGCCGCCGCCAGCGTAGTAGGAGACGCAGCGCTCACCCGTATTTCCAGAGGCGCGTGGAAGCGAGGCATGCCTCGTGCTGCCAAGCCGCCCGTTGCGTACAAAGGCGCGGGCGATCCGGTGGTTTATCTGCCGGCCTGCGGAGGCCGCATCTTCGGCTCCGGCGACATGCAGGAAGCATCGCTCTCCGCAGTCGTTCTACAGCTTCTGGTTCGCGCCGGATACGCGCCGCGCATGCCCGAGGGCCTGGACCAACTCTGTTGTGGCCAGATGCTGGAAAGCAAAGGCATGTCCGACGCCGCCGACCGGATGTCCGACGCCGCCACCCAGGCATTGTTGAAGGCCGCCGACGACGGACATGGGGGCTTCTATCCCGTGGTCCTCGACGCCAGCACCTGCACTGCGCGCATGAAGCAGCATCTCGCCGGTTGCCTGCAACTCTACGACTTCCACGAATTTGCCCACGATGCGCTTCTACCGCGCTTGCACATCACGCGTAAGCCCGGGCCGGTTGCGCTGCACATCAACTGTAGTGTGCGTCGCTCCGGTTCAGAAGCCAAGCTGCGCAGATTGATCCAAGCCTGTGTGGAGCAGGTCGTCGAGCCGGCCGGAGTCCTCTGTTGCGGATTCGCCGGCGACCGCGGCTTTGTCGTTCCGGAACTCACCGCCCACGCCCTGCGCAAGATCCATGATGCGCTGCCGGCCAACTGCTGCGAGGGCGTCTCCACCAACCGCACCTGTGAGATCGGCCTCACCGCCGAGACCGGGCGTCCCTACCACTCCATTGCATATCTGCTGGAAGAATGCAGCCGGGAGGAGAACATGGCGGACTGCTGACCGTTGACCGAATTTTCACACGGGACCCAATCAGTATGTTTACGATCTTCTAGAAAGGACCACACCTTGCAGACTTGGCAGCAGGTATACGATCCACTAGGCAATATCTGGCTTTCGTCGCTGATCGCGGCGCTCCCCATTCTCTTCTTCTTTGTTGCCCTGGCCGTACTCCGCATGAAGGGGCATCTGGCCGGCACGCTCACCGTCGTCCTCGCGCTCCTGGTATCGATCTTCTTTTATAGGATGCCGATAAAAATGGCGCTGGCCGCCGCGGGGGACGGCTTTCTCTTCGGATTGTGGCCGATCGCCTGGATCATCATCACCGCCGTCTTTCTTTATAAAGTTACTGTCAGGACCGGTAAGTTCGAGATCATCCGCGCCTCGGTCGTCTCCGTCACCGAAGATCAGCGCCTGCAGATGCTTCTGGTCGGCTTCTCCTTCGGCGCATTTCTGGAGGGCGCGGCCGGCTTTGGCGCACCAGTGGCCATCACGGCCGCTCTGCTGGCCGGCCTGGGTTTCAATCCGCTTTACGCTGCGGGCCTTTGCCTCATCGCCAATACCGCGCCGGTGGCCTTCGGTGCAATGGGGATACCTCTGATCGTCGCGGGGCAGGTCACCGGCATCGATGCCTTCAAAATCGGCGCAATGGTGGGTCGCCAACTGCCCCTACTCTCCTTCCTTATTCCTTTCTGGGTGGTCGCAATCATGGACGGCTGGCGCGGTGTGCGAGAAACCTGGCCTGCAATTGTGGTTTGCGGCGGAAGCTTCGCTGTCACGCAGTTCCTGACCTCCAATTTTATTGGCCCGCAGTTGCCCGACATCACCTCAGCCCTGGTCAGCCTGCTCTCGCTCACCCTGTTTCTCAAGTTCTGGAAGCCGAAGAACATCTTCCGTTTCCCCGGCCAGGAAGTGAGAATCAAAGCGGAATGCCACTCACCCGGAGAAGTGGCCAAAGCATGGTCGCCCTTCGCCATCCTGACCGTCTTCGTTACCGTCTGGTCGCTCAAACCATTTACTGCGCTCTTCGCCAAGGGAGGACATCTGGCCTGGACCGTCATCAACTCACCGGTGCCCATGCTCGACAGACTGGTGATTAAAGTGCCGCCCATCGTCAATGCGCCCACTCCCTACGGATCGGTCTACACATTCAACTGGTTATCGGCTACCGGGACCGCGATCCTACTCGCGGCCATGGTCAGCATCTTGCTGCTGCGCATGAAGCCGATGGATGCCATCAAGGCCTTCGGCAGCACGTTGAACGACC
>CAWERM010000147.1:0-5002 GCA_963810995.1 uncultured Acidobacteriaceae bacterium | reverse complement strand
TCCTGTTTTGCTTGTAGTATTGCTGCTTACCGGGTTTTATTTTGTGACGACGCACTTGGCGTCGACCGGAACACTGGGTCCCTTGCTGTCCGAGCTGCACCCGGCCAGCTCCGCGACCAACGTGGCAACTCTGCGCGGGCAGGACGGGGCCTTCGACCTGGATGTGGCCTCCGCCGCTCCGGCCTTCGATGCCGAGGAGCAGCAGAACATCGCGGTCTACAAGAAGGCGTTGCCCAGCGTGGTCAACATCACCGCAACCGAGGTGCGCTTCGACTTCTTCTATGGGCCGGTGCCGCAGCAAGGGCAGGGATCGGGCTTCATCCTCAACAAGGACGGGCTGATACTGACCAACAACCATGTGATCGGCAACGCGCAGCCGGGCAATGTCGAGGTGACACTCTCCGACAAGCACCAGTACAAGGCAAGCGTAGTGACTGTGGACAAGGTCCGCGACCTGGCGCTGCTGAAGATTAACGCTCCCAACCTTGTTCCGGCGACGCTGGCCGATAGCAGCGCTGGGTTGATGGTGGGGCAGCGGGTGTACGCCATCGGCAACCCATTCGGGCTTTCGGGGACGATGACGCGTGGCATCATCTCTGCAATCCGCTCTGTGCGCGGCCCGGATAACAACACCATCGAGGGCGCAATCCAGACCGACGCGTCGGTGAACCCGGGCAACTCCGGCGGACCGCTGCTGAACTCGCGCGGCGAAGTCATCGGGATCACAACGATGATTGCCGGCAACCCAGGCGTGGACCAGTCTGCGGGCATCGGATTCGCCATTCCCATCGACACGGCAAAGGCTGTGATCGACGACTATGCGAAGTACGGGCGCATACGGCGGCCTACGCTGGACATCGTGAGCCTGCGTATTGTTCCCGACATCGCTGAGCAGATCGGGCTGCCTGTAGACTACGGCGTTCTGATCGAACGCGTGCTGCCCGGCGGCGCGGCAGAGAAGGCCGGCCTGCACGGCGGGAACGAGCGCGCCTACGAGGGCAACATGCAGATCATGCTGGGCGGCGACCTGATCGTGGCGTTCAACGGGCAGGAGATCACCAGCCCGGAGGACCTGTCGGCTGCCATGAATGCGCAACATGCCGGCGATACGGTCACTGTTACCGCCTTTCGCGGACGCAAGAAGATGGACTTCAAGGTGACGCTGGGCGATGCCAAGGACCAGACGCTAGGGCCGCAAGCCTAAGTGAAACGCACGGGCTATACTGCGATACTGACGGCGGGAATTGTGCTGCTCTGCATCGCGGCGTGGCCGTTTGCCAAAGCACACTTGCAGGCGGTGGCGGTGCTGCGCGAGGTAGCAGGGCAGCCTGCGCCATGGATCGCGCGGGAATTGACTGTCCCGGTTGCGACCCAGGACTTCGACCTTCCCATCCAGACAGCCACCGGCCCAGGGCAACTGCGCGCGCGGGTCTACATCCCGAAAGGCTGGACAGCGCAGAACAAGTCACACGAGCCGGCGATGGTGATCTTCCATGGCGTGCATCACCTGGGCATCGACGAGCCCCGGCTGACGGGATTTGCGGCGGCGATGGCGGGCTGCGGCATCCGCGTGCTGACACCGGAGTTGCCCGGCATCAAGGATTACCACGTCAGTCAGGACTCGGTGGAGGCGATCGGCGAGTCGGTGAAGTGGTTCGCGGCGCAGACAGGCGGACCAGTGGGCGTAATGGGGCTGAGCTTCGCCGGCGGGCTGGCGCTGGTGGCGGCGAGCGAGCCGCAGTACCATGCGGCGTTCCGGTTCGTCGTTGCAGTAGGATCGCAGGACTCGATGCTGCGCGTGGCGCAGTACTACCTGACGGGCCGCGATACGCGTCCCGATGGCTCAACCGAGGTGCTGCCGCCGCATGAGTATGGCCCGCTGGTGCTGGAGTATGAGCACGTCGATGAGTTTGTGCCAGCTACGGACCTTGACCTGGTGCGCGCCGTGCTGAAGGCGCATCTCTACGAGGACAGGCCGGGCGAGGCTACAGCGACTCGGCTGTTAAACGACGTGCAGTGGCGCGAGGCGCACGATCTGATGGACACGACCCTGCCAGCAACGCGAGCCGAGATTGCGGCTTCCATCTTGCGACATGACGGGGATTCGCCGGGGCTCTCGCCACAGGGGCGGCTACGCGGTCTGGGGACGCCGGTCTACCTGCTGCACGGCGAGGCGGACAACATCATTCCCTCGGCGGAGACGCTGTGGATGGCCAGCGAACTTCAGCCGGAGGACCTGAAGGCGATGCTGGTGAGTCCCGTTCTCTCGCACCTGGACCTGAACGCGCCGAAGCCGGGGGTGATAGACCAGTGGCGGCTGGTTCACTTCTTCGCGCTGATGATACACGAGGCGGAGAGTCCTACGGGCCGTTAGCGCGGCTACGGGTTGCGACCCTTCCCACCCACTGCCATGTTTCGGCCGAAGTGGAAGCTGGGGCCGACCGAGAAGCGATAGGTCCAGCGGCCATCGGCCAGGATGTCGTTGAAGGGATGGTTATAGACCATGTCCATCTGCCCGCGAATGCTTAAGTGCTTGCTGACGGCGACCTCGCCACCACCCCCGACTCCGTAGAAGCCGGTCCAGTCGAGCTTGAACCCGGCGGGCGCAAGTGAGGCAACGACACCTTCTTCAAAAGGATCAGTCGGGTTTTTGTACGGCACGGCGCGCTCGCGCAGCGCCCCCAGCGACGGGCGGAGGAAGAGGGTGAGCTTCGCGTAGTGCCGGTAGGCAAGCTGCGGCCCCAAGGCGAAGGTCTGGGTGGCAGCGGTGGCCGGCACGAAGAGCTGGTAGTTCGCGGGCAGCTGCTTCGCCGCCACTAATTGAGTGATCTCACCGCTGATCGTAGCCTGTAGCGCCGCAGGCAGAAGGTTCGGGGTCAGGATCTGCGAGCCGTGCCCCTCGCTGTAGTCTGCGCCGAACGAGAGCCAGCGCCGCGGATTGATCCCCGCCTGCGCATGGAAGCCCTGTTCGTAGAGGCCGAGCATGGGGCTGTCGATGTCGGCGAAGCCAGCGTAAACGTCGTAGCGGCCTACATAGGATTGTTGGGCGTGCGCGAATACTACGGGGGATGCGAGGAGAACTGCCAGTGCAGCGGAAGTAAGCAAGCGGGAAATCACGTTGTCCAATGTTTTGGCCCTCATGGAACGTTAAACATGTCGAGCGTTGCGGCCTGGGCCGCGCCCTTCCATGTTGAATTCATTGAGCGGTAACATTACCGGAGGCGAGTGTCGTTTGTCACCCAGAAAGTTGGAGTGTGCGGGCGAGCGGCGTTGCTTCCGCGAAAGGGCGAGGGGGAGTCTAATACATCCATGAGATCTGACTCCATGCGACCGATGCGGGTGCGACGTTCGGTTGCCGATCTGCTGTCCGGTTTGCTGATGATTGTGCTTGCCGCGCGCGATGGGATGGCGCAGAAGCCGAAGGATGCGCTCCCCGGCTATGACCGGGCAGCACGCGCGACCGTGGTGCATCCGGCCATCGTGTACGTCTCGGCTGACGACGATGCGCAGCACATAGCCGAGGTGCTGCCGGGGCACGAGGTGGTGGTGATCGAGCGCAACGGCACGTGGGTGCGCGTCTTCGCCAACACCGATACGCCGGATGAGCAGGCCGAGGACCAGAAGCCGGAGTTCAGCGCGGACGATACGGTAACGCCGGCCTCGGGATGGATCCACGACAAGGGCATCGTGACCCCGGCGACAGTTTAACGGCGATGCGATTCTGTATGGAACGGCGGCGAACTTTGAAGAACAGGCGGAGCAGCCGCACGCTCCCAAGGACGCGGCCGAGGAGGCGCACCTTCTGTACCGGCGCGTGGCCGACTACTTTCCCAACTCGCCGCTGGCTGCGGAGGCGATGTTCCGCTCGGCGGACGTACGCTGGCAGCTCGACAAGGCCGACATCAGCACCCTGCCATCGGCCCACGAGCAGGAGGCATTTCTCCGACCGCAGATCTACGAAGGCGATATGCAGCGGGTGATGAAGCTGTATCCGAACTCCAAGTTTGCCGCGCTGGCGGCCTATGACCTGATCGACAACAAGCTGTGTGGCGACTGGCAGGGTCTGCCCAAGTGCCCGGAGATGGAGGCCGGGCTCTATGAGAAGTACGCCGACCGCTATCCCGACAGCCCCAAGGCAGCCGAGGCACTGTACGAGGCGACCTACCGCCAGGGCGTGCTGGTGGAGATGTATCTGGTGCAGGACGATAAGAAGCGCTCGCAGCAGGCGGCAGCGAATGCGAAGGGGCTGGCGACAGAACTAAAGAAGAAGTATCCACAGTCGGACTACGCGGCGCGCGCGGCCAGCATCGCGTATCGAGTGCAGCAGCAAATTCCCGTGTATGGGAATGATCGGGAGTAGGCACTTCGTGCCGTTCTCGACGCGCTCGCGCGCGTGAGAGACAACGATAATTTCGTGGTTTAAGGAGTGGACTCGTGAGCTTTGGAAAAGAGCACAAGTACAGTGTCTCTGTGACGTGGACTGGAAACACTGGGACGGGCACGTCTGGGTATCGCAGTTACGAGCGGGCGCACGAGATTTCGGCAGGAGGGAAACCCGCGATCTCGGCCTCGTCCGATCCTGCGTTTCGCGGCGATGCTACGCGATGGAATCCTGAGGAATTGCTGCTGGCTGCCTTGTCGTCGTGCCATCAGCTTGCGTACCTGCATCTGTGCGCGGTGGCCGGAGTTGTCGTGGTGGACTATGTGGACTACGCCGAAGGCACCATGGCGGAGACACCGGACGGCGCGGGCCAGTTTACCCGCGTGCTGCTGCGGCCCAAGGTCACAATCGCGGCTGGCTCGGATGCGGCGAAGGCACTTGCGTTGCATCATGAGGCGCATGAAAAGTGTTTTATTGCGCGATCGGTGGATTTCCCCGTCGAATGCGAGCCGCGGGTCACTTCATGACGCGTATTGGGCTTCGCGTGGCGCTCCCGATGGTCGCAAACAAGCTTCCCGATTTTCAAAGCTTCACGATCTGCCGTTAAGAATGGAGCCATGT
>CAWERM010000146.1:0-8284 GCA_963810995.1 uncultured Acidobacteriaceae bacterium | reverse complement strand
TGGTGGAATCGTTCGAGGTCCCCGAGGCCAAGACCAAGCTCTTCCGTGCCGCACTGAACAAGCTGGATGCGGGCAAGACGACATTGTTGGTAGAGTCCAGCCAGCAACTCGGCGAGAAGCTCTATCTGGGATCGCGCAACCTGGACGGCGTCGAACTGGTGCTCAGCTCCGAGGTACATCCGTACGATCTGTTGCGTTACGAGCATGCCATCTTCTCGAAGGATGCGCTCGATGCTCTGCAGCAGACATTGAAGAAGTTTGTATCGAAACGCAGCAAGGCCGCAACAGAAGCTAAGCAGGTCGCTGCCGAGAAGGAGGTTGCGTAAATGCCAACCCTCTATTCAGTGATTCGCCGCCCACTCATCACGGAGAAGGGCATGGGAGTGAAAGAGACGCAGAACACGCTGGTCTTCGAGGTGGATATGAAAGCCAGCAAAACTGAGGTCAAGCAGGCAGTAGAGACGCTGTTCAAGGTTAAGGTGAGCGGCGTCCGCACCTCCACGGTGGAAGGAAAAGAACGCCGGCGGGGAAAGTTTACCGGCTATCGTCCCGACTGGAAGAAGGCCTATGTTCGGCTGAAGGATGGGCAGAAGATGCCAGAGTATTTGAACAGCATGTAGGGATAGCGAGTCAGCAGATCAGCAAGTCAGCAAGTTAGTGAACCAGTAGTAAGTGAGAAATAATTATGCCGATTAAATCATTTCGACCGATTACCCCGACACTCCGCTTCCAAACGAAGCTGGTCAACGACGACCTGACTACGGACAAGCCGCACAAGCCGCTGCTGGCCGTGAAGCAACGCACCGGCGGACGCAACAGCAGCGGACGGATGACCATCCGTCACCAGGGCGGAGGACACAAGCAGAAACTGCGACTGATTGATTTCAAGCGCGATAAGTATGGCATTCCGGCCACCGTTGCGACGATTGAATACGATCCGAACCGCAGTTCGCGCATTGCTCTGGTCCACTATGCAGACGGTGAGAAGCGGTACATCATTCAACCGATCGGACTTAAGGTCGGGCAATCGATTATGAGCGGGCCGGACGCCGATATTCTAGTGGGCAACGCGCTTCCGTTGAAGAACATTCCACTTGGAACGATTGTGCATAACATCGAACTGAGGCCTGGCAAGGGCGCACAGATGGCGCGTTCGGCAGGAGCGCAGGTCAACCTGATCGCCAAGGAGGGCGACTACGCTCTGCTCAAACTTCCTTCGGGCGAGACGCGCAAGGTGCTCGTGGAGTGCATGGCGACCATCGGCCAGGTGGGCAACACAGACCATGAGAATGTTTCGATTGGCAAGGCGGGGCGCAATCGCTGGAAGGGGATCAACCCGGCGAACCGCGGCGTCACCATGAATCCAGTCGACCATCCGCATGGAGGAGGCGAGGGCAAGACCTCCGGCGGGCGCCACCCGGTGACGCCATGGGGCCAGCCCACGCGCGGATACAAGACACGCAACAACAAGCGGAGCGATGTATTTATCGTCAGCCGCCGTAGCAAATAAGAGGGCAGTCATTATGCACTGTGTAGTTCAGGAAGTATAGACAAGCAAAAAGCAACACCAAGTCTCGCAGCTAAGAGATTCGTCGCATTCAGCACGGTAACCGCAGCAGGAATCTGGAGTCATCGATATGGCACGTTCAGCAAAGAAGGGTCCGTTCATCGACACGCATCTTCAATCGAAGATCACAGTGATGAACCAGACCAACGACAAGAAGGTTGTACGCACTTGGTCGCGCCGCTCGACGATTTTCCCCGACATGGTTGGCCATACCATTGCCGTCCACAACGGGCGCAAGTTTATTCCGGTCTATGTGACGGAAAACATGGTTGGCCACAAACTCGGGGAGTTCGCGGCAACGCGTACGTTCAAGGGCCACTCCGCACGCGCAGCCGAGATCACGGTAAAGCCCAAGTAGACATACGGGCTACTTGCAGTAGTCACGATGTTATTCGCAGAAGCAAGGCGTAGCAGAAGGTTCGAAGGATCAAAGTTATGGCGAAGATTGCAGCAGAAAAAGTTCGAGAGTTTCGTGCGGAAGCAAAGTTCCAGCGCAGCAGCCCGCAGAAGGCGAAGCTGGTCCTCGACACCATCAAAGGGCATGCGCGTGGAGCAGGCGCTGAACACCGTCCACTTCTCCACCAAGCGGATGGCGCCGGTGATCGAGAAGGTATTGCGCTCGGCCATCCAGAACGCCACCTACGTTGCTCAGGAGCAGGGCCTGGATGTCGACGTCGACGACCTCTATGTTCGCACCGCAGTGGCCAATGAAGGGCCGCGCATGAAACGCATACGGCCTGCGCCGATGGGGCGTGCGTTTCGCTACCAGCGCAGGATGGTGCACATTGTGATCACAGTGGCGGTGAAGAAGGCTCCCGCCGCAGTCGTGACGGTTACACGGGAAACTGAAGCTGCGAGCACAAAGCCGGTCAAGAAAGCTCCGGTAAAGAGAGCATCTGCCAAGAAGACCGCTGTTAAGAAAGCAGCAGCCAAGAAGACCGCAGCGACGAAGGCTGCGAAGTAAGTGCAGTAGAAGTGTAGATTCAGACCGGAACTTCACCGGTAATTTTTGAAGGTTCACAGTCCCCACCGGCTCAACCGGAACGGGCAAAGGTAAGGAAGCTATGGGACAGAAGGTCCATCCGTATGGTTTTCGCCTCGGCGTCAACAAGCCGTGGAAGTCACGATGGTTCGTCGAGCGCGGCTATGACAAGCTGCTGGTGGAAGACGTCAAGCTGAAGGCTGAGCTGCGCGAAAAGCTAAAGGCGGCCGGCGTCAGCTCGGTGGAAGTCGAGCGCCCCGGCAACAAGCTGCGCCTTATTATCCGCACTGCGCGTCCGGGAATCATCATCGGTCGCAAGGGCGCGGAGATCGACAAGCTCAAGGTTGACATTCAGAAGCGCACTTCGCGCGAGGTATTTATCGACATTCTGGAGGTCAACAAGCCTGAGCTCGATGCGCAACTGGTGGCGGAGAACATCGCGCTACAGTTGGAGAAGCGCGTCAGCTTCCGCAGGGCCATGCGCAAGTCGGTCGATTCGGCGCTGCGCTTTGGTTGCAAGGGCATCAAGGTGCGCGTCTCCGGCCGACTGAACGGCAATGAGATTGCTCGCTCGGAGTGGTATCTGCAGGGCCGTTTGCCGCTACATACCCTACGTGCCGACATCGACTACGGTTTTTCCGAGGCGCATACCACCTACGGAATAATTGGGGTCAAGACATGGGTCTATCGCGGCGATATTTATGAGCAGAAGAAGCGGCGCGATCAGGGTACGACTACAGGCGTGTTTTAAAGACAGTTGTTTGTTGCTGGTTGTTAGTTTGCGATGCTGGATTGCAGTAAGGAACAGCAGGCGAGAGTTAGAGGATTTTAATTATGTTATTGCCAAAGAAGGTCAAGTTTCGCAAGCAGCAGCGCGGCCGCATGTGCGGCAAAGCATGGCGCGGGTCGGACCTCTCGTTCGGCGATTTCGGCCTGAAGGTCCAGGAGTGCGGCTACATCACCGACCGGCAGATCGAGGCCAGCCGTATCGCGATGACGCGGTTTATCAAGCGCGGCGGCAAGGTATGGCTGCGCATCTTCCCCGACAAGCCGATCACCAAGAAGCCAGCCGAGACACGTATGGGCAAGGGCAAAGGCGCACCCGACCACTGGGTTGTGGTGGTTCGCCCGGGCAAGATTCTGTTCGAGATGGAGGGCGTTACGCCCGAGCTTGCAAAGGAAGCCATGCGTTTGGCCGCCCACAAGTTGCCGCTCAAGACTATTTTTGTGCAGCGCCACACCGTCAAGGCAAGCGTGGCTGTCAAGTAAATTCCGCGGAGAAGATGCAGCCGAGGAAAAGAATTCGTTTGGAAAGAAGATCAAGATGGAATTTGAAAAGATACGCAACCTTACCGACGACGAACTGCCCGTACAGCTGACCAAGTCTGCCGAGCAGCTCTTTCGTATTCGTTTTCAGAAGAGCCTCGGCAACAATGAAGCCGTCAAGAAGTTGCGCGAACTGAAATTGGACATCGCACGCATCCACACCGTGACTCGGGAGCGCGCATTAGCATCCGTAAAATCCGCGGCGCCCGCATCGGTTCACTCGGCGCCTGCAGCGAGCACACGTACCGTGCGCAAGAAAGCGAAGAAGGACTAACCATGGCAAACACAAACAACACCGCAGCTCCGGAAACAACTACATCCCGCCGCAACGAGAAGGTGGGTCTGGTGGTATCGACCAAAATGCAGAAGACCATTGTGGTCGAGATCGAGATGCGTAAGGCACATCCCAAGTACAAGCGCGTGATGAAGTCGAACAAGAAGTTTTACGCGCACGACGAATTGAACTCGGCGCGGGTCGGCGACGTGGTACGCATTCGCGAGGCTCGTCCGCTGTCGAAACTGAAGCGGTGGTCTCTGGAGGAGATTGTGCGCCGTTCCTCGCTCTCGCAAATCGACGACAAGACGGTTGCCGACGTGATTTAGAGAGCAAACAAACCACGCTGGGAAGTTGATCCGCGACGCGGAAAAGTTTCAAAGATCGATAGATAAAGGATTTTAGGCTCAGGAGAACGAATATGTCAGTACAGATGAGAACGATGCTCGATGTTGCGGACAACTCAGGTGCACGCAAATTGCAGGTGATTCTGCCACTGGGCGGCGGCCTGGGCAAGAAGGCCGGCCTTGGCGATGTGGTGACGGCGGCTGTGAAGGAAGCGTCGCCCGATGGCACGGTTAAGAAGGGCAAAGTGGTGAAAGCGGTCATCGTACGCACACGCAAGGAGTATCGCAGGCGCGACGGTACCTACATCCGATTCGACCAGAACGCAGCCGTGGTGATCAACGAGACCAACGAGCCGGTAGGCACGCGCGTTTTTGGACCAGTGGCACGCGAGCTGCGTGAAAAAAAGTTTCTCAAGATTGTTTCTCTGGCTCCTGAAGTGATATGAGGGCAGTCGTTCTTGGTTAGTGGAAGACAAACGCAGAGACTGACAGGTTTGAAGTTTAACGCGGATTCCGGCTCCGACAGATCGCCGAGGAAGGAAGCACGATGGCAGGAATCAAGATTAAGCGCAACGACACCGTGGAAGTGATTGCCGGAAAAGACAAGGGTAAGCGTGGCCGTGTGCTGCGTGTGCTGGCTGACAAGGACCGTCTTCTGGTGGAGCATGTGATGATGATCAAGAAGCATGTGAAGCCGAACCCGCAGAGGAACATTAAAGGTGGTATCGCCGAGCAGGAGTCTCCTATTCACGTCTCGAATGTGATGCTGGTGGACGGCGAAGGCAACAAGACGCGTGTCGGGACGAGAGTGGAAGATGAGCGCAGAGTTCACTTCTCCAAGGCAAGCGGGAACACAATTCCAGAGAAGAAGAAGTAGTGAATTATCAGATAGTTGTTTAAATTATTGAACAACAGATTCATCCCACGAATCGGTACACGGGCAGGATCCCACTCCGGAAATCGTGGAGAAAGCGAAGTCGATCATGGCGGCACGATTTAGAGAGAAGTATTTGAGCGATATCCGTCCGGCGATTGCCACGGAGCTTGGCATCACGAATCCGATGGCGATTCCACGGCTAGAGAAGATCGTCATCAACATGGGATTGGGCGAGGCGACGCAGAACGTGAAGATCATGGATCCGCTGGTGGCCGACCTGGGGTCGATTGCCGGACAGAAGCCAGTCGTTACCAAGGCAAAGAAGTCGATTGCGGCCTTCAAGGTGCGCGAGGGGATGCCGATCGGTGCGATGGTAACGCTGCGCGGCGACAAGATGTATGAGTTTCTGGATCGACTAATCACGATTGCTTTGCCGCGCGTACGCGATTTCCGAGGCGTATCGTCAAAGAGCTTCGATGGGCGTGGCAACTATACGCTGGGCCTGCGCGACCAGCTTATTTTTGCCGAGATCGACTATGCCAAGGTTGACAAGCTGAAGGGCATGAACGTCACCATTGTGACCACCGCGGCCGATGACAACGGCGCACGGGCATTGCTGAAGGGCTTCGGTATGCCGTTCCGGGTTGGAGCTTGATCGCTCTGCCTGTACGGCGACAACAGAAATTGCAACAAGGATAGAGAGTAAACAATATGGCAACTACAGCAAAACGCGTCAAGGACGGAAGAAAGCCCAAGTTCAAATCTCGCCAGCATAACCGCTGCCAGCTATGCGGCCGTCCCCGTGCTTACTTGCGCAAGTTCGGGATATGCCGTCTCTGCTTCCGCGGTCTCGCGTTGAAGGGCGAGATTCCAGGTGTCGTCAAGTCAAGCTGGTAAACGTCGGGATACGGCAACCTGTATACTAAATAGGTTGTCGTGACCGTCTCACCCTTCCAGAGACCCCACCAGCCTGTGGTGCAGAAGTCTGGGAGTTGTTGGTTAGAAAAGGAAGTAAATCGCGACCTCAAATGATCGCAGCAACATTTCCGCAGGTTCTCGACGGGTAGGATCAGGTCGAGCGAACGGGAAATGAAGGAGAATGAATGAATCTTACCGATCCAGTAGCAGACTTTCTGACGCGCATCCGTAACTCCATCCGCGCGCGACACCAGAAGCTCGACGTACCTGCCTCCAAGCTAAAGAGCGAGATTGCCCGCATCCTCAAGGAGGAAGGGTATATCGCTAACTACAAGCCGACCGAAGAGGGTGGGGTGAAGGTATTGCGTGTGTATCTCAAATACGGCCCCAACAACGAAGCGGTAATCCGCGACTTGCAGCGCGTCTCGCGTCCGGGATGCCGCGTGTATCTTGGCCGCGACGAGATTCGCCGGGTGCAGGGCGGGCTGGGCATCTCAATCATGACCACCCCGAAGGGTGTGATGACCGGGAGGCAGGCACGCCGTGAAGGCGTTGGCGGCGAGATTCTATGCGAAGTCTGGTAATGGAAGCCGCGACGGGTGTTTGTGCTATACGCCGATGATCGCGGGTAGGAACAACTTATTCCGGCGCGGTTAGTCCTGCCGGGCACGAAAGTTAGAAAGATGGGCGCAAGCCCAGGCTGCAGTGGAACTCAACAGGCTTTTGCATTGAGCGACTCGCAAGCCACAAAAGGAATTTCGAATGTCCCGAATCGGCAACAAACCAATTCCGCTACCTGCTGGGGTCAAGTACGCAGTCAGCAGCGATGGCAACACTGTGCTAGTGGAAGGACCCAGGGGCAAGGTCAGCGCCCTACTTCCGGGCGGAATCACGCTGGTGAAGAAGGATGGCAATCTGGTCACCGAACGTCAGAACGACAAGCAGGCCGCGTTCCATGGGCTTGCCCGCGCACTGGTCGCCAATGCGGTTGCTGGAGTGACTACCGGATGGAGCAAGGAACTCGACATCGTAGGCATCGGATACCGCGCCGAGATGAAGGGCAAGAACACGGTTGTCTTCACCCTAGGGTTTTCTCACCAGATTGAGATTCCTTTGCCCAGCGGCATTGAGGTGGTCATCGACCCCAAGCAAACACACCTTACGATCACCGGCATCGATCGCCAGAAGGTGGGCCAAGTGGCCGCGGACATGCGTTCGCTGCGCAAGCCAGATCCATACAAGAATAAAGGCGTCCGCTACAGCGGCGAGAAATTGAAGAAGAAGGTTGGTAAGACCGGAGCAAAATAGCTACTAGCCATTGGCTATTAGCTTCTAGCTAAGGACTAATCGTTAAAGGCTGCATAACTAACCCGAACGTCCCCAGCACTCTGGCGACGCCACTAGGAAGGAAAGAAAGATTATGCTGAAACCTCGCGAACGCAATGTCATCCGCCAGCGCGTACATGCTCGTATCCGTGAAAAGATGTCCGGCACAGCCGAACGTCCTCGCTTAAACATCTATCGCTCGCTGAACCACATCTACACGCAACTGATCGACGATCTGAACGGAGTCACTCTGGTCTCTGCGTCCTCGCTGGGCAAGAAGGCTGAGGAGAAACACTACGGCGGCAACGTCGCTGCGGCCAAGACAGTTGGCAAATTGATAGCGGAGCGTGCACAGGAGAAGGGAATCAAGAAGGTGGTTTTCGATCGCGGAGGCTATTTATATCACGGCCGGGTGAAGGCTCTGGCCGAAGCGGCGCGCGAGGCCGGACTCGAATTCTAAGCTTCAGGTTTGGTTGCGCCCCAATGGGATGCAAGAGAGGAACGGAAGATGGCAATGATGAAGAAAAAGTTAGACGCGAACCGGCTCAACCTGAAGGACGAGGTGGTCTCGATCAATCGCGTCACCAAGGTGGTGAAGGGCGGCAAGAACATGTCGTTTGCCGCACTGGTTGTGGTTGGCGATCCAGGTGAAGGTGTTGTGGGATAT
>CAWERM010000145.1:0-6617 GCA_963810995.1 uncultured Acidobacteriaceae bacterium | reverse complement strand
CACTGGGGCAGAAGAAGGACGCGAAGGCCGAAGAGCGCCCCCTTATATTCTTCTACAACGGAGGCCCTGGCGCTTCCACCGTCTGGCTGCACATGGGCTCGCTGGGCCCCAAGCATGTAGTCACGGAGGGCGACCAGCATCTGCCCGCAGCCCCTTACAAGCTGGTCGACAACGCCTACTCGCTGCTCGATACCAGCGACCTGGTCTTCGTCGATATGCCCGGCACCGGCTTTGGCCGCCTGATGGGCAAGGATGCCGAAAAGGCCTTCTGGGCGAACTGGTGGACGCGCTACCGGCCAGCGGCGTGGCCTTCCTGAATTGCGACGATCCGTACGTCTCGCAGTTTGGCCGGGACTTTGCGGGCAGTGCTGTGTACTTCGGCGCCGGCCCTTGCGCCGATCCCCAGCTTCTTGAAGCGAATGAAAATCTGGGGGGGCTGCATTTGCGTTTTCGCGCCGGGGAGCGCGAGGGCAGCTTGACGCTGAAACTGCTGGGCGCGCACAACGCTTTGAATGCGCTGGCCGGACTCGCTGTGGCTTTGGAGGCAGGCGTGGACCTGGATGCGGGTCTGGCCGGGTGCTCCACCACCTCATCCACGTTGTCAGGATTGTTGCCATCCACCGCCGTCGGCCCGTCCATGCGCGTGCCCATGTGGTTCATGCGGATCATGGCCACCTGCATCCACTTGTTGCCGGGCATCTGGCGCAGCGCGGGCAGGCCGTGTACCGACGCGCCGCGCGACGCGGAAGATCTTCTTCTCCTGCGCCCGCAGTACGCCTTCCTGCCAGTTGGCGGTTGTGGTGGCCCAATCGGGAGTGTGCTGCCAGTGCAGCAGCACGATGTCGTAGTAGTCGGTCTGCGAGACGCGCAGCATCTGCTCGAAATGGGTCTGCGGATCGGCGCCGTTGGTGGTCAGCTTGGTCATTAACTGATAGCTGTCGCGTGGGATACCCTTGAGTGCCTCGCCCAGCATGGCAGGAGTCGTATAGGTATCGCACGTATCGAAGAAGCGGATACCATGGTCGTAAGCGTAGTGGACGAGGCGGGTAAACTCTTGCTGCCCGAGTGCGGAATAATCGCGACCATTGTTGGTGCCTGTGCCAAAAGCCAGGCGCGTTACCTTCATGCCCGATTCGCCGAGTGTAACCATGTCGGTGGCGGTGCGCGGCGCGGCATGCGCCGGCATTGTGCCCACACTGCTCATAGCGCCAACAGCAAGCGATGACTTCAAAAATTCACGGCGACTAAATGGGCTCACTGGACCCTCCTATGCTGGAATGATCGAACTGCGCCGGACGGCGTTGATGCCAATCTTTGGGGATGGTACCACGACGACGGGCACTGATCGACCCCCGCTATCATAACCATCGGTGCTTCCCGGGTACTTTACCCAAACACTGTGCCAGCTCATCCGTTCGATGCAACACCATATCCTAGGAATGATTTTCTAAAGGTGGTGTTTATGGCACAAGGAAAAAGGGATAGTCTTTCCGCGGAGCAGCGGACCGACAGCAGCAGTACGCCCGGCATTCATATCGGATGGCGGCTGTATCAATGGTGCGCAGCGAATTACTTTGCCGGTGCAGCCATGGGCATCGGCGTTGCTGTCACCGGCGCCGCATCCGCAGGTGGTCGTGGCAGTGGCGTTACAGATGCAGCCGCGACGTTGGCCGCGAGCGAATCCTCGGACGTCTTAGTAGCAGTAATCGCATCCGGCGGAATCGGCAGCGACGCCTTCAGGTACTTCAGTAGCGGGCTCTTGGCAATCTCCAGTGCGATTACCACCGACTGCGCATTCAAATCCGCGCCCTCCGCGCTGGTATGCACATAGTCTTTCGGGAACCAGAGCGACGCCTTGTCCTTGCCGACCGACTCCATCCGTGTCGCCTCCACGGCCGCCATATCGATGAGCGCCAGATGGTCTTCCTGTGCGATCTTCCACATCACCGGCCCAAAGCGCATGTCCAGCGCTACGTGCTGAGCGCCTGCCGCGTCTGGTCTCCATGTGTTGTGGATCGTCATCGAGAGAAACATCGGCGTCGCGCCCTTCGCCAGAATATCCGCAACGTACTTGCGGTTGTACCAGCCGAATGTATGGATAGTCTCTACCTGGCCTGACTTCGCTCCGGTCGTCTGCATTACATCCTGCGTCGCATCGCCGTCGCCCTTTAGGTCACCGCGCGCGTTTCTGCTTCCCTGGCCTCCCAGGTCGCTGCCATCATTCTGTCCCCACTGCAGCATCACATAGTCGCCGGCCTTGATTTCGGCTAGCGTGCTGTCCCAGTGGCCCTCGTCCATAAAGCTGCGACTGCTGCGTCCGGCAATCGCGCGGTTTGCCACGTTGACCTTCGTCAGGTCGAAGTAGTCCCCCAGATGGGAGCCCCAGCCCAAGTCGGCTCCGTTGCTAGCTGTGGAATCTCCCACCACGAATATTGTCGGCAGGCTCGGATTGAGCGGAGCGCGTTGGGGCATGTTCGATTGCGGCGGAGGGGGTGGTATAGCGGGCGTCGCGGGAGGCGTCTGTGCCATAAGCGTGGCGGTGAAGGCGAGAAGCAGTACTGTCATAACGCGGGGTAGAAAACGATACATAGCGGGAACATCTCCTTGTTGACGAGTAGATAGCGGAATTATCTTGTTGGTCCGATAACTGGCGCCAGATACTGCACCATCGGCGAATTCGCATTCTTCAGTGCTGCGACCACAGAAGCTGCGTTCATCTCTGCTCCCACTGCGCTGGTGTGCGTGTGATCGATTGGGAAGAGAAGCGCAGCCGTCTGCACCCCCAGCATCTCGAATTTGTCTGCAGCCACGGTCGCCATATCGACCAACGGAACGTGTTCCGCGGTGGCAATCTGCATGTCATAGTCGCGGTATCCCATATCGCGTTCGATGTGCGGCTGCCCATCCGCCCCCTTCGGCCAAATGTTGCGCACAGTTACCGTCAGCAGCAGCGGTGTTGCGCCCTTGGCGCGCGTGTCCGCTATGTATTTGCGGTTGTACCAGCCATAAGTGTGGACCGTCTCTGTCGTTTTCCCTGCGAGCGGCCCAGTGGTAAAAGGTCTGGTAATGGGAATGTCGACCGACTCTTCGCCCACGCCTTTGCCTTCGCCACGTGCATTAAAAGTGGGCGTCAGCGGTCCTCCTCCGTCGTTATGCCCCCACTGTAGCAGCACGTAGTCGCCCGGCTTCAGCTCCGCCAGCACCTTCTCCCACGCACCTTCATTCATATAGGAGCGCGCACTGCGTCCCGCAATCGCGCGGTTGGCCACATTCACCTTCATGGTATCGAAGTAATGGGCAAAGTGGTCGCCCCAGCCCAGGTCCGCGCCATTGCGCGCCGTTGAATCGCCAACGATGAAGATCGTCGGCAGATTCGGGTCCAGCGGAGCATCGCGGCGCACGTTGGACTGGTCAGGCACCGGCAAGGCCGGGCCCGGCGTTCCGGCTACCGGAGTCTGAGCGAATGCCGACAGCGCAAAAGCCAAGAACGCCGTCGCAACGACACAAGAGGAAAACTTAGTTAAGTAGATCATCGCCAGAAGCGTATCAGTCTTGCGATTAGGCTGTCATCCGGGAATTGTTTCTGATTTGGCATATCCGCGTGCCGTCCGCTACGATGGTCGCCTCTCTGAACTGCGAGGTAGCGCAATGAGCAAACTTTTTATGGCCGCTTTTGTAACCACTTTCGCTGCTTTTCTGACCGCTGGTCTGTCCGTTACCGCTCTCGCCCAGACCCCAGCCGCAACTCCAACCGCCCCTGCTGCTACGGGCCCTGCCTGGGCCGATCCCGCCAGCTGGCGCACCGTCAAGCCCATCGAGACGGACAACATCGTATATGCCACCGTGCCCCACATCAACAACCCCAGCGCGGAGGCGTCTCCGAGTCCGGGCACTCCCAACGGCATTCGTCCTGCCCTGCCCAACACCGGCCCTCCGGGCACATTGGATATGCACCTGGACGTCTACCAAGTGCCCGCCAACAAACCCACGCCAGTCGTTATCCAGATCCACGGCGGCGGCTGGATTCGCGGCGACCGCCCCAGCGGCTCCGGCAGCTTTGGCCCATTCTTTGCCGCTGGCATGAGCGTTGTAGCCGTTCAGTACCGCAACGCCATCGACGCCCCCGCGCCCGCCGCGATCCAGGACGTCCTCTGCGCCATGTCCTGGGTCAAAAAGAATGCCGCCAAGTACAATTTTGACCCCAATAAGGTCGTCACCTGGGGCGGCTCCGCCGGAGGCCACCTCGCACTCATGGCCGGCTACGCACCCTCCTCCATGGACCCACCCGGCTGCACTGACCAGCCCAAGGTTGTTGCTGTTATCGATATGTACGGTGCCAGCGATGTCGCCGAGTCGCTAACCTATCCCGGCAGCATGGGCTTTACCCACCAATGGATCGGGCTCGATCTCCCGCTGCCGCCTAATCCCGCACCGACTGCCACAACGTCCTCGGCCACTCCCGGCCCAGCACCGTCTGCCGCCACCACCGGTCCCGCCAACCCCGACGGAATGCCACGGGTACGCCCGCAAGCCCCGCGATGGGCGGACCCCACTGAGGCCATGCTCGCCCGTGCGCGACAGGTATCGCCGCTTTCATACATTCACCCAGGTCTGCCACCTACGTTCATCATCAACGGCGACCACGACACCACCTACAATCCCACTCAGTCTTATAAGCTCAAAGCTGCGCTTGACGCTGCCCACGTTCCCAACGAAGAGGACATCGTGGTCGGCGGTGGCCATGGAAACTTCTCCCCCGCCGAAAACCAGAAAGGCACCATCCTGTGGATGCAGTTCCTCCACGACAATGGCGTCTTCTAGGAACTTGTTGAAAATTTGTTTTCGGTACTTACTCCAGGTCGAAAACGAGTGACCTGCAATGTATGCCGATGACGGATTGGCGCGTTATAGGCCATTTCTGTGCAAGCTAATCTGGACCAAAGTGCCGACCTGTCTGTGCGTAATCGTTTTTCAACAAGCTCCTGGATGGGTCATATCTCAGCACGCAACCGCCCAGTCAATTTACACTTTCTCAGCAAAACGATAGCCTACATGCGCTTCCGTCAGCAGATACTTGGGGTTTGCGGGATCGTCTTCCAGCTTCTTGCGCAGTTGACGCATGAAGGTGCGGAGATACTCCAGTTCGTTGCCGTACCCTTCTCCCCACACGGTATTCAGCAGGCGGCTATGCTGGATGGGTCTGCCTGCATGGGTCATCAGGTGGTGTGTCAAATCAAATTCCTTGGGAGTAAGGTGAATGAGTCGGCCGGCCTTCTTCACTGTGTGGCGCGCTGGATCGAGTTCAATCTCGTTGATGCGCAATACCGCCGCCTCCTGCGTGTCCGTCATTTTGGACCACCGCATCGAGGCCCGAATTCTAGCTGTAAGCTCACGCAACTGGAAGGGCTTGGTGATGTAATCGTCCGCTCCAGCATCCAAGGCCTCCACCTTGTCGTCCTCACTGTCGCGTACGGTAAGCATCAGAATGGGAATGCGAGGAAAAAGGCTGCGCATGGCCTTGCAGGCTTCGATACCGCTCATGCCAGGCATATTGATGTCGAGCAGGACAGCGTCGAAGGTGTTAGTGCGCAGCAGCGACAAGGCCTCCTCGCCGCGCGCCGCTTCCACGGTCCTGAACCCCAGATTATTCAAAGTTGTATGCAACGCGCGCCGAATGGACATCTCGTCATCCACAACCAAAATCATCCCGGATTCCATGGCTAGTATCCCCCGATATGTATCTTCGGAATTGATAAAAAGAAAGTCGTACCATCCTGTTCGGCACTGGTCACCCATACATGTCCGCGGTGGGCCTCTGCCGCCTTCTTGACGATGGACAATCCTACACCGGAGCCGGGTGCATAATCCTTGGCCTCGGAACCGCGATAGAACCGCTCAAAGATTTTTTCGCGGTCCTGCATTTGGATCAGCGAGCCTTGATTATGTACCGACAGCAGCAACTCTGAGTTGCTCTCGCGCACGGCAATGTCAATTGGAGCGTCGGGAGCGGAATACTTTGCGGCGTTGTCGAGATACTGCGTCAGGATCATCGTAAGCAGCTCACGATCACCCTGAAGCGGCGTCTCCTGCTCCTCGATGGAGAGCTCGATAGGATGTTCCTTGAGCGTTCCAGAGAGGTCCTCCAATACATCCTTAACCAGCCGCGATACAATCACCGGCTCGGTGCGCAGGGCAACGCTGGAGGCCTCCAGCTTCGCGGTCTGTAGCAGGCGGGTACAAAGTTGATTGAGATTGACAGACTCTTCGTCAATCAGTTCCGCCAGTTCAGACTCGGTCTTGCCAAGCGTGCCTATCTCCAGCAGGCCGGAACTGGCAGTGCGAATGGCAGTCAGCGGTGTCTTGAACGCGTGCGCTAGCGCGTCCAGCACGGCTACGCGTAGCTGCTCTGTCTGTTTCGCGCTAACTGCGCTCGCCTCTTTTTCGTACGATTGATAACGCTCAAAAGCAATAGCGGAAAGCGAGGCGATGGAGTTGGCGATTAACGGATCAACCTCTCCGCGTATGGCCATCGCACCGATCGAAGAGTTTCCTATGCGAATCACGCGCTGCGTGGTGCGAGTATCGTGGTCGTCCTCGTTTTTATCGGTAAGGTAGGT
>CAWERM010000144.1:0-4268 GCA_963810995.1 uncultured Acidobacteriaceae bacterium | reverse complement strand
TATGTCTTGTTGCTACAGCTTCAGTTTACGTATTGCTCGAACGACAGCAGTTGTGTGTCAGCGTGGGTGTGGCAACTTGCGTACGAGGTCTTCGGCGATGAGTTTGCCGTGGAAGCGGCCGTTCTCGATGAATATCTCGTTGGTGCGGCGGCCGCCGAGGATGACTCCGGCGAGGTAGATGCCTGGGACGTTGGATTCCAGCGTTGCGGGGTCGCAGACAGGGCAGCGGTCGTTGGCCTCATCGAAGCGGATGCCGAGCTGCTCCAGGAAGCTGAAGTCGGGGTGGTAGCCGGTGAGCGCGAAGACGAAGTCGTTGGCGAGGGTGAGGCTGCCGAGGGGAGTGGCCAGGATGACCTCGTCCTCGGTGATGCGCGTGACGGTGGAGGAGAAGTAGGCCGTGATGGCGCCGTCCTTGATACGGTTGACGATGTCGGGCAGGATCCAATACTTCACATTCTTGTGCATCTCGGGGTTGCGATGGATGAGGGTGACGCGCGCACCGTGACGCCATAGTTCGAGGGCGGCGATGGCGGCGGAGTTTTTGCCGCCGATGACGGCGACATCGAGGCCAAAGAAGGGGTGGGGATCGTTGTAGTAGTGCTGCACCTTGCTGAGCTCTTCGCCGGGGATGCCGAGCAGGTTGGGCAGGTCATAGTAGCCGGTGGCAAGGACCAGTTTGCGGGCGCGGTGCTGGATGGGGCGGCCGAAGCGGTCTGAAGTATGAACGGTAAAATCGCCGTCAGCGCCGGTGACGCTCTGCACCGTTTGGTAGGGACGCACGTTGAGCGAATAGTGCTCGGCCACCTTGCGGTAGTACTCCAGCGCTTCAACGCGGGTGGGCTTCTGGTTGGGCGTGGAGAAGGGCATATCGCCGATCTCCAACAGTTCCGGCGTGGTGAAGAAGGTCATGTGCTCGGGATAGTGGAAGAGCGAGTTGCAGAGGCATCCCTTGTCGACCAGTAGAGCGTTGAATCCTCGGCGCAGGGCCTCGATGGCGCAAGCCATTCCGGTGGGACCGGAGCCGATGACGAGCAGGTCGTAGAGGGTGTGGTCCTGTGCAGAGACTTGGTTGTGAGTGGTTGCGACTTCTTGGCCCATGATTCGATTCTACCGAAGCGGCCTGTGAGCGCTACATCCTCCCATATCTAAGAAGCCTGATATGCGGCATCCAGTTTGCCCTCAGCGGCTAAAGCCGATTGGTGGATTGACATTGTTTGGCACGGCTGAAGCCGTGCCCTTAAGCAAAACAACTACGGAGATTCTGGGCCAAAAGTGGCCCAGAATGACAACGTCCTGGACTGGTTGCTAGAGTTCGACCAGTTTGTGGGCGATGGTGAAGAGAGCAAGTTCGAGGCGGGTGGAGACGCCGGTCTTGTCGAAGACGTTGGAGAGGTGGCGCTTCACCGTCTCCTCGCTGATATTGAACTGCTTTGCAATATCGCGGTTGCTACAGCCTTCGACGATACAGGCGACAACCTCGACTCCCTCGGAGTGAGGCCGTAGGTCTTGCGATCGGGAGCTGCCGCCGCCTGGGCCATCAGTTGCTGTAGCGCTTTCACCAGATTTGCGACGCGTTCGCCGCCGATCCAGTAATCGCCACCCAGCACTGCTCGCAGCGCCTGCGAGAGGTGTCCCGCGACGGAGTCTTTCAGGACAATTCCGCGTGCGCCGATCTGCAGCGCCTCGATGATCTGATGCTGCGTGATGGTGCTGGTGAGCAGCACGATCTTGACGCGCGGCGATTTGGTCATGATGGCCCGCATGGCTTCGAGGCCTGGAAGCCGAGGCATCAGAAGGTCGAGCAGAAGGATGTCCGGCTCGAGTTCGAGGGTCTGGGTGATGGCGTCGTCGCCGTCCTCCGCCTCACCGACCACTTCAAAGCCCGGCTCGCTCATCAGCATGTTGCGGACGCCGAAGCGGACCACGGGATGGTCGTCGGCAACGACGATCCGGATGTTTGCCAGGGCAGGAGGGGGCGGAGAATAGGGGCTTGTGGACGGACCGTTCTTTTCAGCTTTTGCAGTCATTGGCGTGACCTCGCACAGCTCAACCGGGAAATATTAAAGCGGAACCAGAGTAACAGTGCCATAGCGATGAGTACTCAGAGTGGCATTTTTGAGGGAAAAGCCACTTGAAGGATTTGCCTCCGGGTACACCTACTCTTGTTTCGCTCAAGCTCAAGCGCGTGACCCAAGAATACGCTCAAGCCGGTCGCATGCGTTTGTCAACTCATCAAGAGAGTTAACCACCTGCAGACCCTGGACTGCGGGGGTCTGGAGTCCGTTTGCCTCCAATTCGCCAGCCAAGCGGTGCAGCTCGGCCGCTCCCAGCATTCCGCAGCCTCCTTTAATGGAATGCGCCTCGCGCACAAAGGCCACGCCATCGCGCGCTTCGGCAAGACGGCGCAGGGAGGCGATGCGTGTGCGCACATCGCTCAGACACATGGCATACATCTCGCGGAGCTGCGGCTCGGGCATGGAAGCGGCTAGCTTTTGATAGACCTCCTCATTCAATACGGGGACAGGTTCCGTGGATGCAGGCTGAAGCGGTTGCCGGTGCGCGTGCTGCCTGGATTCGGTTTGCGGCGCTGATGCGGCGGTCTGCGGCGCAGAACTGGCGGAGATGGAGACCAACCTTGGGTTGGACGGCGATCGTCCGGCGGAGCCCCGGACGATGGTCCATCGCTCCCGCGTGGGTGGAGATTTGGGTTCGTTGGAGGGAGGATGACGCACCTCCAAAGCGGCTGCGATCTGCTCCATGGTGAAGGGCTTCAGTAGAAATCCGTCGAAGCGCGCGATGACTTGCTGGGGTGGTTGGCTTCCGCTCATTGCCAGCAGGAGGGTCTCCGGGGGGCAGATGCGGCGGAGCTCGCCGGCCAGCCGGGCGCCCGTAAGGCCTGGCATCTGCGCGTCCGCGAGCACGAGGCCGGGTGCGGTAGCGGAGTGGTGGATCTGGGTGACGGCATCCTCGCCGGATTCCGCGCATTCCACCTCGTAGCCTTCGGCCTGCAGCAATACTGAGAGCAGATCACGGCTCATGGGGTCGTCGTCGATGACCAGAACGCGCATCGGCTTGGAGGGCGGCGTCACGATTGCCGAGTAGAGTATCAGGCGCAGCACACGAGCGCCACTGGCGCGTGCATCTGCCTGTATGAATTGCGTGACCCGGCTGCGGTTGAGGCGTTGAGTATGTCTCCTGGTACTGTGTATCGAAGCTGATCTGCTCGCGTCGTTTTTTGTCAAGAAAAACGGCATTCGCGGGTCTTGCCAGCGTGTAGAAACCGGAGAAATGCTCTACAGTTGTTGCCATGGCAGACGGGAACGATTCGACGCAGGCAGCGGGCTACAGGGGTGGGCGATGAGGAGTGCGGCGTTGCTGGCGGTGCTGCTGTGGCAGGTTGCGGTTGCGAATGAGCCACCGGCGGCGGAACCGGGGACCATGCGGTACGAGCGCGCGATCCGCGTGGCTGCGGGAGCTGGGCAGGCGTGTGCCGTGCTGGACGCACAGATTTTTTCTCATGCCGCTCCGTCGCTGTCGGATGTGCGCATTTTTCCGGCGCAAGAGGCGGGTGCTGTGATGAATGAGGTTCCTTACGCGATTACGTTGAGCGAGGCGGCGAGCGAGGAGACCGAGACGGCGCGCGTGCTGAATCTGGGTACGGGGACGGGCGCGAGCAAGGAAGGCGCACAGATTGTCTTCGATCTGGAGATGCCTGCGCGCGCATATACCAGCGTGACGCTGAATCTCGACCCAGCGGCGCATGATTTCATCGCTAGGGCGACAGTTAGCGGAGCGGATACGTTGAGCGGGAAGGCTACGGCGCTGGGGACGTTTACGCTCTTCGATCTGACTTCGCAGCGGCTGTCGCGCGATACTACGATTTCTTTGACGGAGTCGACGTTCAAGTTCCTGCATGTGGAACTGCATATTTCTCCTGCTTCTGGGGCAGCTTCCACACACTTTGTACCGGCGATGGTGATGGGGGCGACGGTGCCGCCCAGCCGCGAGGCACAGAGCGTCTACACCACGGTGGCGGAGACGAGTTCGGTGGTGACGAAGGCGCGCGAGACGGTGGAGACGTTCATGGTTCCGGCGCGGGTCCCGGTGGAGCGCGTGTCATTTGTGCTTGCGCCGGGGTTCATCGGGAACTTCAGCCGCGTGGTACGGGTGAGAGCGCAGGCCGATGCGGCGGACGATGGTGGGCGCGCACCGCTTCCGGAGGTAGTGACAGGAAGCATTGAGCAATACGATGGTTGAGCAGATGTAAA
>CAWERM010000143.1:0-11200 GCA_963810995.1 uncultured Acidobacteriaceae bacterium | reverse complement strand
AAGTTCACGGACATTATGGACGTGATGCAGGACACGGGGTTTCCTGGAATCCGTCTGACCGGGTTTCCGGGATTTCTGAACAAGTATGGGTTGACGGCTGCGCAACTGCAGACGGAGCTATCCAAGCGAAATCTTAACGCGGTGACCATTTCGTGGAACAACCTTTCGGTGGATCCGGCGATGCGCCAGCAGACGCTGGACAACGCGCGCGACGCCATGAAATTTCTGGCGGATTTTGGCGCAAACCATCTGGTGGTCTTCTCGCCCAGCCGCGGCCGGCAGGGGACGGAGGCGCCGGGAGCGTTCGAGGAGATGTGCAAGCGCTGCAACGAGATTGGTGAGCTGGCAAGGACGATGGGATTCACCGCCGGGTTGCACAACCACCTGGGACAGATGGTGCAGACGAGGGAAGAGATCGATCGCTTCATGTCGCTGGTAGATCCGAAGCTCTTCGGATTTTCGCCGGACACAGCGCATCTCGCATTTGGCGGGATGCGACGTGGTTGGGATGATCGATAAGTACAAGAGCCGCATTAAATTTCTCGATTACAAAGACGCCAAGCTGCCGGCTGCCACTCCTGCGCCTGCACCGGCTGTAGCTCCGGCGGCGGGTGCGCCAGCCAGTGGTACGGTGGCGGCGGCGAGGCCCGCGGGCGGCGGCGGATTCATCCAGAACATCTACGACCTGGGCGACGGCGAGGTGGATTTCCCCGGCTGCCACCGCATCCTGAAAGGGATGGGGTACAAGGGATGGATATGCGTCGATCTGGACATAGCTCGGCTGGGGCCTATGGCGGACTACAAGCGCTGCGGCGCGTATGTGGTCAACAAGCTGGAGCCGATCTACCTATAAGGCGACCAGCGGCAGCGTGTGTGCGCGGACAGAAATAACAATCGCGTTACGAATGCACCGGAACTGGGGCACTCTGGGTGGGATTTGTACTGCGGTGTGACGCATGTCACGGAATAATATTTTCTTCTGCCGATAAGCTGAAGACTCCCCTCAAGAACGGATCGAGGCAACCACAACGCACGCCTGAAGCCAAGCGGAGCAACATTCATGGCAGCCCTATACAAATTGCATGCAATACCCTCGCTGATTCCTGAAGGAAAGTACAGCGGCGAACTGCGCGGAGTCACGTTTGTAGCAACGTCCACGAGCGATACACTGAGTTGGTACACGATCAACTGCGGACATTTGCAGAGCGCCTTCGAGGCCATCACCACACACAGCCTGGCGGAAGAGATGGTAGAACGGCTAACCCACGGGGACGAGATCGAATTCCCTGGGCGGTACGAGGCGGAGCAGTTCGGCCAGAGGGTTAACGCAGTGCCGGAGATGCGGCGCTGCGCGTAGGGGCTGCGCATACCCAGATTTAAACATCGCGATTGAATGCGCCGTTGTTTCTCGGTTAAGATCGAGAGGAGTGCAGGGGAGGAGATTGCGATGAGTTTGGCGACGGAACGGGAGTCCTGGGTGGATAGGTGGTGGCCGCTGATGCTGATCCTGTTTGGTGTGGTCTTTGTGGCGTGCCTGGTGACGTTTCATCCGGTGATCTGAATTATCTCCAGACACTCCAGCCACGGCGGTTGAGGCTATAGAAGAGCACGGCGAGGCAGGCGGCGCTGAGCGCCAGCAGCCCGCAGCCAGGAGCGATGCGATCGAAGAGCAGGTCGCCGACGCCGAAGAGCATGGCGTAGACCAGGGTGAAGCCGAGTATCCAGTGGAAGAAGTTGTAGGCAAGCGTGCGATCCACCTGGGCGCCGGAATCCACCTGCGCGAAGCGGCGCCAGCCCAGCGCCGCCGGACGCACGCGGTCGTAGAAGGCCTGCAAGGTAGCCTCGGTCTCGGGCTGGGTGGCGAGGGTGACGGCGAGCCAGATGGCGGTGGTGAGTACGGTGGTCGTCAACATGAGCCATGCGAAGGCGTGCGGGTCGTCCTGATTGAGGGGCGCGAGGGCGAGCGCGGGATCGAGGCGGTGCAGTGCGCGGACGATGGGCATTCCCCAGCCGCTCTCCAGGGTGAGAGAGATGGTGGCGGCGGCGGTCATGGCGGCGATCTCGCTCCATGCGTTGATGCGCCACCAGTACCAGCGGAGGATGAAGACCAGGCCGGCGCCCGCGCCAAGCGATAGCAGGAACTTCCAGGCGGTGGCGATGGAGGCTCCGTGGGTGAGCATGTAGCCTGTCGCGGTCGCACTCAAAAGTGCGACGAGTATGGTGGCGATGCGGGAGGCGGAGACGTAGTGGCGTTCCGACCTGTCCGGCGCGAAGAAGCGCTTGTAGAGGTCGTTGATCATGTAGGACGCGCCGAGGTTGAGGTGGGTGCCGACGGTGGACATGTAGGCAGCGGCGAATCCGGCGAGCATGAGGCCGCGCAGGCTGGGGGGAAGATAGTGGACCATGACCCAGACATAGGCCCCTTCCATTCCGCCCTGCGCGGGGGTGGGATTGGGTAGAAGGACGAGCGCGACGAGAGCGGTGAGAATCCATGGCCAGGGGCGGAGCGCGTAGTGGGCGATGTTGAACCAGAGGGTTGCGCCGAGGGAGTGCTTCTCGTTTTTGGCGGAAAAGATACGTTGCGCGATGTATCCTCCGCCGCCGGGCTCTGCTCCTGGATACCAGCTTGCCCACCAGTTGAGCGAGAGAAGGACGAGGAAGCTGAGGAAGAAGGGCGAGGCAGACGATGGGATAAAGGCCAGGGTATCGCGCGGGGCGGCGGCGGTGGAGTGCGCGGTGTCGAAGGCATGAATGTGCGCGGCGAGCGAGTGCATTCCGCCGACTGCGTGAACGGCGAAGTACGCCAGCAGGATGACCATGGACATCTTGAGGACGAATTGGACGAGGTCTGTCCAAAGGACGGCCCATAGGCCGGATACGGCGTTGTAGGCAAGGGTGAGGACGAGGCAGCAGAAGACTCCGGTGAGCTGCTGGCGTGTGGTGGTGAGGCCGAGGGTGAGGGCGAGAATCTTCGCCATGGCCAGGTTGACCCATCCCAGGATGATGGTGTTGACGGGGAAGGCGAGGTAGGTGGCGCGGAATCCGCGGAGGAAGGTGGCGGGTGGACCGGAGTAGCGCAGCTCTGCGAACTCCATGTCTGTAAGGACACGGGCGCGCCGCCACAACGGGGCGAAGAAGAAGACGGTGAGCATTCCCGAAAGCAGGAACGACCACCAGAGCCAGTTGCCGGCGATTCCCTGGGCGTAGATGAGGCCGGTGACGACCAGTGGCGTGTCGGCGGCGAAGGTGGTGGCCACCATCGACGTGCCGGCCAGCCACCAGGAGACGTTTCGCCCGGAGAGGAAGAACTCGCCGATGTCTCCCGAGGCGCGCTTCATGTAGAAGAAGCCGATGGCGAGGTTGACGGCGAAGTATGCGGCGATCACCAGCCAGTCGAGCGGGGTCAGGATCATCGTGCCTCTCTATGGGGAGCCGGTCCTCCGCTTACTGCTTGGAGAGGTCGAAGACCTTGTCCATCAGCGTCCAGCGGCGGACAGGGTCTGCGCCTTCGGGCACGTCCTGGAACTCCGCCATCGATGCCTCCCACTCCTGCACCTTGGGGTTGGCGCGGTCCATTTCGGCCTTCTTATCCAGGGAGAAGCTGTCGTTGACGTCCATAATCATGAACAGACGCGTACCGGAGAGGTAGATCTCCATGGCCAGGATGCCGGCGTCGAAGAGGCTGTCGCGTACCTCCGGCCAGATTTTTTCGTGGCGGCGCTTATACTCGGCGATCTTCTTGGGGTCGTTCTGTAGGTCGAACGTAAGACAGTACCTTGGCATTGTTCCTCCGTGGATTTCGGTTGTGTTGCGGCGGGCCAGGGACGGATTTCAAGATTACAGAGAGATCCGACGAGCGCACCGCGACTCCTTGAGCAGCCTACCATCGAGCAAAGTGTGGGTGCAAAGGCTGCTGAAAGAAGTGGGCATGGGATGTGTCGCGTGCTAGGCTCAGAGCGCAGGCGTATCGCCGCGACCGGAACGAGATACGAGCGAAGACGGTGTAGCAGGCCGCGCCAGAACGTGCATAAATCCGAGCCAAGCGAATGGGGAAGCCGAGCAGTACCAACCCAGAGCGCGCAGCAGTACGACCCTTTGCCGATAGGTGGGGTAGGACGGCGCGTGTGTGCGTGGGGTTGGGGTGGGTGGTTTGCGCGGCGATTGGGCTACTAACAACTACGGCGCGGGCGCAGACCCAGGCTACAACGCTACCACTACTGCTTCCCTCGGCTGTCGCCTTCGATGCGCAGGGCAATCTTTATTTTGCCGAGATAGGCAACCACGTGGTGCGCAAGGTGACGCCAGCCGGAATTATTACGACGGTTGCGGGCAACGGAGTGCAAGGCTTTTCCGGCGATAACGGTGCGGCCACTGTAGCAGAGCTCGACTCACCCGCGGGGATTGCGGTGGATGCAGCGGGAGACATTTACATTGCGGATAGCCACAACCAGCGTGTGCGCGAGGTTGCGGTGGCGACCGGTGTGATTGCGACGATTGCCGGTACGGGCGTTGCGGGCTTCACCGGCGATGGCGGGGTGGCCACGGCGGCGAGGCTTGATTTACCTACAGCGCTGGCGCTGGATGCGGATGGCGATTTGTTTTTCGCGGACAGTGAGAACCACCGTGTGCGCCGGATTGCGGCTGCGACGGGTGCGATTGCGACGGTTGCGGGCAACGGTGTAGAGGGTTACGCGGGAGATGGAGGCGCGGCAACGGCGGCGAATCTCGACTCGCCCAATGGACTGGCGATGGATGCGGCAGGAAACCTGTACATTGCGGACACGCACAATGGGCGTGTGCGCGAGGTGAGCGCGGCGACCGGGTTGATCTCCACAGTAGCAGGTACGGGAGTTGCAGGCGGCAACGTGCAGGTGTTTGGCGGCGATAACGGTGCGGCGACGGCGGCGGGGCTCGCCCTGCCGCGCGGGTTGACGATGGATGCGGCGGGGAACCTATATTTTGCGGACAGCGCGAACCATCGCATCCGGCGCATCTCGATTACGGGAGTGATAACGACGGTTGCGGGGCAGGGGACCGAGGCGTTTGTGGGAGACAATGCAGCGGCGGTGGCGGCCAGCCTGGACTCGCCGCAGTCGGTTGCGGTTTCTCCGGCGGGGTTGGTGACGTTTGCGGATACAGCCAACCAGCGGGTGCGCCAGCTCGACGCGCAGACCGTGCCGGACATTCATACGATTGCAGGACTAGGAGCGACACCGCCGGGCGTGCTGACGCTGAGCGGGCCGTCGGTGGTGGCCTATGGCAGCGGATCGGTAACGGCAACACTGGCGACATCGACGAATGCAACCGGAAGCGTTACATTCCTGGAGAGCAGCGGCGGAACGCAGATTGCGCTGGGCACGTCGGGGTTGATCTCCGATGCGGCGAGCTTCAACACTTCCACGCTGGTTGCCGGAGCGCACAGCCTGAGCGCGACGTATGCGGGCGATGCAGCGCACTCCGCGGCACAGTCGGCCGTGTTGACGATGACGGTGTCGCCGTTGGCGATTACGGCTGCGGCAAATTCCACGGCCATCCTATATGGACAAGCCATTCCGGCGCTGAGCGGGACACTGAACGGAGTACTGGCGCAGGATGCGGGCAAGGTTGCGGCGGTTTACAGTTCGAGCGCGACGAGCTTGTCGCCGGCGGGCGTTTATCCGATTGCGGCGACATTGACGGGAAGCGCGGCGGGAAACTATTCGTTGAGTGTGACGCCGGCGGCCGGTGTCAGCATTGCGCAGGCGGCGTCGCTGATCGGGCTGACGGCATCGAGCAGCGAGCCTGGATTGGGGCTGCCGGTGACGCTGACGGTGCAGGCGACAAGCACCACAAGCGGCGTGCCCACCGGCAAGGTGACGTTGATGGATGGAAGCACTACGTTGGCTGTGGTTCCGTTGACGGCAGGCGGGGCGACGTTCACCACCAGCGTGCTCGGACTGGGAGTACACAGCTTAAACGTATCCTATTCCGGCGATGAGAACTTTCTGCCCAGCAGCTCGGCGACGGCGGAGCTTGCGGTGGGCACGGCCTCGGATTTCACGATGACGGCGACTGGCGCGACCACGCAGAGCATTCCAGCTGGCAGCGCGGCGACGTACAGCTTCTCGGTTGTGATGGTGGGCGCGGCGATGGCAAGCCCAATCACTCTGGCGGTGCAGGGAGTGCCGACGAGTTCGACCGCGTCGATCAGCCCGTCGTACATTCCGCCGGGCGGCGCGGTGAGCAGCTTTACGGTAATGATCCAGACGCCGTTGCCACTCGGCGCGTTGGAGAGAAAGACGCGACCGGGAAGTTGGGATGCTTCGGGGAAGGCGTGCTTGCAATTCTTCTGCTGCCGGTGATGGCGTTTGCGCGACGACGCAAGTGGATGTTGGGATTCGTGGCGGGTGCGTTCTGTTTACTGCTGGCAACGCTGGCGACAGGCTGTGGCAATCGCGTCAACATGGACAATGCGGCGATCCAATCGACGACTTACCACATTACCGTGACAGGGACTGCGACCGGGCCAACGGGCAATGCGCTGCTGCATACGGCGGTTGTTACGCTGCAAGTACTGCAGTAGATATGTCGCAACATTTTGACTAAGTACAGTTAGTGGGATACTTGAACGGTGATAGAGTTAGAGTAAAAGGGGTCTATCTTGGTGTAGTTGTAATGCTCGTAGTTGGTTAAACCTAAAGAACGTGCTGCAACTGAAGGTTCATCTATGACGTTTTGGGGAGCATCAACCAGTACAAAGTCGTTTGCAACTGCGTCAATTGTATAGGTATCGGAGCTATCGAGCGTATACTCTCTTGCAATGTCGTAGTAAAAAGATATAGTATGCCCCGGATTGGCAATGAGAGCCCATATATTGAGCTGGCCACCTAAGTTTACGTTTGGTCCACACTCAGTGGACATGTGCCGCTTACACCCGATCTCGGTCTCTATTGGAGCAGTTCCGGATGCACCATGAATTTCAATCTTTACTGGGCTTCTCTGAATAGCGTACCGATGAACTAAATATTTCTTAGTGTTATTTGTAATAGACACCAATATTCTGAGCCCCGCGCCAGATTCTTGTTTGTCTGTTACTGACGCAATTGAGATGGCAACAGCAGGGGTGATCTTTAACCTTGTGATTACCGGATGCGGTTTGAGCACAGACTAATGAACCAAAGGCATAAAGCATACTCAACAGAGCTAAAGTCGTTTTCATGCGTTGCATAGAAGCTCCCGCCAATGCGACGCAATCATACTCTATCCCGGCCCCAACAACCTCAGCAGAAAGAAGAGGGCGACGCCGGCGAAGAAGACCAGGGCCATGCGCACTCCGGGCTCGCGGTTGACCTCGGGGACGAGGTCGGTGGCGGCGACGTAGATGGTGACTCCCGCCGACAGTGGCAGCCCGGCCTTGACCCATCCCGGTTCGAGGTTGATGGCGAGCACACCGATTACGGTGGTTGCGCCAAGGAAGAGCGCGGAGTTGAGCGCGGCGCGACGGCCCTGTCCGCCGGCGAGCATGACCGAGGCCACGGTGAAGCCTTCGGGAATCTTGTGCAGGAAGATGGCGATGAAGAGTACCCAGCCAAGCCATGCGGAGATGACGAATCCGGAGCCGATGGCGACACCGTCGAAGAACGTATGCGTGGCCAGGCCGAGCAGAACGGAGTAGCTGCTCTTGGTGGAAAGAAATTCGTGTGCGTGGGTCTCTTCGCCGAAGTGGAAGTGTGGAACCAGAGTGTGTTCCAGCAGATGCACCACACAGTAGCCGATAAGGATGAGCGCCGCCGTCCAGCTGGCGCTGACGTTCAACTTGAATGCCTCGGGCAGCATCTCCAGCAGAGCGGCGGAGAGCATGAAACCCGCGCCCAGGGCGACGAAGTAGCGCAGCGCGCGGGCGGAAGGTGAACGCAGGACTAGCAGGAATCCGCCGAGGTAGTCTGCCAGCCCGGCGAAGAGGCCGAGCGCGAGGGCCAGCCAGAAGCGCGGCGCGGAGATGGCTGTGATGTTCATCGCGTGGCTATCCGCTATGGCGAATGTTGAGCACGTCGCCATCTTTGACGGGATAGTCTTTGCCCTCGAGCCGAAGGGTACCGGCGGCGCGCGCGGCGGCCTCGGAGCCGGCGGCAAGCAAGGTGTCCCAGTGGATGGTTTCGGCGCGGATGAAGTGCTTTTCCAGATCGGAGTGGATGGCCCCGGCGGCCTCCTGCGCGCGGCAGTTGACGGGGATGGTCCAGGCGCGCGTCTCCGGCTCTCCCACGGTGAAGAAGCTGGCGAGGCCAAGCAGTTCGTAGCTCTTGCGGATGAGGCGCACCAGGCCGCTCTCAGTGAGGCCGTAGCCTTCCAGGAACTCTGCGGCTTCGTCATCTTCCATCTCGGCCAGTTCTGCCTCGACTTTGCCGCAGATGGCGGTTGCGCCGGAGTTGGGGCGCATGGCCGCTTCGGCCAGGCCATACTTCGCGACCGCGGCTTCCACGTCCGCGCCCAGCGTTGTGCTCTCGGAGATATTGAGGACGTAGAGGATTGGCTTCTGGGAGAGGAACATGAAACCGCGAACTAGCTTCTTCTCGTCGGCGGTCAGCTCCATCTCGCGCAGAGGTTTCTCCGCCTCGGTCTGCTCCTTGCAACGCAAAAGGAGAGCGTGCTCGCGCTCCAGGTCGGCGGTCTTCTGCTTCTTCATGTCCTTGGCGACGCGCTCCAGCCGCTTATCAATCTGGCCGAGGTCGCTGACGATGAGGTCGATCTCGACATTGCCGAGGTCGCGCAGAGGGTCGATGGGCCCGACGTGGGGAATGGTGTCGTCGTCGAAGGCGCGCAGAACGTGGATGATGGCATCCACATTGCGCAGGCTGGTGAGGAACGAGGTCTCCTTGAGCGCCTCTTCGCCGATGGCGGCGAGGTCGGCATACTCCACCGTGGCGTAGACGGTTTTGCGGGTTCCGGCCAGCGCGGCGAGCTTGTCCAGACGGTGCGTCGGGGACCTTGGCGATGCCGATGTGCGCCTCGCGCGAGTGGCCAAAGCTGTCCGTCTTGGCCTTGGTGAGGATCTTGAAGAGCGAGGTCTTGCCGACCTGCGGCAGACCGATGATTCCAGTTTTCATGTCTCTCACGATTCTACCCGCGTTGGTCCGGGCGATCGCCGGATGGCTCCGCGGCCATCAGCAGAATGACGCCGAGTCCGAGGAAGAGCGCGGAGCCTTCGAACTTCTCAGAGAGGGCGTGCAGGCGGTCGAAGTCGATGCGTGTGGGGTTGCCGGCAGGGACGGCGGCGATGTCTCCACCGGCGGCGGCGCGGTCGCGTTGCATGGCGGGAATGATGCCGGCCTGCACGTACAGTGTTGCGGCGATCATGAGAACGACGAGCAGGATCTGTGCGAGAAGAATCCTGCGTGAACGCGACGAGGAGCGGAGCCATAGCATGAGGCTGGCGATGAGAAAGAGGAGGCCGGCGGCGTGGCCCAGCCGGTTGAGCGCGGTGATACTGCCGTCGATGAGCAGGGCAAACTGGCGGTTGGTGCCCATCACGTCGAAGGCGGTGGGGGCTTCGACGAAGGCGAAAAAGATAAGCCCGCCAACCCATACGACGATGGAGAGCAGACGCAGCGCGCGGAGTAGGGTGTTCATGAGTCGATAGTAGACGAAATGATCTTACTCGACAGGCGGGGCTTGGGATCGGCTGATGGCGCGGCGCAGCACCACGTCGAAGGCAGCCTTGTGCGCTGCGTATTCGGCCTCGCTCAGGCGACCTGCAAGCCGGTCCGTCTCCAGCACAAACAGCTCGTCCCTGAGCGCGTGCAGCAGCACACCCGGCCCAGTGGCTGCAACCGGGGCTGTCGCGGCTACAGGATAGAACCCGCTCGGTGCGGCGAGCAGCGATGCCGCTTCCGCAGAGGGGACCGCGCCGGCAAACGCACCGGCAGCAGAGCGGGTTGGCCGGCTTTGAGCATGACACCTGCGCCCACTACAAGGGCCAGACCCAGCGTACCCAGGATCAGCCACTTGTACTTCGCCCAGGGATCGTTTGTGCCATTGGGGTCGTCGGGCGCGCCCAGACCGCCACCGGGCCTGGTGCCGTTGGCTGTTGCTGCTGGCCGCCGCCTTGCGCTGCACCCTGCGCGTCCTGCTGCTCCTGCGGCAACTGGCCGGAGCCTGCGATGGAAAACTGCACCGGCTGCGCAGCGAGTGGATCATGGTCGTCGTAGCTCTGCGCATTGGGGTCCTGGTTGAGCGGCTGGAACTGCGACGAACCCTGGAACTGCATGGACTTTGGGCAGCATGACGGCGACATCGCTGGTGGGCACCGAAAGCTTCAACGAAAACGCCTGCTTACCGTTGTAGGGCAGGGTGTAGACCACCTGGAAGCGGGTCTCACCGGGTCGCACGGGAAAGGTGAAGGCATAGTGTCCGCTGGCTGCGTCCAAGGTCTTGACCTCGGTATTGGTGGGCAGACCGCCGGGCGAGCTGGCCAGGGTCTGCATGATGATTGCGCCCTTGGGAAGGAAGAAGTCGAAGGTATTGCCGCCGTACTCAGTGCGTGGCGGCGTGGAAGCGTTCTGGATAAAAAAGTTCTCCGCAAGGTTCAGCAGCTTGCCACTGGTGTCGGTCTCCGCGCGCAGCACGAGGGCCTCGCCGGTGATGCCGTCGATCTTGGCGGCGGAGTCGTAGACATCGATCTCGACAGAGCTGGTGCCGGGCGGAACGGTTTTGAAGTACTCCGCGCCATGATGGGTGACGTGGAGGAGAATCTGCCCGCCGTCGGGCGCGGTGGCCTGGAAGCGTCCCTGCGCGTCACTGGTGACCTTGGTGAGCTCATCCATGCTCTGCGCGGTGTTGATGACGGCGATGGTGTCGCCCGGCGAGGGCTTGCCGGTTGTGCGGTCGGTGACCGTGCCGGTGATGGACGCGGCGAAGGCAGACGCGGCGCAGAGCAGGATGCAGGCGAGCGGCAGAAGAGTGCGGGATGTGCGGGTGGAGGTGGTCAAGGTCAGTGGGTCCAGTTCTCAATCGTCAGATTGGGGATGCGGCTGAATTCGCGTTCATTGTTGGTGATAAGGGTAAGGCCGAGTTGCATACAGTGGGCGGCGATCCAGAGGTCGTTTGCGCCGATGATCTGTCCGCGCTGCTGAAGATCAAGACGAATCTTCGCGTAGATTTCAGCTACCTTTCGATCCATGGGAAGTACAGGTACGGCCAAGGTGAACAGGTCGAGTTCGCTCAG
>CAWERM010000142.1:0-4431 GCA_963810995.1 uncultured Acidobacteriaceae bacterium | reverse complement strand
GGGTGAGCGTGATGCGATGCAGCTCGCGGTTGCTGGCGCGGTAGGCGCAGTATTCGCACTCGTTAGTGCAGCGGTTGCTGATGTAGAGCGGGGCGAACATGACCAGGCGTGAGCCGTAAATCTCTTCCTTGACGGCGCGCGCGGTGGCAAAAAGCTCGGCGGTCAGCTCGGGGTCCTGGAGGGCGATGAGGGTCGCGACCTCATCGAAGGTGAGGCCCTGCATCTCCTTCGCTTTGGTGAAGAGGTCGCGGACGCGTGCAGGTTCAGGCTGGGCTGTTCGGCTGAGGCAATCGAAGATTGCCTGGTCGTTGATGTAGGTGGCCTGTTCGGCGATTGCTGTCATCGAAGCTCCTCAGCACGGTTGGACGGTGCTGCGCCGCCCGCCACTGCGGCAGGCCAGTCACGGGATTGTCTCGCGGCTGCAAGCGCGCTTCTATGGCCCCAAGCAACGCTGATTAAGGATTAACACGAGTGCGCAAGCTCGCGCGGTGACATGGGTCACAAGGAGACGGAAGCGGAGCTTCAGTGATTCAGAAGCGCTCCCAGTGGAGAACGTCGGCGAGGGGGCGCTTTTCGACGACGGGCGACTCGGCGGGATGGCCAACGGAGACGATGCTGATGAGAGTAAGGTTCTCTGGCGCGCTGAAGGCTTTGGCCACGGTCGGAGCGTAGGGTTGCGGAGCACCGGCGACCCAGCAGGCGCCAAGGCCATGCGCACAGGCCGCTAGCAACAGGTTTTCCGTTGCGGCGCAGCAGTCTTCGACCGCGCAGCTGGAGGGTCGCGCTAGTACGAGGACGCAGAAGGCGGCGTTGGCGATGAACTCAGCGTGGCCCAGGAGCCGCGGAATGTGGGCGAGTGAGGACTTTTCCGTGATGACGACGAACTCCCAGGGCTGGTCGTTCATGGCGGTGGGTGCAAGGCGCGCACAGTCGACGATCTCTTCAATGGTGGCGCGGTCGACCGGCTGGGGTGTATAGCTGCGAATGCTGCGGCGCTGCTGCATGGCTTCGATGGCGGTCATGGCAAGTGCTCCGTCTTCTATGTTATGGCGATGAAAGGGTGTTTGCTGAGACGGCGGTCACAGCGGAAGATTGCCGGATGGCGCAGAATAGTGAGTGCGGAATTGGGTAGGAGAACAGAGCATGAGCCAGCGCGAACGCATCGAAGAAGACCACCTCGGCAAGCGCGCGCTACCTGTGGAGGCGCGGTACGGAATCCACACGGCGCGGGCGCTGGAGAACTTTCCCCTGGCCAGACGTGTGGTGCATCCGGCGTTGGCGTTAGCCTACGGCGAGGTGAAGCTGGCCTGTACGATGACCAATCGCGCACTGGGTGCGTGGGCGGGGGATGAGGCCAAGGCGGATGCGATCGAGCAGGCCTGCCGCGAACTGAGTGAGGGGCTGCTGTCGGGTGAGATTGTGGTGGACGCACTGCAGGGTGGCGCGGGTACAAGCACCAACATGAACGTCAACGAGGTGCTGGCCAACCGCGCGCTGGAGATTCTTGGCCTGCCGCATGGAGATTACGCGCGTGTGTCGCCGCTGGATGACATCAATCTGCACCAGTCGACTAATGACACGTATCCGACCGCGCTGCGGTTGGCCGCGATCCGGCTGCTGCATGAGTTGGAGAAGCAGGTTGTGGCGCTGCAGGAGTCGTTCCAGGGGGCGGAGAAGCGGTTTGCTCATGTGGTAAAGGTGGGGCGGACGGAGTATCAGGATGCTGTACTGACCACGCTGGGACGAGAGATGAGCGCGTATGCGGAGGCCATCAACCGCGACCGTTGGCGGATCTATAAGTGCGAAGAGCGGCTGCGGGTGGTGAACCTGGGCGGAACGGCCATCGGCACCGGGCTGGCCGCGCCACGCGAATTCATCTTCCGCGCGGTAGAGCAACTGCGCGTGCTAACCGGGATTGGATTTGCGCGCGCGGAGAACCTGGTGGATGCGACGCAGAACACCGATGTCTTCGTGGAGGTTTCTGGAATCCTGAAGGCGCATGCGGTTTCGCTGATCAAGATTTGTACCGACCTGCGACTACTATCGTCAGGTCCGGACGCGGGGTTGGGAGAGATTCGCCTGCCCGCGCGGCAGGCTGGCTCGTCGATTATGCCGGGGAAGGTAAACCCAGTGATCCCGGAGGCAGCGACGCAGGCGGCTATGCTGGCCATGGGCAACGATAGCGTGATTGCCGCGGCGTGCGCTGCCGGCAGCCTGGAGCTGAATGCGTTTCTTCCGCTGATTGCATATTGCCTACTGGAGAACCTGGACGTGCTGACGCGAGCCGACGATGTGCTGCGGCGCTTCTGCGTGGATGGAATCGAAGCGGACGAAGCACGCTGCCGAGCGCATGTGATGAATGCAACGACCGAGGCCACGGAGCTGGTTCCGAGGCTGGGCTATGAGCGCGCGGATGAGGCAGAGCGGACGGCGCGCGAGCAGGGAAAGACTCTGCGCGATGTGGTTGTGGAGTTGGGTTGGATGAGCGGCGAGGAGTTCGATGAGGCAACCAGCCCGGAGGCGATCTGTAGGCTGGGCTCTCCTGTGCGGAAGAACTCGACGCTATGCGCGGACGATCCATTGCACGACGCGGCAAAGGAGACACAGCCATGAGCACCACACCCAAGGGATTGCGATTGCACATCGGATTTTTCGGACGGCGCAACGTGGGCAAATCGAGCCTGCTGAATGCGATTACGCGGCAGCATGTGTCGATCGTCTCCGATGTAGCGGGAACGACGACCGATCCGGTGGAGAAGCCGATGGAGATGCTTCCGCTGGGGCCGGTGCTGTTCATCGATACAGCGGGGATTGACGAGGCGGGCGGGTTGGGCGCTTCTGAAATGCTGGGGGCGTTGCGGGTAGAGAAGACGCGGCAGGCGCTACAGCGGACGGAGATCGCCGTACTGGTAGCCGAGCCGGGTGTGTGGGGCGAGTTCGAGGAAGGACTGCTGGCGGATTTTGCGGAGCAGCTGACGCCCGCCGTGGTTGTCATCAATAAGACGGACGCGGCTGCTCCGGATGCGGAGCTGGTGCAGCGGCTGCGCGCGAACAAACTGCACGTGGTGCTGGCCTCGGCGGTTACAGGGGTGGGGCTGCCGGAGCTGCGCGAGGCCCTGCTGGAGCTGGCACCGGCGGACTTTATCGATTCGCCGGCGATTGTCGGCGATCTGGTGGGACCAGGAGAGTTGGCTGTGCTGGTGGTGCCGATCGACAAGGAAGCGCCAAAGGGGCGGCTGATACTGCCCCAGGTTCAGGCCATTCGCGACCTACTGGACACGGACGCGCTGTGCATGGTGGTGAAGGAGCGCGAGTTGAGGAGTGCTCTGGACCGGTTGAAGACGCCGCCGAAGCTGGTGGTGACGGACTCGCAGGCGTTTCTGAAGGTCGCTGCAGACACTCCGGTCGATGTGCCGCTGACCAGCTTTTCCATCCTGATGGCGCGCTTCAAGGGCGACCTAACGGCGCAGGTGGAAGGGACGCTGGCCATCGAGCGGCTGCGCAGCGGGGACCGGGTGCTTATCGCCGAGGCATGCAGCCACCATCCCATCGGCGAAGATATTGGGCGGGTGAAGATTCCGCGCTGGCTGACGCAATACAGCGGGGTAAAGCTGGAGTTTGAAACGGTGCAGGGGCGCGACTTCCCCGAAGACCTGGCCAGTTATAAGTTGGTGGTCCATTGCGGAGCGTGCATGTGGAACCGGCGGCAGATGCTGAGCCGCATCCTGCAATGCCGGCATGTGGGGGTCCCCATTACGAACTACGGGTTGACGATTGCGTACAGCCTGGGCATCTTTGCGCGGGCGCTGGAGCCGTTTCCGGCGGCGCTGGCCAGTTATCGCGCGATGGCTGGAAACGGTGCGCATTAACGGCGTCGATGCGGGAGATGATCGAGGGCCGATAATCGGGCGAATGAGGTCAGTATCTCTGTGAATCACAGTGAATTTCACAGCATATTGCGGGTTCCCGAGCATTCCGTAACACACAACTTTAAATGGGAAGTATGACGGCCATCACATACACGCGTATTCGTGGCGAATAAAGTATTGCGCAGTCGCTTGCTGTTTCTAACAGGGGTGGCGCCTGGAGTTGCAGGAGATTTATCGCGGGAGTGAGCTGCAAGTGGCTCTCTGATCCGCGATGGTCACACTTCACGACAGGTACGCCGCGTCGGTGCGGCCTCCCCTGAGGCGCAAGGCCAGGAACGAGCGGCGGACGAGGAACGATGAGCACACCAATCGATGTTGCAACCACCGTGAAGGTAGTGGCACCCAAGGCCGCGGCAGAACCCAAAGACGAAATCACGCTGATCGCGAATAAATGGAAGATGAAACGGGGCAGCCTGATTATGGCGCTGCACGACCTACAGAGCCGGGTTGGCTATGTGCCGCGCGAGTCGGCCATGAAGCTGGGACGGCAAGCAATACGTGG
>CAWERM010000141.1:0-8826 GCA_963810995.1 uncultured Acidobacteriaceae bacterium | reverse complement strand
CCGCCGCCGACTTGCTTTATTTGCCCAGAATCGGCTGGTGCTACCCCCGTACCAGCACTCGCTCCGCTGCTGGAGTTTGCCGGGGCGGCACTGGACGGTGCAGGCGGTGTCGCGCTGGACGGCGCACTGCTCTGGGCTGAGAGTTTCGAGGAAGAGATGGTAACCGATGCAAATAGAACCGCCGCAACTATACGCCACAGGCCCGTGCGCATGAATGTGCCCCGTCGAAGAAAGATGGAAATCGTGATCGCGTACCATCATCCACCCGCAGGCAGGAAAGATCAATCACATCGTTTGATCGATGCGTTCGATTCAATCCCCATCGGTCCGCGAAGTCTCGCCACCTACAGCGTAATGGCGCGGGCGCCGTCGGAGGCGCGGCTGTTGTAGATCTCCGCGGTGATGCCGGTGGCTGCCAGGTAGCCAGCGCGCATGGCAGTGGTGAAGGCCTCGACCTGGGAGGCGGCGACCAGATTGACGGTACATCCACCGAAGCCCCCGCCGGTGATGCGCGCGCCGTAGCAGCCAGGCTGTTTGCCAGCCAGCGCGACCATAATATCGACCTCCTTGCAGGACGCTTCGAAGTCGTCGCGCATGCTGATGTGGGCTTGGCGCATCAACTCGCCGAAGTGGGTGAGGTTGGAAGAGTGAAAGGCATCCGCGGCAGCCAGAACGCGCGCATTTTCGGTGACGACGTGGCGGCAGCGCTTGAGCACGTTGGCGGGCATCTCGCTGCCCCACTTGGTAAGGTCGGCCATATTGGCGTCGCGCAGCGCCATGATTTCCGGCCGGTGGGCGCGCAGGATCTCCGTGCCCTGTTCAATCTCCGCGCGGCGATTGTTGTATTCTCCGCGAGCAACGGTGTGCTTCACCATGGTGTTGCAGATGACTATGCGGACTGTCCGTGGAATGGGAGCCAGCGTGTACTCCAGCCAGCGGCAGTCGATCATGACGGCGTTGTCCTGCTGGCCGAAGCAACTGACGAACTGGTCCATGATGCCGCAGTTGGCGCCGACGAAGGCATTCTCGGCGTGCTGACAAATAAGCGCAATCTTGGTCAAATGCAGGTCGAAGCTGGTGGTGCCGAGAACAGCGATGGCGGTGGCAACCTCGATCGAGGCCGACGAGCTGAGGCCGGCCCCCAGGGGAACATTGCCGGCTATCGTCATGGAGAAGCCATTTTCGATGGGCACGCCATGTTCGCGCAGGGCCCACAGGACGCCGGCGGGATAGTCGGACCAATGGACATCGCGGCCTGCGCGCAACGAGGCAAAGCCGTCGTCCAGTAGCTCGGGTATGCTCTTGTCGACGCGCTCGTCGTAGTTGACAGAGTGGATTAGGATTCGGCCGTCGGTGCGCTGCGAGATGGCAACGATGGTGGCGAAGTCGATCGCCGCGGGCATCACAAAACCGTCGCTGTAGTCGGTGTGCTCGCCGATCAGGTTGACGCGGCCGGGAGCGGCGTAGAGCGCGCCGGGGACGTTGTAGGAGGCAAAGTGCAGTGAGGCAATTTCAGCGTGGGTTTGCATGGACTCTTTCTACTGTTCAATGGGCTAAATATGCAAATTGAAAATCAGGAATTGTGAATGATGCTCCTGATGACCAAACAAACTCAATCGAGATAGTGCTTTTCCGGCAGGGCGCGCAGGCGTTGGGCTGCGGTCTCCGGCGTAAGGTCGCGCTGCGGGCTGCCATACATCTCGAAGCCGACCATGAACTTGCGAATCTCAGCGGAACGCAGCAGGGGCGGGTAAAAATGCGCGTGGAAGTGCATGGAATCGTGTCTGCCCATCCGTGGGCCGTTGGTGGAAGCCCAGACTGTAGGGAAAGCTGGTCTGAAATAGGTTGTCGTAGCGCGTGGTGACGGTCTTCAGGATCGCGGCAAATGCAAGGCGCTCAGCGGGGGTAAAGTCGGTGAAGCTACCCAGGTGGCGACGCGGCAGAAGCAGCGTCTCGAAGGGCCATGTGGCCCAGAACGGCACGACTGCGATGAAATGTTGGTTCTCGGCCACCATGCGCTCTGCCTGCGCCAGCTCGGTGGCCGCATAGTCGCAGAGCAGGCAGGAGTGGTGCTGCTCACTGTACTCCTGCTGGGCGGCCAGCTCGCGGGTCGGCTCGTCGGGGACGTGTTCGGTGGCCCAGATCTGGCAGTGGGGATGGGGATTGCTGGATCCCATCATGGCACCGCGATTCTCGAAGATTTGCACATGGTTGATATACGACAGCGCGCCTAACGCGGCCGTCTCATCGACCCACGCGTCTACCACTACGGCGATATCATCTACATCCATGCGCGCAAGGGTCAGCGAATGGTTGGGATGGAAGCAGATCACACGGCAGCGTCCGCGCTCCGGCTGGGCGACCAGTAGCGGAGATATCTTGGGCTGCGCCTCCGGTTGGGCGTCGCTGAGCAGAGCGGGAAAGTCGTTGTCGAAGGCGAAGACGCCTGTGTAGACGGGATTATGCACTCCGCCGGAACGCGCATTGCCAGGACACAGATAGCATGTGGGATCGTACGCCAGACCCTTGCCGACCACTGGCTTACTGGTCTCGCCCTGCCACGGACGATCTGTGCGCTGCGGAGAGACAAGAATCCACTGGCGCAGCAGTGGATTGTAGCGGCGGTGCGGAACGCGATCGAGCGGGCGCGGCGAGGCGGTCAAGGGAGTCCCTCTAAATGGAAAACTGCAACGCCATCCAGTGTAAGCGATTGGACTGGGTTGTTAAGCGGAGATCGTGCCTAGCTCGTCGTCCGTGCTCGCTTCGGCTGCGACCTTCTTCAAGCTGACGTGGTTGATCCGCGCAAAGACGAGCCCGATGGGAATGATCGAAAGAAACGTAACCACCAGAAGCAGCGCACCGCAGGCGGTTGAGGCCTCGATGGGCGCACCGTAGAACTCATGCATCGCAGCCGCGGTGACGGCGATCTGGGTGAACCAGCCGATGATGGGCAACTGCAACAGCGAACCGCCGATGCTGGCTCCCATCAGCAGCATGGTGCGGGAAAAAGTGATGGTCGCAAGTTCCGGCGTATCGACGAAGGCGTGCAGCGTCTGCACATAGGCGAAGCCGATCATTCCCCACATGGCCAGCGAGATCAGGGAGACGAAGAGAAAATCCTGCGCTGAGCGGATGGCGTCGAGACCGTCGCGAAAGCCCCGAATCTTGCGGGCAACGCTCTCGCCGATGGGCCTGGAGAGCCAGCCGAGGATGGTTCCCGCAACCTCTGCGACTGTTTCGCCTGCCACGCGGATGAGCACCGCAAAGACTGCGATTAACACGGTCCCAGCAAGTGAGAACAACCCGGTCCGCAGGAAGATTTCGTGGTGCGGCAGGTCGCGCGGCACAAACAAGAGCGCGCCGGAGAAGATGAGCGCAGCTGCGCCCAGGTCGAACATACGCTCGATGGTATAGACGGCCACCTGTGAGCTGACGGAGAGCTGGACGCGCTTGGCCACCAGCGCCGGACGGATCACATCTGCCAGCCGACCAAAGAGAGCGACCGCGGTGAATCCGACAAACTGCGGGCCCACCAGCACCATCGGCGAGATATTTTTGGACGCGCTGACAAAGACAGACCAGCGCATAGCCCGCAACCAGAAGGTGGCATAGATGAGAGCGATGCCGGCAGCAATGTGCAGCCAGCAGACGTGGCGCAGTTGCTGCCAGAAGACCGCCCAGTCGAAGTGAATGCGGTCGCGATAGACGAAGACGACCAGTGCCAGCACGAGCAGAATTGCGAGCCAGACGATGCGGTTGCGACTCTTCATCGGTCTGCTCTCCTGTGCTGTGTGTGCTATTTTGCGGTCGCCATTGGACTTGGCTGGGTGGCTTGCGCGGCGAGCGTGAGGCGATTGAACTCGTTAATGACGCGGATCACATAGGCGCGCGTCTCGGCGTAAGGCGGAACGCCGTGGTAGCGATCGACCGCCGCCGGCCCCGCGTTGTAGGCTGCGACCGCCAACTTGATGTCGTTGTGGTAGCGCATCAACAAAGCGTCAAGATAGGCCGTTCCGCCACCGATGTTCTGCTCCGGCGCAAAGGTGTTGCGCACGCCCAGCTGCGATGCGGTGCCTGGCATCAGTTGCATCAGGCCCTCGGCACCGGCGCGCGAGACGGCACGGGCGTTGCCGTTGCTCTCCGCCTTCACCACGCTGGCCAGAAGATCGGTCTTGATGTTGTGCAGTGCTCCGGCACGCGCAAGCATCTGGCCCATCTCCGCCGGAGTCAGCGGAGAAGAGACTGTGCGCGCTGGCTCCAGCATAACCAGAGGCAGAGCGGGTTGTGCATCAACGGGTGAGGAGAGTGGTGCAGAGGTTGCAGTAGGTGGCGCAGGAGAATCGGGAATCTGCTCCACCCGCAGCACCGCGCTGGCGGAGACTTCGATATAGTTGGCGTCCTGGGCATCGCCCTGGCTGGCAGTAACTGCACCTGCGGCCGGTAAAAGATAAAGCCGGACCCGGTCGCCCGCAACCTCTCGCCGCGCGCAGTCCAACTCGAAGCCATTGCGCAATGTGATGTGTTCCGCTGCGTTCGCCCACAGAGATGGCCCGGCAATGACCGCCAGCAAAGCCAGCGTCATCGTCGAACCGGAGCGGAGTGGAGAGCGAAGTTTCATTAAGGGTTCATCTCTCATCCTACGACTCTGGAGCGCCGCATGGATAGGCGGCTGCGGATTGCACCGATTTCAACCCTGTCCATGGCGGTTCATTCGGGAAGCACAATTCGTGTGTTCTTCATTACCTTTAGACGCTGTAGAATCTTGCGCGTAAGCCCGGTGAGAGGCAGGCCGGCAAGGCGCGTGGTCCTTACCCAGCGCCGTGCGTGGGGGGCCGTGGGGATGGCGCTGCGCATCACGGAGGCTGCGGCACCGCTGCGCTTGCCGGAGCTTACATGGTTGCCTGAACTGGTGCGCACAAGGCGGCGCGGGGAGAAGACCTGCACATAGTAGTTGGTATTTGTGATGGCGTGGCGGAGCCTGAGCGCCGGCTCCAGGCCCTCCACCGCGTCCATCGGCATCGGCGGCAGCTCGAACATCGCCGGCATCACGCTGGCGCTGTCTGGGCGGCGTTCCAGCAGAACCTCGGTAGCCGGGCCGCGTTTGCGCAGGTCCAGCAGAAAGGCGACGGGCAGGCTGCGCTGCGGCGCGCGCGCAGGCGTCGGATGCTCGCCACGTGTGCAACAGAGGTCGATTACAGGACACTGGCTACAGAACGGTACATGGGGCAGGCAGACGGTCGCGCCCAACTCCATCATGGCCTGGTTGTGGTCTCCGGCAGCGTTGCCCGAGAGTGGTGAGCCTGAGTCGCCGCCGTGGTGCAAATCCGACCGGGAGGTCTGAAGGTGAGTGAGCGGCACCAGGGTCTGGGCCTTGTCGCGAACGAACCGGCGCGCGGCTGCTGTTGCGTCGTTGGCGCGACCTGTGAGCCGCAGAATGACCCGCTCCACGTTGCCATCGACAACGGCCACGCTCTCACCAAATGCAATGCTGGCAATGGCCGCGGCTGTATACTCGCCAATCCCCGGCAACGTGCGCAGCTCCAGCGAGTTGTTGGGCAACAGGCCGTGCCGCTCAGTCAGGATGAACTGCGCAGACTTGTGCAGCATACGCGCACGGCGGTAGTAACCCAGGCCCGACCATGCAGCCAGGACATCGGCCTCGGAGGCCAGCGCCAGGGAGACCAGCGTGGGAAAGCGGCGCATAAACTCGGTGTAGTACTCGATGACCGCAGCCACCCGCGTCTGCTGCAACATGATCTCCGAGACCCAGATGCCGTAAGGATCGGAGATGTCGCGCCAGGGCAGAGAGCGCGCGTTGTCGCGGTACCAGCGCATTAGCCTGCGGCGGAAGGGTACGGGATTAAGCTCGCACCGCGCGCCATCCACTACATCGCCACCGGTCGCCGAACCTTTCATCCTGCCAGTCTATTCCGCGAATGCATTGGCTGCACGCTTGTGTGCTATCCTGCGGCTGCCATCGCGCCTTACACTAATCGGCATGGAAAAGAACCTGCCCCGCCGCGCTTTCCTGAAGCAGACCGCGCTCGCCGCCGGCGCAATGCCGTTTGCCGCATTTGCCCAGACGCGTCAAGCCGCCGCGCCGCATCCTTCCGCGCCCCGGCCCCACTTCCCCACCTCCGATCCTGGCTGGCAGACCACCTGGGACGCAGCACTGGCGGTGCTTGCCGGCAACGTGCGCACCATGCCCCGCTATGACCACCCCGTCCTGGTGGAGGGCAGCACCTACGGCGGCATCTGGCAGGAGTGCGCACCGCAGGAGGGCCTGGTCTACGGCACGCTACAGAATTACGTCGCCGCACAGCCCGGCGCGCCAACACCGCTGCAGACTGCACGCGCCAACCACATGGCCTTCTTCGCCCAGCAGAAGCCGGACGGCCAACTTCCCGCCGCGATTAAGCTGGCCGACCCGGTTGGCACCGACGGCGGCTACGGACAGATCCAGATGGTGGTCCCCATCGCCGCAACTGCCTGGGACCTGTTTCAGATGACCCACGACGAAGAGCTGCTGACCACGGCCTACGCCTCGTGCAGCCGCTGGGACGCCTGGCTGCGCCAGTACCGCGACACACGCAAGACGGGCCTGGTAGAGGGCTTCTGCACCTACGACACGGGCCACGACAATTCGCCGCGCTGGAAGGACATTCCCAACCGCTGCCCCGACGCCGATGCGCGCAAATCGCCCGACATCCCTTCCATGCCGCGACTCTGTCCGGATCTCTCTGCCACGGTGTATGGCGCGCGTGTGGCCCTGGCTGCCATGGCCAAGGCCCTGGGCAAGCGCACTGAAGAATCCCGCTGGCTGGCCGACGCCGAGAAGATCAGGCTACTCATCCTGACCAAGCTCTACAGCCCGGAGGATGGGGCCTTCTACGACCTGGACGCGCAGAACAAATTCGTGCGTGTGCGCGGCGACGTTATTTCGCGCGTGCTGGGCGAGCACGTCGTCGATCCTCGCAAAGACAAGGCCATCTTCGACGCCGTGTGGACGCGCCAGTTGCACAACCCCACGGCCTTCTGGGCACCCTACCCGCTGCCCTCCATTGCCATGGACGACCCCACCTTCGTCCGGCCCATCCCGCGCAACAGTTGGGGTGGGGCCAGCCAGGCGCTCACCGCCCTGCGCGCGCCACGCTGGATGCCCAACTACGGCAAGCAGGCCGAGCTGACCCACATGATGCAGCAATGGTGCGCGGCCATCATGCGCCACACAGAGTTCCGCCAGCAGATGGATCCGCTCACCGGCGAGTTCACCCAGCCCGATCCCGGCGGCTACTCTCCCGCCGCGTTGGTGTTTTTGGACTTCGCGAGGCGGCTAAGCAAGGGCTAGCCGGACACGTCAGCTACTGGTACTTCCAGTTCCGCTGTTTCCCTTCGGCGATCCACTCGACGGCCTGCGCAATGCGGCGGTCGCGGGTCTCGGGTCGCTTGGCGTCGATGATCCATTCAACATACTCGCGCTTGCAGCTTGGGCTGAATGCGGCGTAAGCAGCTTGCGCAGCTTTATTCTTTTTAAGTGCAGCCGCAAACTCAGGCGGCGCCTCCACTGGCGGCTTGGGAGCCTTCACTACACGGCGCGCGGCCACAATGCGGTTCTCGCCCTGCCCGCTTTCGATCAGCGCCGCAGCCTGGCGGATGTAGCCCAGCAACTGCTTCTCCGGCGGAAGGTCCTTGAGGCTGGTGATGCGCCCCAGCGAGCCCATCCCGCCTGCTTGCAGCACGCCGTCCTTGCGCAGCACCTTGCCAATCTCCGCGCCCCAGAAGCCGAAGCTGCAATGCTGCTTGAACGCCGAGATATTGCACAGGATTGTGCCCCGATAAACAAAGAATGGGCGACCCCACTTGATCTCTTCCACCGCATCCGGACAGGCCTTATGCACCAGCGCGCGCAGATGCGTCAACACCGGTTGTGCAAACGGCGCGGCCTTGGCGATGTAGGCATCGGTTCGCGGATTCTGCTCAAGTTTGCTCACGACCGCAGTTTACACAAAGACGCACGACGGCACGCCCAATTTTTTGCCGTTCCCGCGGGAATCACTTCAAACTTCGCTGGGTATCCATTTGGAACCATTGTGGCCTTGGGTTAAGTCATGAAATTTGTATAACTTGCCGATAATGCAGTTACCCATCATGTACCGTGACTCTTTCTGGGGATGGAACTCACCCAGGAGCGCTACTAGTCTGATACGATCACCGCATCGCCCAGTTGATGCCATGTTTGCGCACGACCTGCCGGTCGTGGACAGTTGACGAGTGGCAGTCTCACCGCCCGCTCCGACCCTGCACTCCAGAAAGGACCTCCATGAACCTCCGTCTTCCTGCGATCCTCGCCATCCTCGCCTTCTCGCCCATAGCTCTCTCGGCCCAGACGGCAACCGCTTCGCCCGCTCTGTACGCGGCCTCCTCTGCTCCCGCCTCGTTCTCCAGTTCCATCGTACCGAGTGCGCTTGTTGCCGCCGCCGGCGCGCCATCCTCCGCCGCTGCCGCGCCCTCCAAGGGCAGTTCGATGCCCTTCTCCGGCATCGCCGCAGGTGTCAATGTCGGTTTCGGAGGCATAGGCTTCGATGTCGCCACACCCTTGGTGCCGCAGCGCCTCAACTTGCGCGGTGGGGGCGCCTTCTTCTCTTCACAGCGACACCGATACCGAGAGCGGATACGTCATCAATGGAAACCTCAAGTTCCAGAGCGGCGACGCCATGGTCGACTGGTTCCCATTCCACGGCAGCTTCCGCCTCAGCGGGGGCATGACCCTGTACAACAACACCAACGTCACCGCCACCGCAACCATCCCTGCCGGACAGAGCATCA
>CAWERM010000140.1:0-7597 GCA_963810995.1 uncultured Acidobacteriaceae bacterium | reverse complement strand
ACCCGAAGAACGCCGACGGCTCACCTTGCGTGGGTACCAGCTACCAGTGGGCGGGGAACAATTTCAATCCCAACCACGGCGGCATCAACCGACCTGTGTGGCTGCATGTCACAGGCAAGATCCATCAGACCTTGCCTCTCTACTACGGGCTGGAGAGCCAGGGCGTGTACGTCCATGCCGACAACTTCGATATTGCCGGAAAGACAGCGGATGTAACCGTCGATGCCGAGGTACACAACACGTCGGGCGACCGCGCAACAGTAGGTTTGTCGGTGGCCATCGTAGACAGCAACGGCCGCGTCTGCGCCCAATTCGATGGCGACCCGCTGGACATGGTGGACAGTGAGAAGAGTGTGATGTCCGCGGGGGGAACGCTGAAGGATGCGCGCTTCTGGAGCTGCGAAGATCCTGCCATGTACGACGTGTATTCCATGCTGAAGGTAGACAACAAGGTGGTGGATGTCTATCGCATCGAAACCGGATTCCGCAAGACCGAGTTCAAGGGCGGTGCAGGGACCGGAGGCGTATACGTCAACGATAAGTTCGTCTACCTCAAGGGATTTTCGCAGCGCTCGGCGGATGAGTGGGCCGGCGTGGGCGCAGGTTATCCCGACTGGATGCACGACTACACTGCAAAACTGATTCGCGACTGCCACGGCAACTACATGCGTTGGATGCACATCTCGCCGCAGAAAGTAGACGCGGATACCTTCGCGCGTTTTGGGATCATACAAGTCTGTCCTGCGGGCGACAGCGAGGGCGACTCGCACGGGCGCCAGTGGGACCAGCGATTCGAGGTGATGCGGATTTCCATGATCTATTTCCGCAATAACCCGAGCATCCTGTTCTGGGAGGCCGGCAACACGGTGATCCAGCCGGACCAGATGCAGCAGATGGTAGACCTGCGCAAGCAGTGGGACCCCGCCGGAGGGCGCGTCATCGGCTCACGCGGCAACTCCGATAACGCGGCCAACGCAGCGAACAACAACATTGCAGAGTACTACGGAGTGATGATGGCGCAGGACACGGGGGTAGAGACGCTGACCACGCCTTCAGCGATGTTCCGCGCCTACTCCGCCGAGCGGAGGGACCGAGCGCCGATCATCGAGTCGGAAGACTATCGCCAGGAGGGCGCAAGGCGCATGTGGGACGACTTCTCGCCGCCCTACTACAAAGTAAAGAAGGGCCCCAACGACAGTTGGATGCAGCGGTCTGATTATCTATACAGTTCGGAGAACTTCGCTCTGGACGGCATCAAGCAGTACTGGGCGTACTGGAGCAACCGCATCTCCAACACCGATCCGAAACACTCCCGCTGGTCGGCGTATTGTTCGATTTACTTTACCGATGAGGATGCCGACGGGCGCCAGGACTCCACGGAGGTGTGCCGCGTAAGCGGCAAGGTGGACGCCATGCGCTTGCCCAAGGAACTCTACTATGCGCACCGCGTCATGCAGAACGAGCAGCCCGACCTGCACATCCTGGGTCACTGGACTTACCCTGCGATGCAGCCGGACGGTTCCAAGACTGTGAAGACCGTCTACGTCATCGCCAATACGGAGTCGGTGGAGTTGTTCGTCAACGGCAAGTCGCTCGGGGTAAACTCCAAGCCCGACACCGGCTGGGTCTTCGCCTTCCCTAATATTGAATTCGCGCCCGGCAGCATCAAGGCTGTCGGCAAGAACGCGGGCAAGATCGTCGCCCAGCAGGAGATTGTGACCGCAGGTACGCCGGTTGCGATCAAACTGACCCCAATCTTGGGGCCGAAGGGACTACAGGCCGATGGTGAAGACATTGCGCTGATCGACTTCGAGGTGGTGGACGCCAAAGGCCAGCGTTGCCCCACCGACGACGCGCGGGTCGACTTTACCTGCACCGGACCGGGCATCTGGCGCGGCGGCTACAACAGCGGAAAGCTCAACTCGACCAACAACCTCTACCTGAACACCGAGTGCGGCATCAACCGCGTTGCGGTGCGCTCCACGCTGATTCGCACCACCGATCCGGCGCCGATAGCCATCGTCGTCACTGCCACGCGCGATGGCCTGAAGCCGGCGAGTGTGCAGATCATGCCCGTTCGCGTGGCTGTAAGCGATGGAATCGCCACCTTCATGCCGCAGCACTTGCCGTTGAATTCATAACAGGAAGGAACCAGGCAGCTGCGTTCAACTTTTTGGCCGGGCCGGCCGTAGCGATCTACGCATCTACGCCGACCAACTGGATCCTCTTCGCTCTTCCTGCGACAATGCGCTGCCAGGGTAGCTCGGTGCCTGGGAAGCGGGCGGGACCACTAGCGCGGACGAGGCGCGGAGTTCAAGGTCCTGCCAGGTCCCGCGAATTGCCAGGATCACAGCCATCTCCTGTTCCAGGATTTCGGCCGAATTTCTGGCTTGAGCTTCAACCAGCTTACTCCTGAGGTTCGAGTAATACGCGACCAGCTTGTACGCAAGTTCCCCGCCGCTTTCGCGATCGATCCAGTCTTCCAGATACCCGATCACAAGCAACGCGTGGTTCAGCTCCTGGCACCGCTTCTGGATGTTATTGCCGCGCTGTGCGTCGATGGCGCGCCGCAGATTTCCCACCAACGTGTCGTAAAGAGCGATCAACAAGCCGAAGCCGCTTGCGCCCTCCACCGCCGTTCTCCGATATGCCAGTTCCGTTGGATTCATTTATGTCTCCGGATAGAGCATGTTCCCGGATGCCGCGACCTGCGGAACCCTTTGCGACGTGGTTGTCCTTGCGAGAAGACCACGCAGCATCTTCCGCCCCAGTACATCTGTGATGAAAACCGCTCTAGCCTCCCGATTTAGTGTTCAGGCCAAGTTCCGAATTGATCTGCTGCATCTCGGTCGGCAACTGTTGCAGCAGGATCTCAGCTTTGCTGTACTCGCTTGTCAACTGGGCCTTCAGAGGAACTATGTAGTTGGTCTGAAAATTGTTGATGTCGGTCTGCAGGCCTGAATAATCGGTGCTGATACTTTGCAGATCCACCGTGAATGCGCCATCCGCCGGGCTGGTGAAGCTGGTCAGTTGTTGGTCCAGGGAATTGGCGAATCCATTCAGCGAGGGTCCCTGGAAGAAGTTCTGCACGTCACTGAAATTGTTCTGCAGAACGCTACTCAACGCCCCATTATCCACGGACAGCGTGCCGTCTTTGTTCACAGAGATGCCCAGCGAAGTCAGGCTGGATACTGAGGTCGTTCCCGAAGATGGCGTGTATGTGTAGCCCAACGCTCCCTGAAGTGTGCTCTGTAGACTGCGCACGACAGAGTCGCCTGCCAAGACTCCTTCGCTGGATCCGTTGAAGATAAATTGTGCGTTCACATCTCCGATGGCTTTGTTGTAATCAGTCACAAACTGGTTGATGGCCGTCGATGCCTGGGAGGTATCGGGCGCAATGGCGAGGCCCACATTGGTTCCGGGGGCCGCGTTCAGCAGGTTGAGGGTGACACCGGGCAGAGCGCCCGTGACCGTATTGGATGCGCTGGAAAGAGTGATGCCATCGACGGTGACAGATGCGTTGGCGCCGTTGACAGCTTGGCTAAAGCCGAGACCGCCGGTGCCCGCTGCTACCGTGAAGTTGGCGGCGCTGCCGGAGGTGTTGCTGACGATGGCAAGACGCGCCCCGTTGGCGTCGGTAATGACGTTGGCGGTGACGCCAAGATTGTCACCGTTGATGGTGTTGGCTACGTCGGTGAGGGTGCTGGTGCCAGTGCCGGTAGAGATGGTGGTGGGGTTGCCGCTTGCAGCCGTGATAGTGAAGCTGCCGGCGGCCAAGGGAGTGGTTGCGCTGGCGACTGTGCTGGATGCCCAGGAGGCGGTGGCGGCCAGGCTACCGACCACTACCGTGTGGTTGCCTACCGAGGCTCCAGAGGCTGCCGAAGCAGTGACGATCGAGGAATTGGACGAGCTCACGGTCCTTGTGGATAAAGGGCCGGTGAGGTTGTTGAGGGACTGCATGTCGTTGTCGAGGTTGGTTGTGTCGGTTTGCAACTGGGTCAAGGCGCTGGTCTGGCTTTGCAGTGTGGTTTCCTGGTTCTCCCACGTCGTCTCAGGCGCCTGAGCGGCGGTGACTGCAGCATTGACAGCGGCTGTGACGTCGATGCCAGTGGACGATGCTCCGGTGGCAGCCTGTAAAATCTGGCTGAGATCGATGCTCGATGACGAAGAGCTAGATGCCAGCAGCGTATTCAATGCGGAGACTGAGCTCATATAATTCGCCTAATCCTTTGCTCGGGACGCGGTGTACTCGCGCGGTCCTGGGTTCCATCGATTCCATGCGCAAGACATTATCGGCACATACGGCTGAGACTTTCAGGCCCGGACAAAAAAAGGGTGGCGCCCGAAGGCGCCACCGCAAGGGAGACGTGAAGCCGAGATTACTGGAGCAGCTTCAGAACAGCCTGCTCAGCCTGGTTGGACTGCGACAGGGCTGCCATGCCGGTCTGCTCGAGGACGTTGTACTGCGTCATCTTCGCCACTGTCGTCCCGATGTCAGCGTTCTGAACACCGTTCTGCGCGTTGGTCAGGTTGGTGACTTCGGTGTTTTCCACGCTGGAATCCGCTGTCAACTGATTGACGGAAGCGCCGATGGTTCCGCGGGTTGCGGCGACCGTATTGATGGCGGCGGTGATGGCGGTCAGAGCCGTTGAGGCCGCGGCGGTGGAGGTAAGAGCCGTTGCATTCAAGGCCAGGGTTGTGGACGAGAGTGCGCCGGTCGTGGTCGATGTGGTGGTGGTGCCGCCGCTCGTACCGTCGCTGGTGTAGGTGGTGATGGGAGTGGCGCTGAAGACTGCCGTTCCGTTGAAGTTGGTGGTCGAACCGATCTGGGTGATCTCAGTCAGGATCGACTGGTACGCGGTGTTCGCAGCCGTGCTCTGCGCAGCAGTGAGCTGTCCGTTGGAGGCTTCGGTCGCCAGCGTGACTGCTTGGTTGAGCAGGGAGGTGACCTGCGAGAGGGCACCGTCGGCGGTCTGCAGTAGGCCAACGCCGTTGGATGCATTCTGACTGGACTGGGTGAGTGCAGCGATGTTGGCACCCAAACCGGCAGCGATGGAGAGTCCCGCCGCGTCGTCCGCTCCGGAGTTGATCTTCAACCCGGTGGACAACTCGAGGAGGGTATTCTGCAACGATGCCTGTGTGGAAGACAGCGCATTTTCCGCGCCGAGCTGGGAAACGCTATTCAGGACACTAATCATGGTTATTGCTCCTTGTATCGAATTCCGCCTGCACCGAACTAGTTCCGACTACAGCACAGTCCGGAGTTGCTACTTGGAGCAGGTGGTTGTTATTACGGGCAATCTATCGGCGAGTCGTCCCGATGATTCCAGTCGATGGTGAAAAAACATTTCGCATCCACAATCTTTCGTGGTATCGAATTGCACCTAAGTGCTATGCACGAATTCACCGTTCGGTACAGCATAGAACTCATTCATCGATCCGCGCGCGCATTGTATTGTGCATAGGATGCATTGCAATTGCGCTGTAACAATAAGGGCGCAGTGGCCTAAATACGCTACTCTTCCGAGTAGAAGGAATATAAGTTCGGACCCAGTGTTCTCGCCGAATTCCATCCGTATTTATGTAAATACGCAGACCTGGAAGTTATCGCTTCAAAAAAGCATTCCATCTATATACTGCGGTAAGTCAGGTGGAAAACTCGAGGTCCGCTTCGACTGCGGAGCCATCCGTTACATCGCAATTGTTCCGGTATTTTATTGCAGTCCAGGCTGCGTTGGGGTCGTGGATACAACCACTAGATCGACGCGGCGGTTCATTCTGCGGCCTTCGGGCGTTGCATTATCGGCAATAGGCCGGTATTGGCCATAGCCCAGCACCGAGATCTTTCTCGGGTCGAAGCCGGAATCATCCACCAGCAGTTGCATCACAGCCATCGCGCGCGCGGTGGATAGTTCCCAATTGGAGCGAAATTCGGGGGTATGGATCGGCTGGTCGTCCGAATTTCCTTCAACGCGAAGCTCCAGGTTATGCAGGGACAGGACCTTTGCAATCCGCTCGACTTTATTTGCCGCTCCAGGCAGTAAATCGGCTTTTCCACTGTCGAAGAAGCCAAGTTCGTTCAGACTGACCACGAAGCCCTCAGCGGTAACTCGCATGACTACCTCGTGGTTCCTTACTTCCTGTCCCATGGCGGATTCGAGCTGTTGCTGCAACTGAGCAACATCCAGAGACGACGCGGCCAATGCGTCGTCATTCCCTGTATCCACGTTCTGGGACTGCGGCGCGGACCGGGACGTGGTCGATAGGGGATTGGTATACGCGACTCCGTTGCTGCTCTGACCTCCGGAGAATGCTCCCATCTGTTGGAACCCGATGTGGATGGCCTGGGAAAGCTTCTTTACAGTCTGTTTGTCGCGATAGGAGGATGCAAACAACACAACAAAAAACGCGAAGAGCAAGGTGATGAAATCGGAATAGGACAGGAGCCAGCGGTCCCGGTTCGCCGGCTCCTCAGAGTGCCTTTGTCTCATGGGTCTCATCGCGCAGCCACTTTCAGAGGAGCATGCCGGTCAGGCACTGCCATATAACTCCTCAACTGCAGTTCAAGGGCGCGGGGATTCACTTGCTCGATAATCGATAGAACGGCCTCCAAGGTCATTTCCTGGATGATCTGTCTCTCGCGCTGGCGTATTCTCAGCTTTCCAGCCCATGGCAGGAAGAGAAGATTCGCCGAGGCAACGCCATAGATGGTTGCGACGAAGGCTACCGCGATGCCCTTACCAACCTCATTGATGTCCTGTAGGTGCTGCATGACCTGGATCAGCCCCAGGATTGCGCCGATGATGCCGATGGTAGGAGCAAAGCCCCCGGCAGATTCGAAGACTTTCGGAATGCGTTCCTCTTTTTCGCCAAGATAGTCGATCTGCAGTTCCATCATCTTGCGCAAGTCGATGGCACTGACGCCGTCGATCGCCAGCATGAGACTTTCCTTCAGGAAGGGGTCTTGAATCTTTGCCAAATCGGCATCCAGCGAGAGGATCCCATCCCTTCGCGCCTTGTAGGCGTAGCGCAACAGGTTCTGTACCAGGGAGTCCGACTCCGGCTCGGAATTGAAAAAGACATACTTAAGATGGAGGAGCGCCTGAAGGACGATCTTAAGCGGGAATTGAACCATGACTGCGCCTAATGTTCCGCCCAGGACAATCAAGGCCGCGGTCGGCTGCAGAACCTGCGCCAACTTGCCTCCATCGAGCATCAATCCGACTACGATTCCGGTCAGAGCGAGGGCGATGCCTCCAAGCGTGCTCTTATCTATAGTCATCTTCCTCAAGTCCAATCATCGATGCGCGAGCAAAATGGGGTCAATCGGTCCAAGACGCTGAAAAATCACATCATGCATTCCTCGTGATTGACAGCCCTGGCCCTCCTCGGATTCCAGCCGTGCAGTCAAGTTCAGTTAACTGGATTCCTTCTATCGGCAGGTTGACGGAAAACCGATAGGCCGCCAGTACCGGAAGGCCTGACGCGAACTGTGGAAAACCGAAGCTAAAGCCGTTCGCATTGCCTTGTTACCACTGGAAATAAGCTCTTGCCCTGCCGATAGACAGTAGGCAATGATTTCGTTACGTATTGCTCC
>CAWERM010000139.1:0-6510 GCA_963810995.1 uncultured Acidobacteriaceae bacterium | reverse complement strand
CCGGCTGGGGCGTCGATATATTCACCCTCTATTAAACAAGCGACCAGAGCAAGATGATTGGCCCGTGCGAATTCCTGCCAGAGAGGGTCGTCGGCGTTCTTGCGTCCCTCGCCGTTGAGAACGAGGATCGCACGGATAGGCTGATCGGGCGTGAGTGACCAGAAACGATAGACGGCCTCAGTGACGCCAGCGCGTGCAGAGGCTTCGTACTCGAGCACAAGCGGCTTGGCGGTCTGGGCGAGAGGGGCTGGCGCGGCGTAGACGGTAAGCGCGGCGATGAGAAGCCAGAGTCTGCTGCTACGAGATGGGTTGAGAGCGTAGCGCATCATGCGGAGAATCCTACTCCTACCTTCCATCCATCCGCACAAAGACATCAGCGTCCCGTCTCCGAGACATGGCGTTCAACCAACAGCCTGCAACTGTCTGCTAGTTCGTTGCCGGAATAACGCCGCATGCGATCCGGTTGCCCGCGTTGCCCGTTGGGTCGGTCACCATGTCGTCGGCCTTCTCATGCACCATGATCGAGTGTCCCAGCACCGAATTCGCAGCGCCCGGCTCCAGCGTTAGGTAGTCCACCTTGAAGGTGATATCTCCGGTTTGGTATGAGCCAACCGAGAGGTTATGCGGCATGTCGCCTGCATGGTGCCCCATCGGATTGTCCATGCCGTGCTGTTTGCCTTCAGGATTGAAGTGCCCGCCCGCGCCCTTGAAGTCGGGCGCATCGCACACCGGGTTCTGGTGGATGTGGACAGCGTGATTGCCGGACGGCACGTTCTTCAGCTTCACCTGGATGGAGAGCTGCTTGCCGTCCTTGCTTTCCTGGAAGGTTGCGCTCCCGGCATCCAGCCCAGTCGATGTCTTGATGGGAACAACCAGGCTTCGCTTGTACGCTGCATGGGCCGCAACCTGGGCATGGACAGAGGCGGCGTAGTGGGTGAACGTGATAAGACAGAAAGCGGAGACGGAGACTGCAAGGGCCCAACGCATCATTCGCATGGCGGTTCCTCCTGAATGCAGCCTGCAACGGCTGTAGTGCATTCAAGCATAGCGCAGCTACTTCAAAATAGTCAGCGTCCCGGCGTGAATATTCTCAGCCGCTCTTGTTCACGCTTCGCCAGCTTGCGGCGGCCAAGCAGCAGGTCCTGCAATGCAACTCTCCCGCACACTTGGTTCGTGGAGCGATCGACCACCAGCAGAGTATCGATGCCCCCGATCGCCATCTTTTCCACGGCGGCGCGGGAAGTCTCGTCGCTATAGGCGTACACCCCAGACAGAGGAACTTCCTGTCCCACCTCATGGCGGTGTTGCTGGCCAAGCTCCGCCATTACTTCCACCAGACTCACCGTCTCCAGCGGATCGGTCCCGTACTCCCGCGTCAGGTGTGTCCCACGGCGAGCCAGCTTCTCGGTCAGAATCGAACGCGGCATCAGCAGCGATGTCACCGTGTAGGCGGCCACGCAGCCCAGCATCACCGGCAGCAGCGCGGGCAGGCAATGGGTAATCTCCAGGCAGAACAGAATCGCCGTCAACGGCACGCCCAACGAGCCAGAAAGCATCGCTCCCATACCGACGGCGGCCCACAGGGCCTGCTGTGGAGCGTTTGCATTGCCAACGTGCGCGGCCAGTTCTCCCATTGCGCCGCCAATCATCAACAGTGGAGCCAGCACGCCACCAGACGTTCCCGATCCCAGCGAGAACGCCCACATCAGCGACTTCGCAATCACCAGGCCAACCAGCAGGCCGAGCGGAGCATCACCGCGCAACAGCTCGGCGATGTTATCGTATCCCACGCCTAGGCCGCGGGGAAAAAAGAACCCACCGACCGCAATGCCGATGCCGCCCAGGGCTGGCCACCACATCCAGTGAACAGGCAGCCGCTCGAAGAGGTCTTCGAAGCCGTACATCATCCGGCTGAGCAGGGCCGCGGCAAGCCCTACAAACAGTCCCAACAGAAGCGCCCCACATGCCACCGGGAGGGTCTGTTGGTAAGGCATGTTTGGCATCGCAAAAAGAGGCCCGGGCCCCAGCCAGTGAATGCGCACAATCTCGGCTGTGATGCTGGCGAATGCAACCGGAATAAGGCTGCGCGGCCTCCACTCGAAGAGCAGCAACTCCACAGCCAACAGGATGGCGGCAAGAGGTGCTGCAAAGGTGGCCGACATGCCGGCTGCCGCGCCCGCTACCAGCAGGGTTGTGCGCTCGGCGTCCGTCAGGTGCATCCATTGCGCAACCAGCGAACCGAATGCGCCGCCGGTCATGATGATCGGCCCTTCGGCGCCGAACGGGCCGCCTGAGCCGATCGCAATCGCCGCCGAGATCGGCTTCAGCAAGGCTATACATGGCTGCACCTTCGCGCCATTCAACAGGATCGCCTCAATCGCTTCGGGGATTCCATGGCCGCGAATCTTATCGCTGCCGAAGCGTGCCATCAGGCCTACGATGAGGCCGCCGATCACCGGAACAGCCAGCATCCAGTATCCCAGCGGACTGCCTGCCGGAGAGACGGACACGAGGCTTATCCGGTGGTAGTAAAAAATGTTTGTGGCCAGTGCTATGGCCTTCAACAAAACCACCGCAAGCAGCGCTCCGCACGCGCCAATTGCGATCGCGACCGCCGACAGCAGCCACACCCGTCGGTCAACCGTGAAGTCGCGTAGTACCGAGGAATGCGAGTTCAAACCACGCTCCTCGATCGCGGCCTCCCAGGCTTGCGTGCGGTTTGCGGCCGCTCAATTACCGGGACATGTCCGTTCGTGCTTCGCACGATCTTGATGCGGTCCAGCGAGCGAATAAGCCGTGGCCCGTACTCGTCCAACTCGCGCGCATGGCTCGCCGATAAGGCGTCCAGCACACGCATCCCCTTCTGCGTGACCGACAGGATTACGCGTCTGCGGTCGCATGGGTCCTCATCGCGCCGCACCAGGCCCTCCCCAACCGAGCGGTTGGCCAGCTCCACCACGCTGTTCTGGCGCAACCCAAGGCGCTCAGCAAGATAGTTGATCGTCGCTGAATGCCCCACCGCAATGCCCGCGATCTGCAACAAAAGCTGGTGCTGTCGTGGCTGTAGACGTTGCTTCTTGGCAACCTGCTCGCTGAATTGTAGAAAACTGCGTAGGTGAAATCGGAACTCCGCGAGCGCATGCAATAAGTTGATCTGCGAAATAGGTCGCTGTTTACGGTGCATCATTAATATATCGTATCACGATGTAATAGCGTGATCAAAATGCTGCTGATGATGGCAACCAACATTTTGCATAATATGACCCAGCACCCAAAGCCGTCGCAAAACCAATTATCTCAACTGGCGTCGGGCAGCTCCATCTGCTCGTTCTCCGGTGTGTTCAGGTAAGGTCGGAAGCAGGCCCGGCAGCGCGCCTCGTACACTCCCGCCGCGCCCACAACAACCAGTTCGCGGCTGGCGCCCAGGCGCTGGGTATGGATGGCTGGCGCGCCGCACACAATGCATACCGCAGAGAGTTTGGTCACCTCGTCGGAGATCGCCATCAGCGCTGGAATCGGCCCAAACGGATCGCCTGTAAAGGTGGTATCTAGTCCGGCGATCAGGATCCGCTTGCCCATATGCACCAGCTCGCCCACCAGATGCACAATCGCCTCGTCGAAGAACTGCGCCTCGTCGATGCCGATCACCTCAACCTCGGGCAGTTGTTCATACAGCACCTCGCGCAACCGCGCTACGTTGGCCACCGTCATCGCCTCATGGGTCTGCGCGCTGTGCGACGCAATCGCCGTGCGATGGTAGCGCAAATCAATGTCCGGCTTGAAGCACACCACCCGCTGGCGCGCGATGCGGGCGCGCTTCAGGCGGCGAATCAGCTCCTCGCTCTTGCCCGAGAACATCGGTCCGGTGATCACTTCTATGCGGCCAATCTCATGGCGGCCCAGTTCATTGCGGCCAGCTTCATTGCGGCCAGAGGGAAAGGAATTCATGGTGCGACTGCCTCTTCGGACTGGAAAATCCGGGGTTTCCAACGAGCTCATTGCCCACTGGTGCGAAACTTCATGCTGACCCCTCAGAACATCCTACGCGCAACCTCGCCGTGGATTTCTCTGACATTTTGTGCCTGCGCTCCCTCTCCAATCCGACTCGCTACATCGGATGAGGCTCCTTTGACTCGCGCCCTCGATGTTGGTAGCGTTGAGGTTGGGTTGGAGTGCAAATCTGGCCGTCCGCGAGCTCCGGTCCCCATCGTTCAGCGGTTAGGACATCGCCCTTTCACGGCGGTAACACGGGTTCGAGTCCCGTTGGGGACACCAATCAATTCAGTAATTTATAGAACGTAATCCACTTCGCGCGGTTCTTCAGCCACGGCTGCCGCCCCAAGTTCCAGTTCGTCCAGGCGCCGCCACTTATAGATGCCGATCGACACCACCCAGCTCAGCGCAAACAGCGCGATGATGAAGTAGCCCAGCGCTCCGAAGTTGTTATTCAGCCTTCGCACCGCATCCCAGAACATTCCGCCCAGGGGGAAGTGCCCGGCCAACAGCCCCAGCGCCTCGATCCCTCCCACCACCAGCGCCACAATCACAGACACAAACGTGATCGTCATGTTGTAGTAGAGCTTGCGCACCGGCTTGATGAACGCCCAACCATATGCCCCCAGCATCAGGATATTGTCCGTCGTATCGATCAGCGACATCCCCGCGGCAAATAGCACCGGAAACACAAGAATCGAATATATGGACAACCCCTTCGATGCCTCCGCCGCCGAAATCCCCAGCAGCCCGATCTCGGTGGCCGTGTCGAAGCCCAGGCCAAAGAGTACGCCCAGCGGATACATGTGCCAACTGCGTGTGATGATCCTGAACATGGGGCGGAACAGCCTGGAAAGAAATCCGCGGTCGGCCAGCAGTATGTCGAAGTCTTCATCCACATACGGCGCGCCGCCACGGACTCGCACAAACGCGCGATAGATAGACCGCAGCACGATCAGGTTCACCATCGCGATGCCCAGCAGAAATACCGCCGATACCAGCGTGCCGATTACACCCCCAATCTCCCGTACCCCGTCCATGCGGTGTTGTAGCGCCAGCGCAGCCGCGGCAATCGCCGCCGATCCCACGATGACAACCGTGGAATGTCCCAGCGAGAACATGAACCCTACCGCCACCGGCCGCTTGCCCTCCTGCATCAACTTGCGCGTCACGTTGTCGATGGCGGCGATGTGGTCGGCGTCCACTGCGTGGCGCAGGCCAAAGCTGTAGGCCAGCAACGCCGTCCCCAGCAGCAGCGGATAGTGGCGCGAGGCTATGATCGCCCACACCCATGCGCCTACGTTGAACACCAGCAGGATTCCGTAGATTCCCACTACCTTGCCGCGTACACCGCTTGCCGCGTCGTTGAATAAATCCTTGAACCTGGTTTGCATGGCCCGTCTTTCCATCAACTTCTTCGCTATACTTCAACGTTTTGCAACTTCGCCAATTGTGTGTGCCCCATCACCGTGTGGGGACAGAAAGCATTCTCTGGAGTCGCCGAGTCAGTAACACGATTATAGAACCCGTACTACCATATCGCAGATAGCCCGCCATCGGTCTCCGTATTGATTCCTTCCAAATATCCGGTTGTTACTCCGTCTTGTCTCTCTACTTACTCGAACCTCCAGGTAAGCCCGGTCGTCAATCCGATGGGATATCCGGGCGTTCCATGCACTCGCGCCTCCACCGGGGACGCCGGCGTCAAGCGCGAATCGAAGTAATTCTGCGTCTCGTAGTAGTGCTTGTTATTCAGGTTGTCCAGCGAAACGTTCCACTCCACGCCGCGGCCCAGCTTTTTGGTTGCCGCAAAGTCCAGTACGTCCAAACCGCTGGCCTGGGTCTCTGCCGAGTTGGTGTATGGAGCGGCGGCAGGCACCGACGTGTCATCAGGATTCACAATCAGGTATCGTCCGATGTGGCGATAACTCAGCGAACTGTATAGTCCATGCCATCCATTAAGCGTCACGGTGGAATTGCCCACCGTGTGCGGAGCGCTGTCCACATACTGGCGTGGAGAAGTTCCCAGGAAGAATGCGTTCGACACCTGCGTAATCCCTGCGCTCCAACTCACATGCGCGCTCAGTTGCACCGACGTTTTCGCCTCCCACCCATAGGAACGGCTCGGCCCCCGATAGTCCATCGTGCCGTTGTCGGGACTACGCCCATTTTCCTGAGCGAGGGTGTCCACCAAACCGGGTCAAGTCCAGTACCTCTCCAGTAACGGCCAAAGCTTTCCGTGCGCTGGAACCGATTGCACCGCCGAAGCGCAAACCGCGGTTAACTGGTGCCTGTCCCAGTAGTTCCTACAGACTTGGTATCGCTCCGAAGAACCACTCGCACGGCCGCCGCGCGGGTGGTTTTTGTTTATTTACCTCCTCACCATCGCATTTCCTCCGCGACCAAATCGGGGCGAATCAGGAGGCACCTCTCTCGCAACCGACCAGGTCAAGCCATGATGGACCACGTTGCCACCGACGATCTGTGCAGGTTGCCGCGAAAGCAGGGTTGCGCTCG
>CAWERM010000138.1:0-14281 GCA_963810995.1 uncultured Acidobacteriaceae bacterium | reverse complement strand
TGTGAAGTTCGAACGCCTCCCATCGCTCTCCTTCAACGGCGACTACGGTGTCATCGGCGTCACCCAGGGCAGCTATCACGGCATATTCACCGCACAAGGCACGCTCAAGATCCCCCTCTTCGAGGAGGGCCGTTTCCGTGGCGAGAGTCAGGTGGCCGCCGCCCAGCAGATATCCCTGCAGCGCCAGATCGACTCGCTCAAGGTCACCATCGACGCCCAGATTCGCGCCAGCCGTCTCGACGTCGAATCCTCCGCCGAGCTGGTCAAGGTCGCCCGCAGCAACGCCGATCTGGCTGCTCAGGCGCTCTCCGACACCCGCGACCGCTTCGCCGCAGGCGTCACCGACAACCTTCCCGTCGTCGAGGCCGAGGCCGCGCTCGCCACCGCGCAAAGCAGCCTCGTCGCCACCGAGTTCCTCTTCAATCAGGCCAAGCTCACCCTCGCCCTCAGCACCGGCGTCGAAGAATCCCAGTACAAGCAATACCTCGGCCGGTAGTTGGGATTGTGTGTAGGACCGCTTAGGGTTACGATTCAGGCATGGACGCGCTGAATGAGCCTTCGCCGATGAAGCTGGGCCTGCGCTGTATGCTGGGCCAGTCAGTCGTGATTGCGTGCATGTTTGCAATGATGCTGCTGCCGGCGAAACTGCTGCGGCCATTGGGAACGGAGCCTTGCTCTGATTTTTCCTGTGCACGCGCGGCGCTCTTCTCGCCGATAATGCTTACCTGGCTTGCCCTGTCCATTGGTGGAATTGTGGTCGAAGCGCGTGCTGAGGGCTGCCTTAAGCGCGGCGTCCGCAATCGGATTTGGCAGGAAGATGAGCTGGCTCCCTTGCGGGAATGGGTCGATCGTCCCCTGACTAAGGTAATTGCATTTCTGCCTGTTCTGGGCGGGGTAGGATTCCTCATTGCCGATCGCCGCTTGACACTGTTGTTTGGAATGTTCCCTCTCTGCCTGCATACTACGTCCGCGCTCTCGCGGTTGAGCGTGATGCTTAAACCTGCACATCAGGGGCTGACGCAGGACTGGCAGCTGGACTGGCACGGGTGGAAGCCGCTTCAATCGGGTCACTGGGGCGAACGGCACGCGCTGGACGAAAATTCGAGCCGCTGAAAGTACCAGTACAAGCTATAGCTCGGCCGTTAGCTCCCCTCCCAACAACCCACCCGCAACCCACTTGTTTTGCAATTGCTCGCGGCTTCTCTCGTGCCTGCTCCGTCTAAAATAGGAACCCCTGGGTAAATATGGCGGCAGGCAGGATTGAAGTGGCGGAAGCAACATCGCAGACGAGCGCTGGCAGCGCGTTCCTCTCCCGCGACTTCCGCCTCTATCAGACGGCGCGCCTCCTGGTCATCGTCGGCGCGGAGGCGCAGTCCATCGCGGTGGCCTGGCAGGTCTACCAGATCACCCATTCGCCGTTCTTTCTCGGTCTCACCGGCCTCGCGCTCTTCGCTCCCGGATTCTTCTTCCTGCTCGCCGCCGGGTATGTGGTAGATCGCTACGACCGCCGCGCCATCATCCTCACCTGCTATTCGCTCCAGGCCCTCTGTACTCTCGCGCTGATACGTTTTGCGCTGCATCCTAACGGTCACGTATGGCCCATCTTCGCTGTGCTCTTCGGCGTCGGTCTGGGACGCGCCTTCAGCGGTCCGGCCTCTGCGGCCTTCTTGCCCAGCCTGGTCCCCAGCAACCACTTCGTCTCTGCGGTCACCTTCGGTTCCATCGTCTTCCATATCGCCAACATAGCAGGGCCTGCCGTGGGTGGCCTGCTGTTTACCCTGAGCATGAGGGGATCTCTGTCCCCTTGGAACGGCGGTGCGGTAGTATACGCATTCACCCTCATGACCCTGATGGCCTTCCTCCTGCTGGTAGGCATGATGCGTACCCGGCCGGTGCGCATGGTCAAGAACGCCTTTAATCTGGAGACCATGCTGGCTGGCTTCAAGTATGTGTGGCAGACCAAGCTTCTCCTTGGGTCGTTCTCGTTGGACCTCTTTGCCGTGTTGCTGGGCGGCGCCGCGGCGTTGATGCCGATCTTCGCCGTTGACATACTGCATGCCGGCCCCCGCGCGCTGGGGCTGCTGCGCGCCATGCCCGCCCTGGGCGCCCTGGTGGTCTCGTTGGCCTTGACCTTCTGGCCCATCCGGCGCAACTCCGGCAAGCTAATGCTCATCTGCGTCGGGATTTACGGCACGGCAACGGTGATCTTCGGCCTCTCCCACGTAATTTGGCTCAGCCTGTTTGCCCTGGTCATTGTGGGCGCAAGCGACATGGTCAGTGTCGTCATCCGCGCAAGTATGCTGCAACTGGCGACGCCGCCCTGGTTGCGCGGTCGCGTCAGCGCCGTCAATGGCATCTTTGTCGGCGCGTCCAATGAGCTTGGAGGCTACGAAAGCGGCCAGACCGCGCAGTGGTGGGGCGCGGTCCGTTCCGTGGTCGTCGGCGGTATCGGTGCGATCATCGTCACCGGAATGGCCTGCGGCTTCTTTCCCACCCTGCGCAAGGCCGATGCTCTCTCCGCCGAGTCGCTGATGCAGACAAATCTGCAAAACAGCATCTCCGAGCCTATGGATTAAAATCGCCGGGCGCCCTATTCATGGCGGTTTCATCGTCATGGGTGGGGTTTTGGTTCTTCGATGTAGCTTGGTGTTTTTACCCCACATATAAACGGCATCCGCCGTATCATCAACAGAGCTTTTCAGAATCCTGACGTGAGGCAAGCATGAATTTAAGTAAGAAGGTCGCGATCGCCATAACCGGAATCCTGCTGTTGACGCTGGCCATCCGCGTCGCGCTCATCTACCACGAACGCCACGATGCAGGCCCGGCCCCTGAGGCTACCGCCAAAGTCGATCCCGACGATCTCGTCTTCCTCAAGAAGCTGCGCCCCTCGTCCCTCGCCGACGAGAAGCAGCTCATCGGCAAAACCGTCTGGGTCTCCGCTGGCGGACAGATGGACTACTACCCCGCAGCAGCCCACCACGCGGACTACGCGCACTCCGCTGGCACCCTGCTCGGCGCCGAGCCGCTCGCCATCAAGGACGCCTTCGAGCAGGTCGCGCCCAAATCCGCCACCTTCCGCATCCCCGGCGGAGACCGTCAGGTCCTGCTCGCCTTCACCCTGCCCAACTCATCTGACCCCGCCAAGCTCTACGCAGTTCCCGTCGGCTACAAAAAGGGTGGCGACTATACCTTCATGTCCGACGACATTTTCTTCTACGACGATCCCCATCAGCTCTTCAACTACTGGGGCCCCAAGATCTGGCAGGCCATCGATACCCACCAGGTCGTCCTCGGCATGAACGAGCGCCAGGTCTCGCTCTCCCTTGGCCAGGTCTCGCAAAGCACCAGTCAGGACTACGGCAATCGCATGGTGGTCTACGACAATCTGGGCAAACCCATGGCCGTCACCTTCGTCACGAATCAGGTCACCGCCTTCCGCCCCGACCAGGGCTTCTGAGCGCAACCTAAAGTGTATTTTGGGTGCCACATTCATGACGCACCCTTCGCGAAATTGGTGGGATCCAGTCCTCTGTCAGTCAAATCAACCTCATCCACGTGTCGTTCTCCGCTATACTCTAAGTTCCCATGCTCCCAGCCCAGGCCACTCAGTTCGAGCGCGAGGCACTGAAGAACTATCTGCTGGACCACGCCTACGACGAGATGTTCTCCGGCACCGGCGTGCTGCATCCGCACTACGAGCCGTTGCTGGAGCACTTCAGCTCACTGCCTACCGACGAGCTGCGCCGCCGCAAGCAGGCAGCCGACCTCAGCTTTCTCAACCAGGGCATCACCTTCACCGTCTACGGACGCGATGAAGGCACCGAACGCATCTTCCCCTACGACCCAGTCCCGCGCATCGTCACCGCCAATGAGTGGGCCACCGTGGAGCGCGGCCTCGCCCAGCGCATCACCGCTCTCAACCTCTTCCTCAAGGACATCTACAACGAGGGCCGCATCCTCAAGGACGGCGTCGTCCCCCGTGAGATCGTATATAGCTGCAAACACTTCCGCCGCCAGATGGTCGGCCTCCAGGTCCCGCGCAACGTCTACGTCGCGGTGTGCGGCACAGACCTCATCCGCATGGCGGATGGCGAGTTCGTCGTCCTGGAAGACAACCTGCGCGTCCCCTCCGGCGTCAGCTACATGCTCACCAATCGGCGCGTGATGAAGCGCATCTTTCCCCAGCTCTTCCGCAGCTACAACGTCCGCCCCATCGAGCAGTACACCCAGCTGCTGTTGGGCACGCTGCGATCGCTCGCGCCCGAGGGCCGCCCAGAGCCCAACATCGTTCTGCTCTCGCCTGGCGTCTTCAACTCCGCCTACTTCGAGCACGCCTACCTCGCACGCCAGATGGGCATCGAACTGGTGGAAGGCCGCGACCTGGTCACCCACAACAATGTCATCTACATGCGCACCACCAGTGGCCTGCGCCGCGTCGATGTCATCTACCGCCGCGTCGACGACGACTTCATCGACCCTATGTCCTTCCGCCCCGACTCCATCCTCGGCGTCGCCGGTCTCTTCAACGCCTACCGCGCAGGCAACGTCACCTTGGCCAACGCCTTCGGCACCGGCGTCGCCGACGACAAGGCCCTCTACGCCTACGTCCCCGACATCATCCACTACTACCTGAGCGAAGACCCCATCCTGCCCAACGTAAAAACCTACCTCCTCACCGACCCCAAATCCCGACAGTACGTCCTCGCGAACCTCGACAAGCTGGTGGTCAAGGCCGTCGGCGAGAGCGGCGGCTACGGCATGTTGATCGGCCCGCAATCCACCGCCGCCGAGCGCGAGGAGTTCGCCCGCCGCATCCAGGCCGATCCGCGCAACTACATTGCCCAGCCCACGATCTCCTTCTCCCGCGCGCCCTGCCTCATCGGCGACCAGCTCGAACCACGCCACGTCGATCTCCGCCCTTACATCCTCTACGGCGAAAAGATCAACGTCGTCCCCGGCGGACTAACCCGCGTCGCCCTCAAGCAGGGCTCCCTGGTCGTCAACTCCAGCCAGGGCGGCGGTAGCAAAGACACCTGGGTCCTCAGTCAGTAACGCACGCGAACAGTAGCCGGAGGAATAAAAAATGCTCAGCCGCGTCGCCGACAGTCTCTACTGGATGAGCCGTTACATCGAGCGCGCCGAACACACCACCCGCCTGCTCGACGTCAACCTCAACCTCATGCTCGACGAATCCGCCGCCAGCGCCGACCGCCGTTGGCAACGCATGTTGCATGCCCTCGGCAACCCCAAGTCCGTGGTCTGGGCCGGCGACCCCTACGACCTCACCCGGTCGCTCATCTTCGATACCGGCAACAAGGCCTCCATCCTCTCCTGCATCATCTCCGCCCGCGAAAATTCGCGCCAGGTCCGCGAGCAGATCTCCACCGAACAGTGGCAACGGCTCAACAGCCTCTTCCTTCAGGTCACCCGCCCCGAACTGCAACTCGCCGCGCCCGCCAACTCCGAACAGCCCACCGAGTTCCTCCAGCAGGTCATCGAAGCCATCCACCAGTTCCAGGGCGTCACCGACTCCACCATGAGTCACGGCGAGGGTTGGCACTTCATCCAGGTTGGCCGATACATCGAGCGCGCCACCGCCACCGCACTGCTGCTCGAGGCCTACCACGCCGACCTATGGAGCCAGCCCGAGCACGATCCCCGAAGGCAACGAGTACCTCTTCATGGATGGGCCTGCTTCGCTCCGCCACCGCCTTCGAGGCCTACTGCAAGGTCTACACCGCCGACCTTACCCCCGACCGCATCCTCGAATTCCTCCTGCTCGACGCAGAGTTTCCCCACTCCCTGCGCTTCGCCATCGACAACCTGCAGCATGCCCTCGGAATCCATCGACAACGAGAGCGGCAAGAGCCGCGCCGAACCCCTCCGCCGACTCTCCGGCCGCCTCCAGGCCATGCTCAGCTACTCCAGCGTCGACGAGATTCTCACCGGCGATGTCGTCGCCTACCTGCGCGGAATCCAGATCGAGTGCCGCGCCATCCACGAGGCCATCTATAACCTCTACATCGACTACTCCGTCCAGGCCGCGCTGGCCGGATAACGTCGCCCATCACCGCAGGAGGAGCATGTACTATTCGATCCGTCATCTGACCAAGTTCCTCTACTCCAATCCGGTGAGCGAGAGCATGATGGAGACGCGCATGCACCCGCGCAGCGACCAGAACCAGCGCTGCCTCACCTTCCATCTCTCCGTCAGCCCGCGCTGCCGCGTCTTCAGCTACCGCGACCACCTCGCCAACCAGGTCCATCACTTCGACATTCCCGGCCAGCACGGCCAGCTGGTCATCGTCGCCGAGTCGCTGGTGGAGGTGCAACCCGCCACGCCCGTCCCGCATCCCTCGCGCCCGATGCATGGGCCGAGCTGGACAGCCTGGTCCAGCAGGGAGACTTCTGGGAGATGCTTCTGCCCAGCGAGTTCACCGCCCCCACCCCCTCTCTCGATGCCCTCGCCGAGGAGTTCGACGTCACGCCGCCGCGACGACCCGCTCAGCGTCCTTCATCAGCTAAACGAGCAGATGTTCCACCACTTTGAGTACGTCCCCAAGTCCACCAAGGTCGACTCGCCCATCGATCTCGCCCTGCTCACCCACGCCGGCGTCTGCCAGGACTTCGCCCACATCATGATCGCGCTCGTCCGCAGCAAGCTGCGCATTCCATGCCGCTATGTCAGCGGCTACCTCTACCACGGCCAGCGCGACAACGACCGATCCGTCACCTCGGCCACCCACGCCTGGGTGGAGGCCTTCCTGCCCGAGCTTGGCTGGGTCGGCTTCGATCCCACCAACCACCTCGTCGCCGCCGATCGCCACATCCGCACCGCCATCGGCTGCGACTACTCAGCCGTCCCACCCACTCACGGCATTTTCCGCGGCCGCGCCAGCAGCGAGCTCACTGTCGCCGTCCGCGTCACCCCCAGCGAAGGTACTCCCCCGCTCGATCGCGAACTCCCCGTCCCCGAGGAGTGGTCCATCCTCGTCGAGCGCGCCCAGGCCCTCCCCGACCTTCCCCCACCCCCCACCCGCCAGCAGCAAATGGCCCAGCAGCAGTAGGAGGACTTCACGGAACAAGAAAGTGATGAATTACGGGGTGGCTGGCGTGGAACTTCCGGGCTGCGGATTAGGTGGTGTAGGTGTTATAAGTGGCGTAGGAGCCGTGGGCTGTGGGTTGGCAGGCGTAACACTTGCAGGCTGAACGCTGGGTGGTGTTGAACTTCCGGGCTGCGGATTCGGTGCGGCGTCTTCGTCTGGTTCCGGCAGGAAGGCAGTATCTGGATAGGCGGCGCGGGTGGAGATGGTGGTAAGAATGGGCAGTTCGGCCTTCATGCGGGCAAATTGTTTTGGCTCGCGCTTCAGGTAGATTGCCTTCTCCGGGTCGGCAAAGTAGGCCAGCAAATCGCGTTTGAGGCCAAAGGGGATGGGCGTGGCGGGGGTACTGGCCACCTGGTGCAGCAGGTTAGCGTACGTCTCGTCGCACAGGCGATAGGTTCCGGGGCGGATGGCGTCGCCGGTGTCGAGGTCCTGGTTTGCCAACCCGCTAGTGGTGCTGGCATGGGCGAGCATCTGGCGCAGCGCATCCACGGTGTGGTCCAGTGAATTGACATAATCCTGTTCGGTCTGCACCGTGGGGCCGCGCAACGACAGGTCGGAGAGTGGACCAACCTTGGGCAGGATGAAGATAAAGCCGGCAAGAAGGTGGGTTCCCAGTCCGGCATGCTTGCGGTAGCTGTCCCAGTGGTCTTGCGTGGAGAGCGTCGCAATCTGCTGGTTGAGCAGGTCGAGCATGGGGCTGGGGGTGTCGGCGGGCATCTGTTTGCGGTGGAGAAGGGTCTCCGCGTAGGCCACGCGCGGCAGCAGAGTGCGGACAGAGTAGCGATAGCCGCGCAGCGTGGGGCGATGGTGCCCCAAGACGCCCGCAATGTCCAGCCCGTAGGTGTCATAATAGGCGCGTGCCAGCAGCGGCACGGGGATGGCGAAACCGATGTGGTTCAGGTATCCCTCGGGAGCCAGGCGGTGCTTGGTGATCTCGTTGATGTCGAAAGCGAACTCGGCGCGAACGTGTTGGTGCGGGCCCTCGGCGTAGTTGACGTTGGGGCCGTACTTCACGGCCAGTGCGGGGAACTCGGTGCCGACGGCCAGGTTGATGGCCTCTGCGTGGCCGATGGTGTCGCCCATGTAGTGCGAGAGTGCGCCGATGGCGAAGGCAAAGTCGTCCGGGCTCTTGGCGTCGCGGAAGAGGGCACGGATAAAGTCTCCGGTGCGCACGTAGTGCAGCAGGTCGGAGAAAAGAGGTCTGCCCATGGGATAGTAGCCCAGGTCCTGGATGACGCATCCCCCGTAGGCATAGGCGCGCGCCTCGCGAAGTTGTGCGGGCGTGAGGTTGGGATAACGCCGCAGCAGAAGTGGCTGGATGGAGTCGGCCCAGGTCAGGTCGATGATCTGCTCGTGGGTGAGCACGGAGTAGGCGTAGGTGGGCTGCGGGACCGTTAGTATAACGAGCAGGAGAGAGGCCAGCGAGAGACGAGTCGTACGAAAGATGCTCATGTGCTATCGGGTTGGATGCGCTTTGTTCGTTTCGCGTCAGCGCGGAGAACCGCTGAAGCTGCCGCACACCTGCGCACACAGCAAACCGCCCGCCGGCTACAGGTTCAGCTTCTTGAAGATGCGCTCGGGAATGTGGCGAACAACGAACATGACAGGCAGAAACAGGATCGGCACATAGAGCGTGTCCACGCGTTTGTCTATCGCCTTCACAATCGCCGCGGCCACCTTGTGTACGTTGGCCTTCTTGATCTTCATGTGCGCCGTCATCGTTGTATCCACTGGCCCGGGTTTGATCGTGATGACAGTCACGCCCTCGCGGTCTACGCGATTGCGCAGCCCGCTCAGAAACGCGGTCAACCCCGCCTTCGACGAGGCGTAGATGTAATTCGACTTGCGTCCGCGTTCGCCAGCCACGGACGACAGCACCGCGATCGTGCCCGAATGGCGCTGCACACAGAAGTTCGCCAGCCACGTCAGCAGCGAGACTGGCGCCAGAAAGTTGGTGTAAATAATCTGCGCAGCGTGTTGGAACTCCTGCTCACCGCGCGCCTGGTCGCCCAGAATGCCGTGCGCCAGATACGCAATGTCCATCCCGGTCAGCGAGTTCACCGCGTGGGTCAGCAGCTCGGTGTGCTTCTCTGTGTCATCCAGGTCGGCCACCGCGGTCCCCACATACGACGCGCCGCGCAGCTTCAGGTCGGCCGCAACCGAAGCCAGCTTCTCCGCGTTACGCGCCACCAGAAACAGTTGCGCTCCCTGCGCTGCCCAGATGCGGCACGTCGCCTCGGCAATACCGGAGGTCGCACCCAGCACCAGTATCTTCTTCGCAATCACTGCATCGGTGCTTGCAGCAAGTGCTGCATCCAAAGGTCGCGCAACAACAGTGCTCATAGGGTCATTCTCCTCCCGTAACACGCTCCCAGAAGCTGGAGTTCAACATTGGATCGCGAAACTGTGCAAACCGTTGCCACTGCGGGTAGAAGGCCTGGAACTGCGCCGGCGTCATCGCCGCGTCCTTGGCGGGATAAAGCCGTCCGCCAAACTCCAGCGTCATCTCGCCCAACCGTTCCAGCAGAGGAAAGGTCACGCCGGGTTTGATGGGAAAATCCAGCGCCAGCATAATCCCTGCCTGGGGAAAGCTCATCATACCCAGCGATGGAATCTCGCCGAAGGCCTTCAGCACCGCCAGAAAGCTGGCCAGTCCGGACTTGGCGATCTCGCGCAGGATGGCAATCGTCCCCTCCTTCGACTGTTGCCACGGAATCGCGTACTGGAACTGCACCAGTCCGTGCTTGCCATACATCCGGTTCCAGTGCAGCACCGCGTCCAGCGGATAGAAGAACGGCTCGTAGTCCAGCACCTTCCTCACATGCGGCTTCCTCTGTTTATGGAAGAACACAGAGTTAACAGGCTCACCGTGGTGTGGTTCAGCGCGAAGCCCGGCAGGTCGAAGGGGAAGACCAGCTTCGGCTCCGGCGATGGCTTCAGCTCTCCCGGTTCCTTGCTGTGCTCACCCAGCATGAAGATGCCGCGCGCAAAGTTCCTCCCGGTCGAGGCGCAATCCACCCAGCTCACGGTGTACTCCACATCCGGGTATCGCTGCTTCAGGTCGAGGAACTCGTCGATGCCGTGAAACTGGATTCCCTTGTAGTCGATCTTGCGCGAGACAATCGGTCGCAACTTCAACTGCGCCCATGTGATGACACCTGTCAGTCCCATTCCGCCGATCGTCGCAGCGTACCACTCGGAGTTCTCGGTCGGCGAGCAGAGTCTCCGGCTCCCGTCCGAACGCACCAGCTCGAAGCTGGGAACGTGGTTGCCAAACGATCCAGCAACCTCGTGGTTCTTGCCGTGAATGTCGTTGGCGATTGCGCCGCCCAGCGTGACATACTTTGTACCTGGAGTCACCGGAAGAAAGAATCCGCGCGGCACCGCGAAGTCCAACACCTTGGCCAGCGACACACCAGCCTCCGCGGTCAGGATTCCAGTCTGCGGATCGAAGTCGAGCAGGCGATCCATCCCGGTCGTCAGTAACAGATTGCCGCCCTTCAGAAGGCACACATCGCCGTAGCTGCGGCCCAGTCCTACCGGCAACGCGCCGCCGCGCAGCCCGGCCATCACGCCGGGATAATCACTCTGCCAATTCAGTGGAACGATTTTCGCATCGTACCTGGGATACCGACCCCACGACTCGAACGCGGGGGTCGCGGTCGTTGCGACAGGTGGATCGACAGCAGAGTGAGGCATGGCTACAGGATACAACCTGCACATCCGTGGCATGACGAAAGCGCAGCCCTGATATTGCCCATCGCCAGAATCACTGCGCGGGAGGCGTGCGGCGGATCTGTCCCGGATCGACCAGGTCGGGCGAAGTGGGCTGCACCGGTTGGTTGGCGCCGGGATCGACGGTACCTGGACGCTGGCTCACCCACTGCTTGCGCAGATCGGCGGCGGCGATCTCAACCTTGGGATGAAATTCCGCACTCGCCATGTAATCCAGAATCGAGCGGCGCAGCGTCTGCGCGCCTTTGCGTGCGGCGGTCAGATCGATGCCGCACACCAGCAGCTTGCCGGGGCCTACGGAGCACTCATAGAGCAGGCCCAGCTTCCAGTTGCGGTTCCAGTCGTCGATGGGCTGCACGATGGGTTGCAGCGTCGCTGGCAACGTATTTAGGTTCAGCGCGCGCGCATCGCTGGCCAGGTCGATCCACTGCCAATCGCAGTTCGCCTCGGTCGGGAACCCCGCCAGCGCCGGATGCTTCGCCTCATTCCACAAACCAAGGAACGTCGTCCCGTTGGGATTCATCAGATGGTTCCAGAAGATCGGCACGGTGGAGAGTTTTGGGTTGGTAGAGTCAAGATCGGCGGCCAGTGGATGAAATAGGACTTTTCCGCCTGTAGCCAGACGCGCCTCCGCTTCGCTCCACGAAGTCGTGATGAGGATCCCGCCAGGGATGGAGTCAGCGACCTTCGCCGGATAGAGCCAGAACTTCCACTCATTGCGGAAGGTAGTCGCTCCATGCAGCTCGACCACCAGCGTGTATTGCGCTGGGGCAGGCAGTTTCGACAGGTCGGACGAAAGAGTGCCCAACGGTATGTTCTTGCCACGAGGCACAGCGCGCGCAGCCCAACTGCCGTCGGCAACAACCTTCCCCGCAGCACCGACGATCTGCCACTGCGAAGTTGCACTAGCCAGCGGCGCGGAACCATAGTGGGCAACTTCCACATCGGCCTTCAATGTGTCCGCGGTTGTGTAGACGCGGTCTTTGAGCCTAGCCAGCGGAACCGTGGTGTTGCAGTACTGGCGGAACTCTGCGGGGCCGACGTAGCTCTTCGCCTCCCAGAAGGCGTCGAGCAGACCCATCAGCGCTCCGCCCTGGCCAAGGTAGTCGTGCAGATCCAGCAGCTCGTAGCCGCTGTAGCTTGGTGTGCGCAGGCTCGCCTCGATCTCCTCTTTGTAACATGCGACCTGGAAGCGGCCCGACGCATGGGCGAGCTGCTTGTTCTTCGCCAACAACTCATGCGCTTCGGCGGAGTCGCGCCAGATTCGATAGTTGCCGGGAATCATATACGGGACTTTGACCGTTTCCGGTGCGCCGGCGAAAGTTATGGCGTTTCCGCTGAACTTCTTGATCACATCAAAGTCCGGGTAAGCGCACCACTGCCCAACCTCGTGCCCGACGCATGGAATCGCAGCCCCGCTCAGCATCATCTGTAGTGTGTTCTCATAGTCGGCGCCGAACCAGCCACGCGGGCCGCGTGCTGCCGGAGTAACCAGGTAATCCGCAGCATAGGGCGTTCCAGGGCCTCCTGGAGGTGGTGCAAATCGGCCCGTGCCATCGGAGTACAGACGCCGCGGATCGACGTCGTGCCACTTCTTGTCCCAAGTCGGAAGCTGCTCCGCATAGTGTCCCGCGGGCTCGTTGGTCGCATTCAGTAGCACCAACGATGGATGGTTGCCATAGGCCTTCAGCAGGCGCGCGGTCTCATCGTTCAATACATCCAGCATCTTTTTGTCTGGATCGAACGAGTTCCACATACCGCACTCCGGTTGGAAGTAGAAGCCAAGCTCGTCGCCCGCAGTGAAGGCAGCCTCCGGCGGGCACCAGGAGTGGAAGCGCATGCCGTTCAGTCCCCACGTCTTGCAGATTCCGATAATGCGCTTCCATGTGGCAACGTCCGTCGCGGGGTAGCCGGTCAGCGGAAATCCGCCGCCATCGTGCGTGGCGCGGAAGTTGAACAGCTCGCCGTTGAGCAGGATGTGCTTGCCGTCGGCTTTGATCTCGCGCAGTCCGAAGGTCAGATCGCGGTGGTCGTCTGCCGCAGGCCCGGTGAGCTTCAACGTCAAGTGCCGCAGCACAGGCGTGAACTCGCTCCATAGCGGTGCCGTACGCGGCAGGGCACATCGATGGTTCCCTCGCCGCCGGTTGCGTCCCAGCTTACCGGCGCGGTGGTTGTACCAACCGTGAGCTTGCCCGAGCCGGCACTGCCAGTCGCGTTGCCGATGCGCACTTTGATCTGCGCGGATCTTGTCCGCCACATTGGGAAAGACCTGCGCATCTTCGATCCACACCGGACTGGTCGCAGCGAGCTCGATGCGGCCCACAATGCCGTTCCATGTCCCGCCCTCGCCGTCCGAGACCGAATGGCCGTCGGGCCGGTAGACCAGAATCATGCGGTTGTCGATGCGGATGGAGAGCCGGTGCCTGCCCGGCGCGACAATGCCGAGTTCGTACTCGTGCGGCGCAACCAGCGAGTGGCAACTTCCAATCGCTTTCTCGTCCAGGTAGACCGTCGGTCTGCCAGCGCGTGCGTTCCAGCGTGAGGCCGACCCGCTTGCCGCGCCACGCTGCCGGAATCTCGATCTCGCGCTGATACCACGCCACGCCGAGATAGTGCTTCACCGGCTGCGAGAGGTAAGGCACCTCGACATGACCGGGCTTGGTGTAGGCCGCATACTGCGGCAGCTTGTACCAGGCCATGTCGCGCGGCAGCGCCGCGACAAACTGCGTCTCGGCGGTAATATCGTCGCCATAACCCTGCGTCTGAAGAATCCCCGGCAGAGAGATATGGGCCGTCTCCGGCAACTCGCGCGAGAACCAGCTCTCCTTCACGCCGCTATCGTCGCGGTCGAGCGAAAAGCGCCACTCCCCCGCCAGCGATTGCGTTCCAGCGCGCGCCGGAGGCGGGAGGCGTGGGAGCAGCATACAGCTTATACAGGAACGGCGGCATGAGCTACTGTCGCACCACTCAGAGCGAGAAACCTGCGGCGGGAGAGACGGGTAGAACTGGGCATATTGCCTCGTGGTTTTACGCAGGTGAGTGTTCGTTCAAGTCCACGACAGCTTCGCCTGATGTGGGCTTCGGGCCCACAGTTGTCAGTCGTTCTCAATAATGCGTGTGGTTGGCGATGAGCTTACGGCACTCGGCGTTGCATGGCTTTGGGTGGGGAGTAATGCCGGCGTTCCCGTAGACCCGCAGAATCTGATACCGCCGCCACCAGGACCACCGCCGCCGCCCTCCAGCGTAATCACCTGGTCCGCCCCCGTATGCTCGAAGTCGAACATGTGGTACGCCTCGCCCTTGAAGTACAGGGTTGCATTGCCATCCGGCTCCAGCTTGAAGCGGTACCAGAAATAGGTCCGCTTGCCCGTGCCATACCAGTCGCCGCGCACAAAATTAGGATTGCCGCCCAGTGGCTGCGCAGGCCATTTTTCCAG
>CAWERM010000137.1:0-6943 GCA_963810995.1 uncultured Acidobacteriaceae bacterium | reverse complement strand
ACCCTCGGCTGGACTCGTTGGTACGCGACGGAAAGATTTATCTAAGCCTGTCGGATGCGGTACTTCTGGCGTTGGAGAACAACTTCGACATTGCGATTGCGCGCATCAACCTTGACATTGCGGACACTGACATTCTGCGCTGAAGGCGGGCGCTGGGCTACGCGGGGTTTCCACCGGGCTGGTGGGCAATACGCTGGGCGGTTCGGGGACGACGGTGACGGGCGGCGGCGGGCCGGGCGGTACGACGGGCGGCGCGGGCGGCGGCGGCGCTGGCGCTAATGGGTTGGTGTTGAGCACCAACGGCGGGGGACCGCAGCCGGAGAACCTGGACCCGACGCTGACTAGCAGCCTGGAGTATGAGGCGACGACGACCCCTTCGACGAGCGCATTTACCGGCAGTACACCGGTGCAGTCCACGACCGCAACCTTCAATGTGGGCTACACGGAGGGATTTCTGACCGGCACGCAGTTGGGAGTGACGTTCAACAACTCGCGAGGGACGAACACGAATCCATTCAACACCTATAGCCCGTTGCTGAACACAACCTTCCGCGCGACGGCGACACAGCACCTGCTACAGGGGTTCGGGTGGGGGATCAATGGGAGGTTCATGGTACAGGCTAAGAACGACCGGAGGATTACCGACTCTGCGTTCCGGCAGCAGTTGCTGTATACGGTGAACCAGGTGGAGAACATCTATTGGGGGCTGGTGAGCGCGTACGAGGACGAGCAAGCGAAGGAACGCGCGCTGGCGCAATCGACGCAGTTGACGGCGGACAATCGCAGGCAGTTGGAGATTGGGACGTTGGCCCCACTGGATGTGGTGAATTCGGATTCGGCGGTGGCGACGGACAAGCAGGCATTGGTGGCATCGCAATCGAACCTGACATATCAGCAGTTGCTGATGAAGCAGGCGATTGCGCGCAACCTGGAAGACACCGTGCTGACCAACGCTCCGGTGATTCCGACCGACCGTGTGGGGCTGGACCGGCTACCGGAAGAGGACATGACGGTGGATGCGCTGGTGCAGCAGGCGTACGTGAACAATCCGCAGATTGAACAGGCTGTGCTGAGCATGAAGAACAATGAGATCACGATGAAGGCGGAGAAGAACGGGCTGCTGCCGACAGTGGACGCGTATGCGTTTTACGGCGCGAGCGCGGTCAGTGGATCGCAGAGCTCGTATCTGAACTGCACTGCGCTGGGCGCGTTTGGCGGCTCGGGGTGCCCGTTTCCGACGGTCGGCTATGGGACGGCGGTGGGCCATCTGTTCGACAACAATGCACCGGACAAAGGAGTGGGAGTTAACGTGACGATTCCGCTGCGCAACCGGGTGGCGCAGGCCGACCAGGCGCGGTCGCAGATGGAGTACCGGCAGGCGCAGATGCGGCTGCAGCAGCTTTACACGCAGATCCGCATTCAAGTGATCAACGGACAGTATGCTCTGACCAACGACCGGGCGCAGGTGACGGCGGCGCAGGCGGGGCGCGAGTATGCGGCGCAATCGCTGGACGCGGAGCAGAAAAAGTTCAAGCTGGGCGCTTCCACCTCTGCGCTGGTGTTGCAGCAGCAGAGGAACCTGGCGACGGCGGAGAATACGCTGATCTCGGCGACGGCGGCGTACGCCAAGGACCGCGCGGGACTGCTGCAACTGCTATCGAATACGCTGGACCGGTACGGGATCAGCATTACGGAGGCGGCAACGGGCGTGATCACGGCTGCGCCGGCGATTCCAGGGCTGACCGCGCCGACGGCGCCGGCTGCGGTGAAGCCGATTACGGTCGAACCTGCTCCAGCGACCCACCCTTCTTCACCCCAGTGAGCAAGCTCACGGGGGATCCCTTCGCAATAAGACCGCGAAGGATGGGGCACCCGGCACCCGGCACTTAGCAGCGAGTGCCGTGTTGGAAATTAACGTTTTAAGGGCACGGCAGAAGCCGTGCCCTTAACAAAAAAGAGAATTTCAGCAACTCTTGAAGACTCTTGAACCATGGGCCAAATACGTGAGGTAAAAAAAACACACTCTCTCCGAATACAAGACAACGGGCTTTTCAGAGTCAAATTCAGCTATCTGCTATGAGCTATGAGCTTTGGGGAAGCGTTGGAGCTATGAGGGGCAAATGAACATCGCAGACGATGGGGGCGAGGTGCGCAAGAACGCGCTGGAGAGCGCGGCATCGGCTTATCTGCGTTCTGCGATGCACCAGCCGGTGCAGTGGATGGAGTGGGGCGAGGCGGCGTTCGACCGTGCGGCGAGCGAGGACAAGCCGATCCTGCTGGACATTGGCGCGGTGTGGTGCCACTGGTGCCATGTGATGGACCGCGAGTCGTATGAGAACGCGGAGACGGCGCGGATCATCAATGAGCATTTTGTTGCGGTGAAGGTGGACCGCGACGAGCGGCCGGATGTGGATGCGCGCTACCAGGCTGCGGTGTCGGCGATCAGCGGGCAGGGAGGATGGCCGCTGACAGCGTTTCTTACTCCCGAGGGCAAGCCGTACTTTGGCGGAACGTACTTTCCGCCGGATGATCGGCATGGGCGGCCAAGCTTTCAGCGTGTGCTGCTGACCATGGCGGATGCGTTCGAGGAGCGGCGCACGGAGGTGGACGAGTCGGCTGCGAGCGTGATGAACGCGATCGAGCATAATGAGGCGTTCAGCGGACGGGCGGGCGGAGCGATCGAGGAGATTGGACCGGAACTGGTGGAGAAGATGGTGACGTCGATGCTGAAGAGCGCGGACCCGCGGCATGGGGGATTCGGCGCGCAGCCGAAGTTTCCCCACTGAGCGCGCTGGACCTGCTGATCGGCGTGGCTACGCGGAGCGGACGCGGGCGCAGCAGCCACGGTGAAGTTGAGCGGGCTGGGGACGGTGACGGTGGCGGAGGCGGCCAAGCAGGCGGTGCTGCTGACGCTGGACAAGATGGCGAAGGGCGGAATCCACGACCATCTGGCGGGCGGGTTTCATCGCTATTCGGTGGATGAACACTGGGTGGTGCCGCACTTCGAGAAGATGGCGTACGACAACAGCGAGTTGCTGAAGAACTACGTGCATGGCTACCAGGCGTTTGGCGATGAGGAGTATGGCGCGGGTGGCGCGCGACATTATGCGCTGGATGGATGAGTGGCTGAGCGACCGCGAGCGGGGCGGGTTCTATGCGTCGCAGGATGCGGATTATTCGCTGGACGACGACGGCGACTACTTTACCTGGACGCTGGATGAGGCGGCGGAGGCGCTGACGGCGCGAAGAGCTGGCGGTGGCGGCGGGGGACCTACGAGATCGGCGAGATCGGCGACATGCATCACAACGTGGCGAAGAACGTGCTGCATGTGAAGCGCGGGCTGGACGCGGTGGCGCGCAAGGCCGGGGTGAGGGTTGCCGGAGGCGCGCGCGTGCTGGATTCGGCCAAGCGGAAGATGCTGTGCGGCGCGGCTGGAAGCGGCCTACGCCGTATGTGGACAAGACGATGTATGTTGCGTGGAACGCGATGTGCATCTCGGCGAGCCTGGAGGCGGGGCGGGTGCTGGATGCGGCGGAGGCGCGGGCGTTTGCGCTGAAGTCGCTGGACCGGGTGCTGGAAGCGGCGTGGGGCGGGCATGAACGCGGGCTGGCGCATGTGGTGGCGTATGGCGAGCAAAACGAAGAAGCAGGTTCCTTCGCTGCGCTACGGAATGACAAGCAAAAGGTGGCGGGCGTGCTGGACGACTATGTGTTTCTGGGCCACGCGGCGCTGGATGCGTGGGAGGCGACCAGCGAGATGCGCTACTACGAGGCCGCGGAGGAGCTGATGGAGAGCGCGCTGGAGCGGTTCTATGATGCGAAGGGAGGCGGCTTCTTCGATACCGAGAAGATCGGCGGAGGGGAAACGCAGCCTGGGAGTGCTGGGAGCGCGGCGTAAACCGCTGCAGGACTCACCGACACCGGCAGCAAATCCCGTGGCGGCGATGCTGCTGCTGCGATTGCATGCGCTGAACGGTAGCGCAGAGTATGCGGCCAAGGCGCAGGAGACGTTGGCTGCGTTTGCCGGCGTGGTGGAACACTTCGGGCTGTACGCCGCAACGTATACTCTGACGCTACAGCGGCTGCTGACGCCCGCAGTGCAGGTGTGCGTGATCGGCGAAGACGATGCTGCGCGTGAGCTGGAGGCGGCGGCACTGCGGCGATACGCGGCGAACAAGAGCGTGGTGCGTCTGCGACAGTCGCAGATGGGGGCGCTGCCTCCGGAGTTGCAGAAGACGCTGCCGCATCTTCCCCTTTCTACAGGGGGAGAGAGTGTAGCGATGGTGTGCAGCGGGAATGCATGTCATCCTCCGGTGAGTCAGGTCGAGGAGTTGGAGAAACTGCTGTAAGCGGCAATGGTGGGCTGAGTATTGCGTAGTGGGCGGTGCGGGGCTGGGGTTGAGCAGGGCGGGGTAGAGCTGACTGGAAAACAGTTGAGGTAATAGGAGAAACCTAACGCGCCGGAGGCGGCGCGGGTGGGCTTGTGTGCGTAGGCAGACGGGGTAGTGTGGTTTGCGTGTGTGGGGAGTGTTTTCTGGCGTGGGATGGGATACGGGGGATGGAGTTGTTCACGGGATATATCCAGAGAAGAATTGTTGATTTTTTGATCTTGGGGATATTTGCTCGTTTGTATATAGATGATTTTGTTATAGAAATTTCTTTTTACATATTTTTATTGACAATCATTGTCATTTAGACATATAGTTGTTTTGAGCAAAACTTGTTCTAAAAAGGAGACTATCCATGCGACTAGCGATTTTATCCACTCTTATACTGGTTCCTGCCCTGGTCCAAGGACAGCCCATCCAGCCGGTGCAGTCCAAGCCGGCGACTCCCTCGGCGCAGATGCAGGCCGAGGTCAACCCGCCTGCCGCTTTATCCGCAGTTGTGAAGACAGCTGTTGCGGCAGATGTTGCTTCCACCATGAGTTCAACGAGTTCTGTCACGGTGCGGGAGTATGTTTCGACGCAGCTGACGGAGGACTTTACCCAGGAGGCTCTGCGCCGTGCCGGGTCACTGGTGTACGGCTTTGGGGGCAGCGAGCCAAATGAAATGACTGCGCCCAAGATGATTCGCTCGGTGGTTCTGCAACTGTCGGGAGAGGACCTGGCGTCTACGCCGGACCTGTCTCAAGTTGTGCTGAATGGAACGGTGGATGAGTATGGCTTTCTGCGCAATCTGTCGGTTGCCCATTCGGCGGGCACCGCGGTGGACAAGAAAGCGCTGGAAGCGGTGAATGGATACCGCTTCAAGCCGGCGACGGTCAACAACCAGCCGGTACCGGCAGCGGTTTCGATTGCCATCAAGATCGAGAAGCAGTAAACGACTGCGAGTTGAGTAGCACGTACTTTTGCGCTCCTATTCTCCTAACCCGGAGAGTGGGAGCGCAGATTATTTAAAGCAGCGCGTGAATGATTTGCATGTTGGCGGTGCAAACTCTAAGATTCGTGGGGAGTTTCATGGAGGCTTGGGGATGCGTGTAAGTTCGCGATGGATGAAGGCTACAGGCTTGATTGTGCTGGCGGCGGGCTGGACGGTTGGGGCGCAAGCACAAACAATGCAGTCGAGTGCAGCGAAAGCGGCGGCTACTACGCATGCGGCAGCGAGTGCGCCAAAGGTTGCGGCAACTCCGCCGATGGGATGGAACAGTTGGAACTTCTTTGCCGGAAAGGTGACGGACAAGGACATTCGCGATACGGCGGATCTGCTGGTATCGACCGGGATGCGCGACGCGGGCTATGTGTATGTGAACATCGACGACACCTGGGAGGGTAAGCGCGACGCGGAGGGGAAGATCCAGAGCAACGAGAAATTTCCCGACATGAAGGCGCTGGCGGATTATGTCCATTCCAAGGGGCTGAAGCTGGGGATCTATTCTTCTCCGGGGGCGAAGACATGCGCGGGCTACGAAGGCAGCTTGGGCCACGAAGAGCAGGACGCGCAGTCCTACGCGGAGTGGGGGATCGATTACCTGAAGTATGACCTGTGCAGCTATGGCGGAGTGATGCGGCAGCAGGCGCCGAATGATCAGGCTGCGCAGAACAAGCTGATGCGCGAAACATACGAGAAGATGCATCAGGCGATTGTGAAGACGGGACGTCCGATGGTGTACAGCCTGTGCCAGTATGGCGACGATTCGGTGTGGGATTGGGGGCCGAGCGTAGGCGCGAACCTGTGGCGGACGACGGGCGACATCTCTGCCAACTTCGATCGGATGAGTCTGATTGGGCGGTCTCAGGCTGGGTTGGAGAAGTTTGCCGGGCCGGGACACTGGAACGATCCGGTGCCAATCCCACTGTCCTCGCCCGCATGGACAATCAAGAACTCACTAGTCTGTTCACCGGCTATGGGTGGAAGCCGTACTTTGTCGAGGGCCACGAACCCGATGCCATGCATCAATTGATGGCGGCAACCTTGGACACCATCTTCAAAGAGATTCAATCCATTCAAAACGACGCTCGTCGAAACAATGCCCGCCAGGGTGGCCAGCCGACTCGCCCTGCCTGGCCCATGGTCCGTCTGCGCAGTCCGAAAGGCTGGACGGACCCAAAGAAGTCGATGGCAAACCGATTGAGGGCACTTGGCGCTCACACCAGGTCCCCGTGGCCGACCTGCAGTCGAAGCCCGCACACGTAAAGATCCTTGAAAAATGGATGAAGAGTTATCGCCCCGAAGAGTTGTTTGACGAACAGGGTAAGTTGATCTCGGAGCTTGCGGAACTGGCGCCCAAAGGCGAGCGCAGGATGGGAGCGAATCCCCATGCCAACGGCGGCCTTCTGTTTCAAGGCTGAATCATGCCTGACTTCCGCCAGTACGCGGTCAAGGTCTCCAAGCCCGGCACCGAAAATGCCGAAGCGACACGCGTACTTGGCATTTTCTTGCGCGACGTCATGAAGCTCAATTCTGATGCCAAAAACTTCCGCGTCTTCGGCCCCGATGAAAC
>CAWERM010000136.1:0-10621 GCA_963810995.1 uncultured Acidobacteriaceae bacterium | reverse complement strand
GCGATCTCGCTCAACGCAGATATTCTGCGCAGCTCAGGCGTGGAGCTGATGGGCAGCGGGCTGGGCAGCCTCTCCGCTGCGGAGATTGTGAAGGCGCTGACAGAGATGTACGAGGCGGCGGCCACCACCGGACTGAAGATCGAAACGGAGGCTGTTCCGCTGAGTGAGGTGGAATCGGCATGGGGCCGCACAGAGAGTGGCCGGCGGATGGTGTTTACGATCTAAGGCAGATCAAGCCTTGTAGAACTCACTGCGCTTGCGGCTATAGAAGACATAAACGACTAGTCCGATGGCCAGCCAGATGAAGAAGCGCAGCCAGGTTTTGGCGGGCAGGCCGGCCATCAGAAGAATGCAGAAGAGGACGCTGAGGATGGGGATCAGCGGGCCGAAGGGAACGCGGAAGCCGCGATGCCGGTGGGGGTCCTTGTAGCGCAGGATGACGACGCCGGCTGAGACCAGGACGAAAGCGAAGAGAGTGCCGATGTTGGACATCTCCGCGAAGGTGCCCACGTCGAAGAGGCCGGAGGGGATGGCGACCAGGAAACCGGCGACCCAGGTGGCGAAGGCGGGCGTGCGGAAGCGCGGATGGACTCGGCTGAAGACGTCGGGCAGCAGGCGGTCGCGCGACATGGAGAACCAGACGCGCGCCTGGCCAAGTTGAAAGACCAGGATCGACGAGACCATTCCCACCAGCGCGCCCAGCAGCACGGCGAGGCGAACGAAATGCAGCCTGTGGCCGCCCGGCAGCAGAGACACGCGCCGCAGGGCGTTGACGACCGGTGCGCCATCGCCCGCGACCGAGCGCCAGGGAACGATCCCGGTGAGCACCACCGCCACGCCGACGTACAGAATGGTGCAGACGATGAGCGTCGCGAGGATGCCGATGGGCACGTCGCGGCGCGGGTTCTTGCACTCTTCGCTGGCGGTGGAGACCGAGTCGAATCCAATGTAGGTGAAGAAGATGATGGAGCCGCCGGCCAGCACGCCGGTCCATCCGTTGGGCGAGAAGGGATGGTAGTTGGAGGGATGGATGAAGCTGGCGCCGAAGCCGACGAAGAGCAGGATGGCTGCGATCTTAACCAGCACCATGATGTTGTTGGTGCGCGCCGACTCGCGGATGCCGCGGACCAGGATGACGGTGAGGATGAGAACGACGAGGAAGGCGGGAATGTCGAAGCCGGCGTGCCATCCGGGATTGTAGATGGTGTTGCCGGCAAGGTCCTGTAGGCCGAGTGGAAGGTACGCGGGCGAGAGCCACTTGGGAGAAAGGTGGAGGCCGAGCCAGTCCAGCAGATCGACGATGTGCGCGGCGAAGCCGACGCTGACGCTCATGTTGGAGAAGGCGTACTCCAGGATGAGGTCCCAGCCGATGATCCACGCGATGAGCTCGCCCATGGTGGCGTAGGTGTAGGTGTAGGCGGAGCCGGCGATGGGGATCATGCTGGCCAGCTCCGCGTAGCAGAGGCCGGTGAGCGCGCAGACGATGGCCACCAGAACCAGCGAGAGCGCGATGGCAGGGCCCGCGCCGGGTCGGCCTGCGACGGCGCCGCTGGTGTGGTGCAGCAGGCCGAGGATGAGGTCGATCACCGGCGAGTCCGCCCACTTGGCCAACGCGGCGGGGTTGCCGCCGATAGCGACGCCGATGACCGTGAAGATGCCCGAGCCGATGACGGCGCCGATGCCCAACGCGGTGAGCGAGACCGGACCGAGCGTCTTGCGCAGGGCCCGGTCAGGCCGCTCCGATTCGGCGATCAGCTTGTCGATCGACTTGGTGGCGAAGATTTGCCTGGGCAGCGTCGAACTCCTGCAATCGAAGTCAACCGTCTATGGACGTCAACGTAAATGCATTCGCAGGGTGCTAGCGCTTGGTCTTGCCGCGCGCAGCCTTCTTGACCTTGGCTTTGTTCTCGCCGCGTGCGCCGGTGCGCTTACCCTTGGGCGGGGCGGCCTTGCGTGCCGCGCGCTTAACCTTCTTGCGCTCGATCTTATCGGTGATGCTTTTGGTGTCTGCCATGTGGGGTGAATGCACTTTCTTGAAATTGGTTTAAGGGAGTGGTTATAGTGCCTCTAGCTGGGCAAACTTCTCCACCAGCTTTTTTACGCCGTACTGTAGAAATTGTACTGTAATCTTCGCATCGTCCCCATCGCCTTCGCGACGAAAGACAGTCCCTTCGCCGTATTTGGGGTGGCGGACGCGCGAACCCTGGCGCAGCCCGGTCTTGCCGGTAGCAGCCGGAATGCCGAGCTTGGGACGTGGGAAGCTCTCCCCGCTGGGAATTTTCTGTCCGCGCGAGGCGAAGAAGCTTGCAATGTTGTCGATGGAGCTGCCGGTGGAGGCGGCGCGTGCGATGGGGCGAGAGCCAGGAGCGATGCGCGTGGTGGAGAACTTGATGGCCGCGGCGCGGTGGCCCGGAGCGACTGAGGATTGGCCAGTCTGGTCCTCGTCTTCGTAACTAAAGTGACGATCGCCGTCGCTGGGAAGATCGTTGGCTCGGCCAAAGCGATTGCGCTGCGGGTACGGTGTAGCGTAGGCGGAGCCGGAAAACTGAGGACGGCTTGCCGGGCTGCCCAGGTCTTCCATCAGGTGGGCAGGCACCTCTTCCAAAAAGCGCGAAGCGATGCTGGCGTCGGGCATTTCGGAGCCGTAGCGGCGTCGATAGCGGGCGCGCGTCATCACCAGCGTGTCCATGGCGCGCGTCATACCCACATAGCAGAGGCGGCGCTCCTCTTCCAGGCCAGTTGGGTCCAGCATGGTGCGCGAGTTGGGGAAGAGACCCTCCTCCATCCCCGCCAGAAAAACCAGGGGAAATTCGAGACCCTTGGCGGCGTGCAGGGTCATCAGCGTAACGCGCGAGTCAGCCGAGTAGGAGTCGGTATCGGAGACCAGGGCTGCGTGGTCGAGGAACTCGGTCAAGGACTCGCCACGTTCCTCGGCGTCCTGGGCTGCATTGGCCAGCTCCTTGAGGTTCTCGATGCGCGAGAAGGCCTCTGGCGTGGCCTCGTCTTCCAGCGCGCGGATGTAGCCGCTGCGGTCGTTGAGAAATTTAATGCAGCTGGGGAGAGTAGCGGCGTCGCCGGGTTTGCGAAATGCTTCGCGATCGGCGGACGCGGCTACGCGATGGTTGTCCGCAATAATTTTGTCAGCGATGGCGGAAGACTCTTCCGCGGGGGTGGAATCGAAGCCAAAGTTGAAGCTAATATTGGACGCGGCATTTTCTATATCAGAACCGGGTACAAAACTTTCTGGGTTGAAATCCGTGGGCGAGGCCACAGTATTTTGTGCCGCAGCATCCCACGTCTCAGAGTCGAGACGTGGGGCACCCGGATTTTCAGCGGCGAGATTGGCGGCGAGTTTGCTCTCAAAATTAGTACCGAGCAGGGCGCGGGCGTCTTCGATGAGTCGGCGAAATTTGTCCAGTGCGGCGAGAGCGCGCGCGGGCAGCAAGCCGTCCTGGGCGGCTCGCGCAATAGCGTCCCAGGTGCTGATGCCTGATGTCAGCGCGATACGTTCCAGTGTTTCCATGGTGGTTTTGCCGATGCCGCGAGCGGGTGAGTTGACTACGCGGCCCAGAGCGATGGAGTCGTGCGGATTGAGCACCAGCTTAAGGTAGCTGAGGATGTCCTTGACCTCGGCGCGATCGTAGAAAGAGAAGCCGCCCACCATGCGATACTGGATCTGATAGCGTCTCAGTGCCTCCTCGAACAGGCGCGACTGCGAGTTGGTGCGATAGAGAACCGCGCAACGGGGAGTAGCTTCAGCATCGGGTTCATATTCGGCGGCGCGTAAGTACTGTTGGATCCGGTCCGCGATAAACAGCGCCTCGTTCTCGCCGTCGGGGGCCTCGTAGGTCCCGATCATCGATCCACCCTCGCGCGTGGTGAAGAGCGTTTTGCCCTTGCGCAGCGTGTTGTTGGCCACTACGGCCGATGCGCCCTCCAGGATGATCTGCGTGGAGCGATAGTTCTGCTCCAACCGGATAGTACGGACGTCGGGGAAGTCCTTTTCGAACTCCAGAATGTTGCGGATGTCCGCGCCGCGCCAACTGTAGATGGACTGGTCCTCGTCGCCGACCACGCATACGTTTCGCGCGGGGCCAGCTAGCAGCTTCATCAACTCGTACTGGGGACGGTTGGTGTCCTGATACTCGTCGATCAGCAGGTACTTGTAGCGGCGGTTGGTCCGCTCGCGCACCTCGGGGACGGCCTTGAGCAGGCGGACGGCCTCCAGCAGCAGATCGTCGAAGTCCAGCGCATTGGCCTTCAGCAGTTCCTTGCGGTAGATCTCGAAGATGTGCGCGATCTTCTCTTCCATGGGGTTGGTCGATGCGAGAAAGTACTCCTGCGGATCGATCATGTGGTTTTTGGCCCAGCTGATGCGGCCCAGTGCGACGCTGGGCTTGAGCTGCTTATCGTCGAAGCCGAGGCGTTTGAGCGCGGCCTTGACCACGGCCTGCTGGTCCACTTCGTCATAGATGGCGAAGTTGCGGGTGAGCCCTGTGCCTGCGCCTCCGCCGGCGGACGGAATGCGCAGCGCTTCGATGTCGCGGCGCAACAAGCGCACGCAGAAGCTGTGAAAGGTGGAGAGCAGCGGCTTGGCTAGCGAACTGTGGCCCAGCAGCCGGTCGACCCGCTCGGACATCTCGGTGGCGGCCTTGTTGGTGAAGGTAACGGCGAGGATGGAGTCGGCGGGAACATTTCGCTCTTCGATGAGGTACGCGATGCGGTGGGTGATAACGCGCGTCTTTCCCGAACCGGCGCCTGCCAGCAACAGCACGGGGCCGTCGACGGCCTGGATGCCTTCCTGCTGCTGGGGGTTCATGTTGTCGAGAAGGCGGGACATGGATGGACGCTCCATGGTTAATGTTAAATGCGTTTGCGGTGGATAGCGAATTGCGGATATTCCAGGCAGCGGTTATCAAAAGGGCGAGCTGCTGTTCAAGTTCGCACCAACGATGAACGGAGCGACGGTCAAGATCAACTGAATTGGCGGCGATTGGGGTGGGATAATCATAGAAATGCCCACACTAAGCGCCGGTTCTGCGTCTGCCTATGCTTCGATCGGGAATGTTGCCGTCTTCTGCGCCTCTGCAGACGGAGTCGATTCGGTATACCGCGCGGCTGCCGAAGAGCTTGGGCGCAAGCTGGCGGAGCGGAAGATTGGCGTGGTCTTTGGCGGGTCGAATGTAGGCCTGATGAACGCGGTCGCACAGGGTGCGCTGGCCGCGGGTGGACGAGTGGTGGGTGTGATTCCCACCGTGCTGGTGGATTTGGAGGTAGCGCACTACGGCCTGACCGAGCTGCATGTGGTCGACACCATGCACACCCGCAAGGCGATGATCGGCGCGCGGGTGGATGCGTTTATTGTGTTGCCCGGAGGCTATGGTACCTTCGAGGAGTTCTTCGAGGTGCTGGCCTGGCAGACATTGAAGATTCATGCCAAGCCTGTTGTGTTGCTCAACACGAATGGTTTTTACGATACGCTGCTGAAATTTCTGGACGAGTGCGTGCAGCAGGGAATGCTGACCCAGGAGAAGCGTGAGATTGTGTTGGTGGCGCGCACGGTGGATGAGGCGTTGGCGCTGCTAGGGATAGTCTAGCCTTTGCGTGGCGGTTGGCAGATTGCGCACTGGCAGACGCTGCGCAGGTAGGTCCAGGAGTAGATGCCGGACTGGTGGCCGTCGTTCCACTTGAAGCTGAGAGCGTATCGCCCGACCGGCGTAACTTCGTCGGGGCGCGGCGGTGCCTGGTACAGCGCGAACGGGTCCTCCGACTTCGGTTTAGCCTCACCCGTTGCGCGGCCCGTGGTCTCGCGCTCGGCGTTGCAGGTGGCGCAGGGGCAGGCGTCGCGCAGCCAGCGAAAGTCCCAAGCGCTCTTATGTCCGTCGCGCCAGTCGATCTCGATGCCGGTGCCTTCGCTCTTCTTGACACGCACCTTGAGCGGCGTAACGGCTTCTGCGTGCGGGCGGTTGTTGTCCTGTGCGGAGGCCTGCGCGGCCTCCTCTGCGCTGACGAATCGGATTCCTTCGTGGCTCATGGCTTCAACTCCTCTATTGCGCTGCGATCATAGCGTAGCTTCAGAACCACGATGCTGATCGCCAGGACCAGGGTGACGCAATTGCTGGCGATGATGGGCCCGGAGCCAGTAAAGAGTCCATAGAGCAGCCAGAAGAAGACGCCGATGGAGAACATCATGAAAGTGGGCAGAGAGATGTCGCGCGCCGAGCGCAGACGCAGCACGCGCACCAGTTGCGGGACGTAGGCGGCGGTGGTGAGCAGGGCAGCGGCGTAACCTAGGTCGTCGATGCGAGCGCCGGCCAGGTGCATACCGGCGGTTTGTAGAACAAGACTCATTGCGGACTCCAAACAAAACTCAGGATGGTCTCCAGAAAAAGTATGCGGCCATGGTGCAGCCGATGATGACAACGATGGCGCGCAGCAGTTCGGCGTTCATACGGCGCGCGTACTGTGCTCCGGTGTATCCGCCGATGCCGGCGGCCACCATGGAGACGAGACAGTAGTGCCAGAGGATGGCGCCCCCACAGATGAAGGTGACCACGGCGCAGAAGTTGGCCAGGCAGGCTCCCAGGACCTTCAACGAATTGACGGCATTCATCTCTTCCACGCCGAAGAGGGCGAGCACGCTCATGGCCAGGAAGCCCGCACCGGCGCCGAAGTATCCGATGTAAAAGTTGACCATAAGGAGCGCAAAAAATAGCGGAAGCATGGCTGGAGTGCGTGGCGCGTGCGGCGTGTCGGAACGACGGCGCAACCATCGCGAGATGGGGCTGCTAATCCAAAATAATAGCGACGCCCCCAGCAGCATCCACGGGACGATGTGCATGAAGGTGCGTGGACGCGTGTTCAGCAGGACAACGGCGCCGCCAATGCCACCCAGGATGGACGCTGAGACGACGACGGTAAGCAGGTCTCGGCGGAGATCGGTGCGCAAGGCCCAGATGGAGGTTAGTTGTCCCGGCCACAAAGCGACGGTATTGGTGGCATTGGCCTGGATGGGTGGAACGCCGATGGCAATCATGGCGGGAAAAGAGATGAAGGAACCGCCGGCGGCCATTGCGTTCATTGCACCCGCGATAAACGAGGCCGCGACCAGCCAGAGGTAGGGGATATGCGCGCTGAGGCTGGAGATCATCTCTCTTTATTGTAGTGGGTCAGCAGCCGGTGGTCAGCGTTCCGCGAGCGTGGGCAGCTCCGGGGTGGCGGCGATGAGCTGTTGGGTGTAAGGGCTGCGCGGCGATTCGCAGACCTGGATGCATTCGCCGAGTTCGACCAGGCGTCCGCGTTGCATCACGGCGACGCGGTCGCATAGATAACGCACCAACGGCATGGAATGCGAGATGAAGAGATAGGTGAGGCCGAGGGTGCGTTGCAGATCGCGCAGGAGGTTGATAATCTGCGCGCCAACCGAAACGTCGAGGGAGCTGACCGGCTCGTCGAGGACGAGGAAGCGCGGGCGCAATGCGAGGGAACGCGCGATATTGATGCGCTGGCGCTGACCGCCGCTGAACTCGTGCGGATACCGCGGCAAGGCTGACGCATCCAGGCCGACGGAGTGCAGCAATTCTGCGAGGCGGGCTGACAGACCCTCTGGGGGCGGTTCGCGGTGGATGGTGAATGGCTCGGCGAGGATCTGGCTGACCGTCATGCGCGGGTTGAGCGCGGCGTACGGGTCCTGGAAGACGATCTGCATACGGCGGCGCAGCGCGCGCATCGCGGCGGAGGATGCGGGCGGCAGAGGCTTGCCTTCAAAGAGAATCTCGCCAGCGGTGGGCTCGATGAGACGCAGCAGGATGCGGGCGACGGTGGTCTTGCCGCAGCCGGATTCGCCGACCAGGCCGAGCGTCTCGCCGGGTTGGATGGTGAACGATACATCGTCGACAACGCGAGTGACGCCTCCGTGTCGTGCGTATTCCTTGATGAGGCCGCGCGCCTCGATCAGCGGTTGCGCAACGGCGCAGGCTTGCGACGCGGGGTCTGCGGAAAGTTGGGGCATAGGCAAAATGGTAGCATTCCTATGGTGCCGCGCAGCTAGAAGCGAGCGTGGCGAATTAATTTGTTTCAATATAAATTCAGGGGTTTGTAGAAATGCCGGATGCGATCAGTCTTGCAGGAAAGACAGTGCTTATTACGGGGGCCAGCTCCGGGATTGGCTGGGCGACGGCGCTTGCCTTCGCCGCCAAGGGCGCGAATGTGGTGGTGACGGCGCGACGTGAAGCGCGTCTGCGCGAGCTGTGCGACCTGATTGCGGCGAGTGGCGGCAAGGCCGTGTTTATCGCGGGCGACGCAAGCGACGAGGCGACAGCGAAGGACTGCGTGGAGCTGGCGGTGAGCGAGTTCGGTCGACTGGACATCCTGATTAGCAACGCGGGCATAGGGAACTATCGCGACCTGGTGGACACCAGCGTGGAGGAGTACGACGCGCTGATGGACTCGAACATGAAGAGCAGTTTCCTATTTGCGCGTTACGCTGCGCCGGGGATGATTGCGCAGAAGAGCGGGGAGATTCTGTTCATCTCATCGGTGGCGGGACTACAGGGCTGCGCGGGCGAGTCGGTGTATAGCGCCAGCAAGTGGGCGCAGATCGGATTTGCCCAGTCGCTGGACGCCGAGCTGCGCAAGCACAACATCAAGGTGGGAACGATCTGCCCGGGCGGCGTTAAGACGGAGTTCGCCGTGGGCCACGGGCGCACCGAAGAGGGCGTGCAGAACTCGCACATGATGGAGCCGCACGAGGTCGCGGACACGATTGTCTTCGCCTGCTCGCAGCCACCCAACGCGCGCATCCTGCATATGACGGTAAGACATATGGGCGGCGTGGTGAAGTAAATCATCAGAACGTCAACCAGAATTGGAGTGATTGACATGAATAGACTCTTCTCCATATTGGCCATTCTCGCCGCACTTGCTTATGCACCGGCATATCGCGCGCAAAGTGCCGCTGCTGCACCAGCCGTGGTCCCAGCCCAAAAGCTCCGTTTTTTTATGAAGCTTATTCCACCGCGTACGACGTTTGCCTCCGATATGACTGCGGACGAGGCGAAGCTGATGCAGCAGCACGAGGACTACTGGAAGGCCCAATTTACGACGGGAAGGGTGTTGATCATTGGGCCGGTGCTCGATCCCAAGGGCATCTTCGGCATGGCGGTGCTGGAGACCACGACCGAAGAGGAGGCGCGCACACTGGCGATGAACGATCCATCGGTGAAGGCGGGACTCAATAAGGCTGAGATTTCGCCGATGCGTGTCTTCCTGATGAAGAACTGAGGTTAGGCGGATCAGATGTCGAGGTTCTTCACGTCCAGCGCATTCTCTTCGATGAACCTGCGGCGGGATTCAACGTCCTCGCCCATGAGCGTGGTGAAGATCTCCTCGCAGGCGGCGATGTCTTCCAATCTGACCTGGAGCAATGTCCGGCGTTCGGGGTCCATGGTGGTCTCCCAGAGCTGCGGCGCGGTCATCTCGCCGAGTCCCTTGTAGCGCTGGACCTGATATTCCTTCTTGCCCTGCTCGATGACGTACTCGAAGACCTCGCGCGCGGTCTGCTTCTCCACCGGATCGTGCGAGACGCGGCCACCGCGCTTGGCGGGCTTGGCCTCGACGATGGTGGCGGGAAGGCTGGCGGATGCGTCATCCTCGACGGCATCTTCGGCGGCGAGTTCTTCAGGCTCTTCCGCCTCGGCCTTCGCGGTCTTGACGGCGTACTCGATGAGGAACGGCGGCTGCATCCGGTCCTTGAGCTGGGCGTGCTTGGCCAGCATCTGGCGGCTCTCCACGGTGGAGGCCAGCGCCCAGTCGATCTTGCGCACGGCACCCTGCGAGTCGGTGAAGCTGACGGAGTATAGTTTCTTCTCCTCGTCGAAGAGGATGTCGCTGACCTCGCGGAAGTGGAAGGGCTTGATGAGGTCCTTGAGGCGGCGCTGCATCTCCTTGAGCTTGGCGGGCGACTCGAAGTCGACGCGGCGCGCGGAGTCTTTGCCCTCCTGCGCGAAGATTTCGGCGAAGGCCTCGGTGACGGGCTGGTTGCGCAGACGTTTTTCCACTTTGTCGAAGAAGCCGAGGTACTCGTTTAGCTGCGAGATGAATTTGGTGAGGGCCTCGCCCTCGATGCGCGCTCCACCATCGCCATGGCGCAAAACCATTCCTTCGGAGGCGCGCTTGACCATCACCTGAACGTACTCGCGCTCGTCCTTGATGTACTGCTCGAAGCGGCCCTTCTTGATCTTGAACAGCGGCGGCTGAGCAATGTAGACGTGGCCGCGCTTGATGAGTTCCGTCATGTGGCGGAAGAAGAAGGTGAGTAGAAGGGTGCGGATGTGCGATCCGTCCACGTCTGCATCGGTCATCAGGATCAGCTTGCCGTAGCGAAGTTTGCTGACATCGAAGTCGTCCTTGCCGATGCCGCAACCCAGCGCGGTGATCATGGCGCGAATCTCTTCGTGGCCGAGCATCTTGTCGTAACGCGCCTTTTCGACGTTGAGGATCTTGCCCTTGAGTGGCAGGATGGCCTGGAAGCGCCGGTCGCGCCCCTGCTTGGCAGTGCCGCCGGCGGATTCGCCTTCGACGAGGTAGAGTTCGCAGCGGTCGGGTTGGCGCTCACTGCAAT
>CAWERM010000135.1:0-6001 GCA_963810995.1 uncultured Acidobacteriaceae bacterium | reverse complement strand
GCCGGACGTGAAGCTGGATGCAGCCTTCCCGAGACTGACCTACACGCACCGCCAGTTCAGCGACGGCGACCTGTACTACTTCTTCAACGAGAGCACGGCTACAGAGTCGCGCATGGCGACGATTGCGGGACACGGCACGGCCCAGGACTGGGACCTGGCGACAGGCGAGATCCATGCCATGACGGCTGCGAAGGCGGCGGGGGATTCGGTAACAGTTCCGCTGACGCTGGGCCCGTATGAGGCGAAGGTGGTTGTAGTGGGACCGCTGTCCAAGGCTGTTGCCGGAGCGCCGGAGCCGTCGTTTGCGTCGGGCGAACCGGTTGCGGATTTAAGTGGCGACTGGAAGCTGGACCTGAACGGGAAGCAGTTGACCACGCCGATCAAGCCGTGGGAGGAGCTGGGATCGACCACGTTTGCGGGACCGGTTACTTACACCGTGCAGTTCACCCCGGCCACGACTCCCAAGGGCAAGCATGTGTATCTGGAGATCGCCGATGTGCATGACTACGCGAAGGTGACGCTGAACGGAAAAGAGGTGGGCGCGCGGTCGTTCCAGCCATACCGCTGGGACGTGACGGGCGATCTGATTAAGGGCGCGAACGATTTGAAGATCGAGGTGTATGCCAACGTTGCCGGAGGTAGGGGAGGTGGTGGTGCTGCTGCCCCGCCTGCTGTTGCTGGTGCTGCTGCTCCGGCTTCTGGTGCTGGCGGTGTGGCGCTGGCACAGGCCGGCGGCGCCGCTGGAGGGCGAGGCGGACGTGGAGGACGTGGAGGGGCTGCTGCTGGAACGCCTGCTGCGGGAGCTCCGCCTGCCGGTGCGGGTGGTGGTGGCCGAGGAGCGCCAACGCCTGCGACATCGGGCCTGTTGGGCGGTGTCAAGCTGGTGGCGTACTAGGGAGACTCTGATTCGGTGCATTGCCGATCACAAGTTTCCCTGGGGTAAAATCTCGATTAGTTTTTGCGGCCTTGAAGGGACGGGGAAGCTCCGTCCCTTTTGTGGCATTCGATGTCACAGAGGATTCACGGAGCCACCTGGCGCGGGTGCGTGGGATGCTTCGTCGCAGTTGTGGATGAACGCGGCATCCTTGCCGGAAGGCGCGGCTTGCTACTTGCAGAGACGGGTGAGTATACTCCGGTGCGAACGAATTTCAGCGATCCGGAGTCCATGCTATGAAGTTTGCCCTTAGGCCTTACCACGTACTACTCGTCCTCTTTGCATCTCTTTCCTTCTTACTTATGGCAACGGTCGCGAAGGCACAGGCGCAAGCGCAGTCGCCGCGCCCGTGGCAGCAGGTGACGCCCGCGTCCACTGCCGAAGTTGCGGCAAACTTGAAGTCTCCGCCGCGCGAGTATGGGGCGATGCAGCAGTTCCAGAGCTGGAACGGGTCGAACGCGATGGAGAGGCTGCCGAACATTCCGTATGACGCGGCGGAAGTGCGGGCGCGGATCTCGCGTGATCTCGACGCGATGGAAGCGAATGGCATCTTCATGATTAATCTTTCACCGGGACGGCGGGCGCCGGGCGAGCCTGCGTATCTTTCGCAGGGACATATGGACCAGGTGAAGTACATTGTGGCCGAGCTCGCGAAGCGCAACATGAGGATGTGGATCCAGGACGAGAGCGACTATCCCAGCGGATTCGCGGGCGGCTACATCAGCGAGCGCTATCCGCAACTGGGGATGCAGGACATTACGGCGGACATTACGGTGCATGTTGCGCCTGGACAGACGCTACAGATGCCGGTGCCACCGGATACTCTGGCGATCTGGTCGACCGAGACAGACCAGACCGGCGCTATCAAGCAGGTGATTCCGATTCCAGTGCCGGCGGACATGCAACTAAAGTACCTGACGCCGGCCGAAGGCACCACGCCGAATGAGCCGCGCTACACCTGGCAAGTAACATTTCTGCGGCATGTGTACCTGAGCTCGCCGACGCGCAACTTCAACCGCGCGGACGGTACTCGCGCGAAGGATGCGACCTACTCGATCATCGACTACCTCGACCCGAAGGCGACCGATGCGTTTCTGCATACCGTGCATGAGACGTACTACAACGCTGTGCCCGACCAGTTCGGCAAGATTGTGATGGGCACCTTCGGCGATGAGCCGGACTACAGCAGCGGCATTCCGTGGAGCCCGAAGCTGCTGGAGGAGTTCAAGGCGGCGAAAGGCTACGACCTGGCACCGTATCTGCCTTCATGGTTCGATCGCGCGCCTATCAAGGGGTCTGACCTGGCGCGCGCGGACTACTACGATGTGTGGAGCAATATCTTCAAGGACTCGTTCTTCGGCGAACAGGCCAACTGGGCGAAGGCGCACAACGTAGAGTACCTGGTGCACCTGAATCACGAAGAGACGATGATTTCGCTGGAGCGAAGCGAGGGTGATTTCTTCCGCGACGAGCGCTATGTAGAGACTCCGGGAATCGACAACCTGAGCCAACTGATTCCCAGCGCGGTACATCGGCCGGACGGTACATGGACCGTGAATAATAACTTCCCCAAGCTGGCGAGCTCGGATGCGCACCTGTTCGGACACCCGAAGGTGTGGGCGGAAGAGGGCGGCGGAACGGGCATCGACGGCAAGTACCAGATGGATTTCCAACTGGTGCGCGGCGTGACCACTCTGGCGCTTCGTGTGCCGTGGCAACAACGCGGCGATGCTACAGCCGCTGGCGCGACGAGTACGCCCGTATTGCAGCCGCAGGCCAAGCTGATTGCGATGTACGGCAACCGCGGCGGCTATCTGATGTCGATTGGACGTCCCGCGGCACAGGTTGGACTGTACCATCCGGGCAACACCATCTGGATGGGCGGCGACGCGGCCAACGAAGCGGACCGAAGCACGACCAAACTAGGCTGGCAGTTGTTTGAGCACCAGGTGGATTGGGACTACTTCGACGAGCAGTCGCTGAGTTCGGTGGCCACCATCTCGAACGGCGGCTTCACCAATCTGAGCGGCCAGACCTATAAGGCGATCGTCTTTCCCTCGATGACGGTGATCACGCGCACGGGGCTGACCCGGCTGAAGGAGTTTGTGCAACAAGGTGGCAAGGTGATCTTCGTTGGCAAGACGCCAACGCTGATTCTGGACAAGACGTTCATGGATGCGAAGGATAAGCCGGACCTGAGCTTCGCCACATTGATTGAGCCGTCGGGCGATATTACGCCTGCGGTGATCGCTGCGCTGCCCAAGCCGGATGTCAAGCTCGACGCGTCTTTCGCCAGGCTGACCTACACGCATCGTAAGTTCACCGATGGCGACATGTACTACTTCTTCAACGAAAGCGACAAGGCGGAGACACGCACGGCAACGATTGCGGGACACGGCACGGCGCAGGATTGGGATCTGGCGACGGGCGAGATTCATCCGATGTTGGGCACGACGGTTGCTGGGGATTCGGTAACCGTTCCCTTGTCTCTGGGCCCGTACGAGGCGAAGGTGATCGTGGTGGGACCGCTGGCCAAGGGAGTTGCGGCCGCTCCGGAGGCGTCGTTTGCATCCGGCGATACGCTGATGACACTGGACAGCGACTGGAAGCTGGACCTGAACGGCAAGCAGATGACGACGTCGCTGAAGCCATGGGAGGAGATGGGCACGACGAGATTTATCGGACCTGCAACCTACACCATGGCGTTCACTTCGGCCACCGCTGCACCCAAGGGAAAACGCGTCTATCTGGAGATTGCCGATGTGCATGACTGTGCAAAGGTGACGCTCAATGGGAAAGATGTGGGAACGAAAGCATGGCAGCCGTATCGCTGGGACGTGACCGATGCACTGAAGAAAGGCGCGAACGATCTGAAGATTGAGGCGTATGCCTTGCAGGAGGGCGGTCGGGGAGGGGCTGGCGGTGCGCCGCCTGCTGCTGGTGCAGCGCCTGCTGGTGCGGCACCAGCTCTAGCAACGCTGCCTGCCGGCGCAGGGGCACCCGCTGGGGCTCCGGGAGCCGCTGGAATGGGCGGAGGTCGTGGTGGCCGGGGAGGACGTGGAGGGGCTGCTGCTGCCGGTGCTCCTGGTACACCTGGCGCTGGAGCTCCACCTGCCGGTGCGGGTGGAGGTGGCCGGGGAGCTGCTCCGGCAGCGCCGCCGACATCGGGCTTGCTGGGTTCGGTCAAGTTGGTGGCATACTAGCTGCATTCTGGAACGGAGTGGTACCGGGTATCGAACGGAGATGGAACCGCGGTGCCATGGCCACATAAGAGAGGTGTAGCGAATCCTCAAACTGTGAAAAGAGTACGCCGCATTCAGTCTCGATGCGGCGTACATATTTCACAGCGGCGAACATTTCTCGAAGAGCTGTATTTGAGGAAGCCGGTGCAGCAATACCAGCCATCGTCACGGTTCGCACCTGATCGCTGGAGACAATTTACTCCGGCCATACGTCTCCCAGAACGATAAGATTTGTCCGCGCATGGATTGTTGTGGGGTTGTCGCACCGCTCCTGCGCCAGGTCTCCTGTTTCCATTCCAGTCATGAAAGGCGATTCGATCCCGTGTCAAACAGAAAAGTAACTCGCCGCGAATTTGTTGGTGCCTCCAGCTTTCTTGCTCTGGGACTGCCGGTCGTTCTGGGCCGCTCCTGTCCCTTGTTTGCCGCGCCTCCGACGGCTGGCGCAACCTACGTACCGCCGCAGTCCCCGCGCACTACGCTGAACTTCAACCTCGACTGGAGGTTCATCCGGCAGGATGTGCCCGGCGCTGAAGCCCCAGGGTTCGACGATAAGGCTTGGTCGCCGGTTGCCACTCCGCATAGCTTCAACGATGTCGACAGCTTCCGTATGCTCATCTCGCACGGCGGCGGCGACATGGGAACCTATAAGGGACTCGCTTGGTATCGCAAGCACTTCAAGCTACCCGCCGCACTGGTCGGCAACCGCGTCTTCCTGGAGTTTGAAGGCATGCGCCAGGCCGGAGATATCTACCTCAACGGGAAACAGATTGGCTTGTATGAAAACGGCATCACTGCCTATGGCATCGACATTACGGATGCCTTGCTGCCCAACGGCCAAGAGAACGTACTGGCGGTGAAGGTGGACAATACCACCGCGTACAAGGAGCGCGCCTTTTGCGCTGCCAACCCGAAGAACGCCGACGGCTCACCTTGCGTGGGTACCAGCTACCAGTGGGCGGGGAACAATTTCAATCCCAACCACGGCGGCATCAACCGACCTGTGTGGCTGCATGTCACAGGCAAGATCCATCAGACCTTGCCTCTCTACTACGGGCTGGAGAGCCAGGGCGTGTACGTCCATGCCGACAACTTCGATATTGCCGGAAAGACAGCGGATGTAACCGTCGATGCCGAGGTACACAACACGTCGGGCGACCGCGCAACAGTAGGTTTGTCGGTGGCCATCGTAGACAGCAACGGCCGCGTCTGCGCCCAATTCGATGGCGACCCGCTGGACATGGTGGACAGTGAGAAGAGTGTGATGTCCGCGGGGGGAACGCTGAAGGATGCGCGCTTCTGGAGCTGCGAAGATCCTGCCATGTACGACGTGTATTCCATGCTGAAGGTAGACAACAAGGTGGTGGATGTCTATCGCATCGAAACCGGATTCCGCAAGACCGAGTTCAAGGGCGGTGCAGGGACCGGAGGCGTATACGTCAACGATAAGTTCGTCTACCTCAAGGGATTTTCGCAGCGCTCGGCGGATGAGTGGGCCGGCGTGGGCGCAGGTTATCCCGACTGGATGCACGACTACACTGCAAAACTGATTCGCGACTGCCACGGCAACTACATGCGTTGGATGCACATCTCGCCGCAGAAAGTAGACGCGGATACCTTCGCGCGTTTTGGGATCATACAAGTCTGTCCTGCGGGCGACAGCGAGGGCGACTCGCACGGGCGCCAGTGGGACCAGCGATTCGAGGTGATGCGGATTTCCATGATCTATTTCCGCAATAACCCGAGCATCCTGTTCTGGGAGGCCGGCAACACGGTGATCCAGCCGGACCAGATGCAGCAGATGGTAGACCTGCGCAAGCAGTGGGAC
>CAWERM010000134.1:0-4960 GCA_963810995.1 uncultured Acidobacteriaceae bacterium | reverse complement strand
TCTTGGTCGCGTCCACGTTGGTCGCCTTGGAGTCGTTGAAGAACGATACACCGCGCACGGTGGCGACAAACTCCAGGCGGTGCTCGACAGCTTTGAAGCCTGCGACCGTGGCGCGGATCGATTTGGCCGAAACTCCGCCCAGCCGGGCCGCGCAGATAGCCGCGAGGACGTTCTCCACGTTGTGCGCGCCCTTGAGCGGGATATCAGCCAGCGGCATTACCGGCTCCGGCTTGGCGCCCTCGCGTGGAAGGAAGAGAACGCTCTCGCCATGCACGAACGTGCCCTGCTTGATCGCGCGCCGCCCGCTGAACCAGAAGACCTGGGCCTTGGTCTTCGCCGCCAGCATCTGGGTTGGCTTGTCCTCGGCGTTGAGCACGAAAAACTCCTCCGGCGTCTGTTGCGCCGTGATCCGCACCTTCATGGCGACGTAGTTCTCGAAGGTACCATGGCGGTCGAGGTGGTCAGGCGTAATGTTCAGCACGACGGCGATATGTGGTCGGAACTCCACCACCGTCTCCAACTGGAAGCTGGAGACTTCCAGCACGTTGACCGTCTGCGGCGTACTCTGCGCTATCAGGTCGATCACGGGCGTACCGATGTTTCCTCCGACCAGCGTTGGGCCGCCAGCGTTGGCAAAAATCTTGCCCAGCAACGAGGTGGTGGTTGTCTTGCCATTGGAGCCGGTGACGGCGACGATCTGACCTTGCAGAAAGCGGCTGGCCAACTCCAGCTCGCCGATGATGGGCAGGCCAAACGCGCGCACCTGCTTCAGCTCCGGCGTGTCGTAGGGGACGCCCGGCGAGACCACGATAAGGTCCTGGCGGCGGAAGGTGAGCAGGCCGTGGCCGCCCGTCTCCACCATGATTCCGGCGTCAAGCAGTGCAGGAATCTCACCGGTCAGCGCCTCCGCGCTGCGCACGTCCGAGACGGTGACCCGCGCGCCGTGGTCGCGCAGAAACAGCGCCGCCGACTTCCCCGACTTGCCCAGGCCAACCACCAGCACGCGTTTGTTCTTCAGTTCCATTTCGCTACCATCCTGCAATTCCTGTCTTCAGTCATCGCCTCACCTCAACTTTAGCGTGGTCAATGCGAAGAGGGCGAAGACGAGGGCCATGATCCAGAATCGCACGATCACCTTGGACTCGCTCCAGCCTAGCAGCTCGAAGTGGTGGTGCAGCGGGGCCATGCGGAAGATGCGCTTGCCGCTGCGCAGCTTGTAGCTGCCGACTTGCAGGATGACGCTGGCGGCCTCCAGGATGAAGACGCCGCCGATGAAGGGCAGCAGCAGCTCCTGCTTGATGATGACGGCAACGGTGCCGATGGCGCCGCCCAGGGCGAGCGAGCCTACGTCGCCCATGAAGACCTCTGCGGGGTGTGCGTTGTACCAGAGAAAGCCGATGCTGGCGCCCACCATGGCCCCGCAGAATACGGTGAGCTCGCTGACCATGGGCATGCGCTGTAGTTCGAGGTAGTCCGCGAAGACGACGTGGCCGGAGACGTAGGTGAGCACGGCCAGTGCGCCGGCGGCAATGATGGTGCATCCGATGGCCAGGCCGTCGAGACCGTCCGTCAGGTTGACAGCGTTGCTGGTGAGGGTGATCACCAGCACGACGAAGAGCACAAAGGGAAGGAACGCAATCCAATGCGCGTGCGGGATGTGGCCCATCCACTGCCAGACCAGGTCTGGGCGAAAGTTCTTGGCAAACGGCACCATCAGCTTGGTGGAGTAGCTGCCGCGCACGTCCAGGCGCACCAGAGTGGCTGCCACGGCCGCGCTGGCCGCGAACTGCAGGCCGATCTTCTGCCAGAAGGTGAGCCCCTTGCTGCGCTTGCGCACAACCTTGATGTAGTCGTCGGCAAAGCCGATGCCGCCGAATGCCATCGTGGAGAGCACTACCACCCAGACATACGGGTTGGAGAGGTCGGCCCAGAGCAACGTGGGGACGAGGATCGAGATGCAGATGAGCACGCCGCCCATGGTGGGCGTTCCGCCCTTCTTGAGGTGGGTCTCGGGACCGTCGTCGCGCACGTACTGGCCGATCTGGAACTCTCGCAGACGGTCGATGACGTAGGGCCCAATCAACATGCCGATCAGCAGCGCCGTGAGGCTGGCAAAGACCGTGCGGAAGGTCAGATACCGGAATATCCGGAAGACCCTGAAGTATGGAAACAGCTTCTGGTAGAGCAGCCAATAGAGCAATCCGCGTCCGCCTTTAGAACACAGGCCATCCCGGCCATGCGTTCTGAACACATGGCTATGTTAACAGGCTATGCGGGGAACCCGGTTAATTACGGCGTGGTGGAATCCGGCGCGGCACGGCTCATCAGGATGCGCACGTCGGTGGACTTGTTGATGGAGAAGGCGGGCGGCGAGCTGGGAGCGGTGATGGCGAAGAAGTCCGCGCGGTGTACGTCGTCCAGATAGATGGCAGGGCGGGCATCGGGGACGACGGGCGCGATCTCAACGTGGCTCATCTCCAGCCGGTTTAGATGGCGGAAGTAGAAGCCGTAGGTGGGAAGGGTGCCCAGCATGCCCGGCTCGGGGTATCTGTCTATGTTCTCGGGAACATCGATCTTGACCTGATCGGGAGTGCCTCCGCCGGCGCACTGAACGTAGACATCGGAGATTTTGAGGTCTTCAACGGGGAATCCAGGAATACCGGTAATGTTGGAACCGTACCTCGACACGGTGTTGAAGCAGTTGATGTTGTTGATCAGCACTCGCTTCAGCGAGCCGACCACGGTATTCGGATCGCCCGCGGCCTTGGCCTTCGGTCCGCGCAGGCGCGCGCCAAGACGCAGGTAGATAGGGCAACTGATGATGTCGCGCATGGTGATGTTGCTGACCGTAATGTCTTGCAGCAATGCGCCGTCGACCGTCTCCATCGCCAGTCCCTGGCAGCCCTCGAAGACGCAGTTGGAGATGGAGATGTTGATGAAACCGCCGTTCGATTCGGTGCCGAACTTGATGCGTCCGGTGCCGCCGCCGCCGGCCCTCCGCTTCCAGGTGCCGTCCAGCACGCTGCCCAGCTCCCAGCAACCGGCGACATAGCAGTTGGTGATGGCGATGTTGTCGCACGAACGTGCGTAGCCAAGCGCGTAGCTCGACTTGGGAACGATGGCGTCGTCCCAGGGGGAGTTGACCGTGCAGTTGGAGACGCGCACGTTCTTGCAGCAGTCGATGTCCATGCCGTCGCGGTCGGTGTCGATCTTGAGGTTGTCGATGGTGAGGTTGTCGACGCCGGTCACCAGGATGGCAAAGTGCCCGCCCTTGAGGATGGAGAAGTCGCGCAGCACCACGTTGCGGCAATTCTTGAGGGCGATGGTCTTATTGCCAACACCGGCTTGCTCGGCGCGGAAGCTGAGGTAGTTGCCACGTGCCCCGCGCGGAGGCAGGGTCGCTTCTGCCACGGCTGGCGTGGCGGGCGAGGTAGGAGCTGGCGGTGCAGCAGGTGGTGGGGTGCTTGCCGCCCCAGTGCCTGCGGCAGCCGCGGCGGCTGGTGGTCGCCCACCGCCAACCCCGGCACTTAGACCTCGGCCCCAGATGAGGCCGGACCGGTGATGGAGAAGTCGCTGATGCCATCGCCCCAGAGCAGCGAGTTATGCCAGTGGTTGTGGCCGTAGTCCTGAAAAGGTTCGATGGCGGGGTTCTGCGGCTCGGCCGGATCGTATGTGCCGCCCATGTATCCGGTGGTCTGTCCTGAAAGAGGCGAATCCGCGGCGATGATGGTGCAGCCCTGCGTGAGGTAGAGATCGACGTGGCTCTTCAGCCGGATCGAGAAGCTAAGGTAGTTACCGGCGGGAAAGATGACGGTGCCTCCACCAGCTGCCGCTGCCGCTTCAATGGCCTTATTGATGGCAGGCGAATCTACCGTCTTGCCGTCGCCGGTTGCGCCGAAGGCGCGTACGTCGAACTGGAGGGGAGAGAGAGGCGGCGGTGCGGCGGCTTTCTTGGCTGCACCCAACGCGGGGATGGCGGAGACGGCTGAGGCGGCAAGACCCATGCTGCTGAGTCTCAAAATATCGCGGCGGGCGGAATCAAAGGTTCTCATAGTGCCCGCCATGCTAGCAGAGCCGATGGACGGTTGGAAATAATCCTGCGAAAAGGTTGCATCAGGATTGTGCTTGCAGTCCGTCGCGGTTGTACGAATTCCAAAGCTCCAGGTATGCCATCAAATGCGCGACATGGAAAAAATCCGATGCCACCAGATAGAGAACGGTGACCCCTGCATACCACCAGGCCATGAATTGCGGCGTGGCCACGCTCTCGAAGGGGAGAGGAGACGCGGAGAACACCATGGCCAGCACGATCAGCGCGATCTTGACGATTCCCATCACCAGATTGATCTCGACCAGCTTGGAGCGGAGCGGCCCAAGGCGAAACGCAGCGACCAGACTTGCTCCCGCGCCCAAATTGCCGAGCATAGCAAGCAGCGGAGCGACCGAGAACACCCAACTGACGGCCGCCCACAGAATAAACATACCCAGCGTAGCTACAATGACCATTGCACAGTAGAGCACCAGGTTCGGCTCCTGGTCTGCCGCTATAGGCAAGTTCACCGCAATCTCCGTGGCAGCCTTCAGCGACGCAAACCACAGTGCAGAGCTGACCGCCAGCACCGTCGTGCGTGCCGCTTGCAGCGATAGCGTCGCCGGATTGCAGACGTTTACGAATTGTCGCCGATGCAGCAGGGCATGCTTTTTCATGCCCTGTACGCCCCGGATTCGGCCGCATATATCAATCAATTCGGTTGCCGCCTCAGCAGTAGAGCTGAATCCGGAGCTTCTGCGGCAGGCGTGGCAGGTGCTCGTGGACCGGCACGCCGTATTGCGCACTTCATTTCACTGGGAGAAGCTGGAAAAACCCATGCAGGTGGTCCGCCAGCAGGCGGCCGTCCCGTGGACCTTCTCCGATTGGCGCGGAGCACCGCCCGAAAAGCAGCAGCAACTCTGGCAGGAA
>CAWERM010000133.1:0-6289 GCA_963810995.1 uncultured Acidobacteriaceae bacterium | reverse complement strand
TCGGCGTCATCGTGCATGACCTCTCCGACGAGCAGCGCCGCGAGGCATACGCCTCCGACATCACTTACGGCACCAACAACGAGTTTGGCTTCGACTATCTGCGCGACAATATGAAGTTCGACCTCAAGGACATGGTGCAGCGCGGCCACTACTTCTGCATCGTCGACGAGGTCGACTCCATCCTCATCGACGAGGCGCGCACTCCGCTCATCATCTCCGGCCCCACCGACGAGACCACCGACAAGTACGCACGCGTCAACCTCATCATTCACAATCTCGAAGCGGGCGAACTGATCGAGACCATGGAGACCAAGACCTGGACCGGCGACTTCGTGGTCGACGAGAAGGCGCGCGCCATCACCGTCACCGACGAGGGATGGGAGAAGATCGAAAAGCTCCTTGGCATCGGCAATATCGCAGACCCCGAAAACTGGGACCTCAAGCACCACGTCGAGGTCGCCATCAAGGCCCACCACCTTTACAAGCGAGACGTGGAATACGTCGTCAAAGAGGGTGAAGTCATCATCGTCGATGAGTTCACCGGACGCTCATGCCCGGCCGCCGATGGTCCGACGGCCTTCATCAGGCGGTCGAGGCCAAGGAGGGCGTCTCTATCCGCAAGGAAGACCAGACCCTGGCAACCATCACCTTTCAGAACTACTTTCGCATGTACAAAAAACTCTCCGGCATGACCGGGACCGCGGAGACCGAGGCCGCAGAGTTCGATAAGATCTACAAGCTCGACATCGTCGTCGTTCCAACCAATATGCCGATGCGCCGCATCGAGAATCCGGACGTCGTCTTCCGCACCGCAAAAGAAAAATATTTTGCCGTGGCCGACGAAATCACCCGTCTGCACGAGGTCAAGCAGCCGGTGCTGGTCGGTACCACATCCATCGAAAAATCCGAGCTGCTGTCTGAAATCCTCAAGCGCCGCGGCGTGCGACATGTCGTACTCAACGCCAAGTTCCACGAGAAGGAGGCCGAGATCGTAGCCCAGGCCGGAACGTCTTGGCATGGTCACCATCGCCACCAACATGGCCGGCCGCGGCACCGACATTTTGCTCGGCGGCAACTCAGAGTTCATGGCGCGCCAGGACCTTGTCAAAAAATCGCAGGCTCGCGCTGTCTCTGCCGCCGAGGGCGCCATCTCCCCAACTGCCGGTCCCGGCATGAAGCGCTTCTATTACGCTAGTCAAGAGTTCGAGACCACCAGGGAAGCATGGGACGCGGCCATCGCCTCGCATCTCGCCACCGCGCAGGTCGAACACGAGTCCGTCGTCGAAGCCGGTGGCCTACACATCCTCGGCACTGAACGCCATGAGTCGCGCCGTGTGGACAACCAACTGCGTGGCCGAGCCGGTCGCCAGGGCGATCCAGGCAGCTCGCGTTTCTTCCTCTCGCTGGAAGACGATCTGATGCGCATCTTCGCGCGCGAGTGGGTCAGCACCCTGCTACAGCGCCTGGGAATGGAAGAGGGCGTCCCCATCGAGAGTCGCATGATCTCCAAGCGCATCGAGAGTGCGCAGAAGGCCGTCGAAACACAAAACTTCGAGTCGCGCAAACACGTCCTCGAATACGACGACGTCATGAACAAGCAGCGCGAGGCGGTCTATGGCCTGCGCCGCCAGTTGATGGAGGGCGTCGATCAGAAGCAGCTCGTCGCCGAGGACTACGTCTCCACCATCCTCTCCAACATCCTCGACGAGCACGCGCCCGAGAAGCAGCATCCCGAGCAGTGGAACATGAACGCCATCTTCTCCCAGCTCTACGATGTCTTTGGCGTAAAGCTGAACGAAGGCCCCGACGCAATCGATGCAACCCGGCTCAATCGACACGAACTGGGTGAGACCATCTTCGAAAAGGTCCGCGCGCGCTACGACTTCAAGGAGAAGGTCCTCGGCGCGCCCGCCATGCGCTACCACGAGCGCATCGTCATGCTCTCTGTCCTAGACGGCCTGTGGAAAGACCACCTTCTTGCCATGGACCACCTCAAGGAAGGCATCGGCCTGCGCGGATACGCACAGCAGGACCCGCTGGTCGCCTACAAGAAAGAATCCTTCGAGATGTTCGAGGGCATGATGATGCAGTTCCAGCAGGACACCGCGCGCCACCTCTTCCGCATGCAGATCCTCGGCCCCGACGGCACGCCCATCGAATCGTCCGAACAGATGTTGGCGGCGCAGCTTCAGCGCCCCCATACCGCCGGACAACAGGCGCTGCCGCTATCACCCGGCGAGGAGCACGCCCCCGTCCCCATCCACACCCGCGCTCCCTCCACCACCATCGACGAGTTGGAGAAAGAGTTTCAGCGCAAGAAGCGTCGCGAACTGGAGCAGGCCCGCGCCGTTGGCTCCGGCGAGAGTGCTGCTCCCGCACAGCGCGTTACCGGAGAAAAAGTCGGACGCAACGACCCCTGCCCATGCGGCTCCGGTAAAAAATATAAAAAATGCCACGGCGCCGCCGCATAACTCGGTTGTCAGTTGTCAGTTCTGAGTTATGTGAGCAAGTTTAGGGTTGATGACACTTCACTACCGAACTGTCATCCTGAGCGAGCGCAGCGAGTCGAAGGATCTGCGGTTGTATGTTTTGTTTGTCATCCTGAGCAAGCGCAGCTAGTCGAAGGGGAAGAATCCCCGCATTTCACCTTCGTTGGTCTTGCTCGTCATTCTGGCGTAGCCAGAATCTCCGTATTGCGCACTTATCAAGGGCCAAAGGCCCTTGCTATAGCTGCCATATATCGATAAGGCCTAGATAGCTGCCCCATCTCCAATAGGCTCAACCGCCGATGCTGGCACTGCCATCAGCTGCATCGCCAGCCCCGTCTTCACCAGAATGAACCACGCCGTAAAGCAGCCTGTCAGGATCACGCCTGCCACTTCAACCGCCATGTGTCGCCCGTGCGACGGCGTCCAGTACTTCCATGCCAGCGACTCGAGTCCAAGGATCATGTAGGCGGGAATCATTCCAGCAATCATCAGCGCCGCGGCTGTCTTCCAGGCCTTCTTGGTTCTGGCCACGCACTCATCCAGAAATCCTTGGCCGGATCTTCGCTCGATGGCAAACATTTGGAAGGCAAACATATAGCGACAGAAAATGGGGGCCGTGATAATTACGGACGGGGGACCCATAATAGCGCAAATATTCCCCTGACCGGCTGCGCCAACCCCACCTGCAGTCGCGCTTATGCCGCTGGTTGACCCCGCAATCTCATGCATAATGGCCGTTATCACGCCTATCGCGATGGCTAAGGGCAACACAATTACCAGACCCCAGCCGATATAACGTAACAGCAGCCCGCCGGCCAGCGTGGTGAACCCGCGATACCGCCATGCCTCGCCCAATTGCCATCCGCCCGGTTCCTCTCCCTCCCGCGCGCGCAAGAACATCGACGAGACCACAACCTCAATAAAACAGCAAAGCCAGAACAATACCAAGCCACCAACAACGAAGCACAGGAAATAGAGGAGAATATACGGTCCGTCCAGATGTTGTAAGTCTGGTTGATACCACTCTGTAGTCACGCAGGAAAACAATCCCAACAACACCGGCAGTAAACAAAGCCACGCCGGAAACCGCCCGAATACTGCGTTTGCATCTCTAATTGCCGCACGCACATCAAGGCCCGTATTCATGCCTCCCAGTATCCACAGGCGTGCGCTAAAGTCACGTTAAATTACTTAACCTGAATTGGCAGCTTGTTCTACCGCGCCCTCGGATGCGTCTCCTCATACACGCGCTGCACCTGTCCCGCCGTCATGTGCGTATAGCGTTGCGTGGTCGATAGCCTTTCATGCCCCAGCATCTCCTGGATCGCGCGCAGGTCCGCGCCCTCCTCCAGCATGTGCGTGCCAAACGCGTGACGCAGAGTGTGCGGATGCACATCCGATGCCAACCCCCGCGCCAGCGCAATCCGCTTTACAATCCTCCCCACACTTCGTGTCGTTAATCGACAACTCCCGCGCATCCGCAGGTTCGTCACCAGCGGCCCATCCGTCACCAGCGCCGGCTTGCATGCATCTCGCAGCCGCTCCTCGCGCAGCGGCAGGTACGCGCGCATCGCCATCGCCGCCTCGTCGCCCAGCGGAACATAACGCTGTTTGCGTCCCTTGCCCTTCACCAGGATCGCGTCGTTCTTCCACTGAATGTCCGCCATATTGATGCCCACCAGCTCTGAGTTGCGTATTCCGCATCCATACAGCAGCTCAAAGATCATGCGATCTCGCTCCGGCCAAGCCGCGCACTCATCTTTTTTATCTACGCCCGCCTCCATAGCATCCAGCAGGCCGTTGACCTCCTCCATGCTGGGCACGCGCGGCAGGTGCTGCGGCAACTTCGGCGTACTCACCAGGAGTGCGGGGTTCTGCGCGATCTTGTGTTCCTTCGCCATCCAGCGGAACCACGAACGCACCGCTGCCAGCGCGCGCGCCGCACTCGCCCTGGTCAGCCCGCGCTCATACAGCGATCCCAGATAAGCGCGAATATGCAGGTGCTCGACCGCGCCAATCTTTGCCCCCTTGCCCAGCCGCTCACCCAGATATGCGACGAAGTTAGTCACCTCGCGCCGGTACGCCCGCACCGTATGTGCACTGGCGTTGCGCTCATTCTCCAGCATGAGCAGAAACTCCTCCGCCAATGACTCGAACTCTCCCCTCTCCGCCTTCATCCCTGCACCGCCGGCACAGCATCAAGTGCAATCTTGCTTGCTGTTCCCTGTTCTCTGTTCCCTGTTCCCTGCCTTCGCTTTCCCCTCGGATGGTGTTCCCGCAGCTCACGCTTCAGGTGCTCCATCGCCACATGCGTGTACACCTGTGTCGTCGCAATATCGGCGTGCCCCAGCAGCCGCTGCACGCTGCGCAGGTCGGCCCCATGTTCCACCATGTGGGTGGCGCAGCTATGGCGCAGCATGTGCGGGCTTGCCTTATGGCCGCTCCCGTCCACGCTCACCGACGCCGCGCGCACCATCTCCCACACCCACTGTCGCGTCAGCGCGTGCCCGCGGTTGCTCAGGAAGAGCGCACGCTGCATCCGACCGCGCTTCAGCGACGGCCGACCGCGCTTGATGTACTCATCCAGAGCTTCGACAGCACGACGCCCCAGAGGAACGATGCGCTCCTTGTCTCCCTTGCCCCGCACCTGCGCACGAGCCAGATCCAGGTGCAGGTCCTCTTCGCCCAATGCCACAATCTCGCCCACCCTCAGTCCGCCCGCGTACAGCAGCTCCAGGATGGCATGGTCGCGCAGAGCAAGCGCCGCCGCATCCCGCCCGCCTTCTGTCTGCGGAGTGCGTGCTGCCGCGCCCACCCGGTCCAGCATCTGCGACACCTCGCTCTCCGCCAGCGATTTGGGCAGCACCTTCCAGCTCGCCGGAGTCTCGATGTTCACCGTCGGGTCCGCCTGCGTGCGCTTGTCCAGCAGTAGCCAGCGATAGAATCCCCGCAGGCAGCTCAACTTGCGCGCCACACTGCGAGCATCCACATGGTTCGCCCGCAGCCGCGCCATAAAATCCTTCACATCCGCTTCCACCGCCGTTAGCAGCAGCGCGTCCCGTCGCTCCACCTGTTCGGCAAACTGCTCCAGATCGCGCGCATAAGCCTCGCACGTCGCCGGCCGCATTCCCTTCTCCACGCGCAGATAGTCCATATACTCATGCACCAGCCGCGCGTTTCCCGCAACTTCGGCTCGCTTATTGCTCGGCATTTCCACAACAGCCTTCATCCTTCAATTATCCGCGCCACCCACCGCGCAATCCGTCCCATCCGCGCACCTGAATCAACCTCGACAGCATCCTCCTCGATACATCCCCGCCGCACCCATGAATTGTCATTCTGAGCGAAGCGAAGAATCCCCGCATTGGCTCTTGCTGTTGCCCGTCCTTCTGTTCTCATTCCGCAGCGCAGCGGAGGAATCTGCTCCTGCCGCTTCCGCTGGTAAACTTGCTACAGCATGTTTGAGACTCTCAGCGACAAACTCCAGCGTTCCTTCAAGGCCCTGCGCGGCCAGGGCACCATCACCGACGAGAACATCGCCGAAGCCCTGCGCGAGATTCGCATCGCGCTGATCGAGGCCGATGTCAGCCTCTCCGTCGTCACCGACCTGGTCGAGCACATCCGCGTGCGCGCCCTCGGTACCCAGGTCGCCACCGCCCTTTCGCCCTCCGAACAGATCGTCAAAATCGTCCACGACGAACTCGTCGCCCTGCTCGGCAAGGACACGGCGCGCTTCCGCACCAGTTCGCAGCCGCCCAGCGTCGTGTTGATGGCGGGCCTACAGGGCGGAGGCAAAACCA
>CAWERM010000132.1:0-6990 GCA_963810995.1 uncultured Acidobacteriaceae bacterium | reverse complement strand
AGACGAGTTCATCTCCACCGTCTCGCACGAGCTGCGCACTCCGCTCACCTCGCTGCGCGCGGCCCTCGGCCTCATCACCGGCGGTTCGCTCGATGCCCGTCCGCAAAAACTCCGTCAGATGCTGGAGATCGCCGCCGGAAACACCGACCGACTGGTTCGCCTGGTCAACGACATCATCGAACTGGAACGCATCGGCTCCGGCAAGGCCGAGCTGCACAGCACCATGTGCTCCGCCGACGACCTCTTCCGCCGCGCCGCCGTCCTGATGCAGACTGACGCTTCCAATGCCCAGCTTCGCATCACCTTCAACTCCCAGGGAGTCAACGTCTGGGCCGACCCCGATCGCATCCTTCAGGTCCTCTCCAACCTCATCTCCAACGCCATCAAGTTCTCCCCCGCGGGCACTGAGATCCACATGCGCGCGCGCCGCGGCGACATCCACGAAGCTGAAATCCAGGTCCGCGATCAGGGCCGCGGCATCCCCGAAGACAAGCTCGACAGCATCTTCGAGCGTTTCCTCCAGGTCGATGCCTCCGACTCCCGCACCATGGGCGGCACAGGCCTCGGCCTCTCCATCTGCCGCGCAATTGTCACCCAGCACAGAGGCCGCATCTGGGCCACCAGCACCCCAGGCAAAGGCTCAACCTTCCACTTCACCCTCCCCACCCGCCCCGCCAGCAACCTCCTGTAAGCCTTCGGGCCAACATCTGTTCCTATCTGTAGCGGTCTGATCTGAATTGGGAAAATCCCTCCGATAAATCATGATTTCCTCAGTTATTTTAATTCGCCTTGCATTCGCTATAGAGTAGACTCAGTTCGAGGATGGCAAAATACATGCGATATTCAGTACCTCATCCCATCCCGTATCAGGGCAGCAAACGGCGGCTCGCGAACGCCGTTTTGAGCCATGTCCCCACTCACAAATACAACCGGCTGATCGAACCATTCGCAGGCTCCGCCGCCATTACACTGGCCGCTGCGTCACAGAATTTGTTCCAGTCGTTCCTTATCGGCGATGCGTTGAAGCCACTGATTGCGTTGTGGCAAGGTATTCTCCAGACTCCAGACAAAATCGCGGATCAATATGAGGCTCTTTGGAATAGGGAACGATGCAACGCAATCGATGAGTATTACCTCATCCGGTCTGAGTTCAATATCGACCGGGACCCAGCCAAACTGCTCTACCTCCTGGCGCGATGTGTAAAAAACGCCGTCCGCTTCAATCCCTCGGGCGAGTTCAATCAATCCCCGGACAAACGCCGTACCGGTACGCAGCCGAAAACTATGCGAATGGAGCTAAATGCCGCGCATCAGCTGCTTCGCGGCAGATCGCAGGCAGTCACACAAGATTTCATGTCACTCTTCGAGGAGGCCGTCCCAGGCGATTTTTTCTACCTTGACCCTCCGTATCAGGGCACAAGTGAAGGAAGAGATCAACGCTACTTCGAGAGTGTGGCGCGAGAGCGTATCGTTGAGGGACTGACTCTCCTCAATGAAAAGGGGATTCCATTCGTGCTCAGCTACGACGGATCATGCGGAAATATGAACTACGGAGAGCCGCTCCCAGCCGACCTTGCGGACCGGGCCCTTCTGGACGTGGGTCGCTCAAGCCAGGCAACGCTCAACGGCAAAGATCACATCACCATCGAGTCGCTCTACATCTCTAGATGCCTGAAGTACTCCGGCTCCCATGCGCCTATGCCTCTGGCCCACTTCAGTCCTCAGACCAGCATGTTTGCTTAACGCAACAAGATGTCCTTAATGTATTCGGTCGGACTCTTGCCAATTTTCTTCGCCTCTTGACTCAGCTTGTCGGCCACGTCCGTCTCAGTCTTGCCAACCCAGATCAAGTCCGTCCTCCGCTCCTCTACCATTGCGACATGTGTGTATAAATCGGAACCCGACCAATAGCAAGACTGGCAGACAGCCACGGCTTTCGACCCAAGAGCATTTGCACAGTGTTCACAAGCCCAGGATTTCTTGCGATTGCAAGAACCGCATAAGACTTGAAATATATCTTCGTCTTTGCCCTTCGATTCACCGGCAATCTGATACGGAATGCGATGATCGACCTGTAGATTGAGCGTTGAAGAGCAGATTTTGCATTTACCGCCTGATCTCACTATGATCTGCTGTTGTTCCTTCTTGGAAATTGCTTTTCTGCCTCCCATGCTCGGATTTTGCAGTTTCTCCAGATCAAGAGTGTAAGCAGCGATGGTACGGCCATTGCTGTGTTTTACCTTCAGTGTCTTCAACGAAAAACCCAATTCGCGGACATCTCGAGCAGCACGAGGAGGGTGTTCGTATCCAGCTTTGCTTATCTCCTCTGTTGATACCATTCCGTTCTTGACGATTGCGTCCAGCACAAACCGAGCGCGCTTGTTGTTCACTGCCTCGATCAATGCTTTGGTTGCCGCAGAGGTCGACAGCTTGGATTCCGGCGATGCTTGAGTTTGTCTCATCTCCTGTGTCAACCTCATGTCCGCCCCTATCGCAGCTCCGCGCGCATCGTCGCCCCATCCGCATCCCGGTAGGTTACCTCGCGGCTGCTCATCGACACCTTTGGATCGTACTTCCCCTTCTTAGTTCCGTAGCCGTTCCAATCCAGCGGAATCGTGGAAGCGTGATCTGCATCCGTCAGGCACGCGATCCAGTGCAGGCAGGTCAGCCGCTCCGGCGTCCCCGGCATCTTGTTCCAACCCTGGAGCAACACGCGGCTCTCCCTCGGCTCCGCCTCCCGCCACAACAGCATGTCGCCCGCGACGCTGATAAATATCTGCACGCCGCTCTGCTTCGCGTCGTTACGGTAGACCGTGGCCATCGGGTCGCGTACATAGATGCGCTGCCGATTCACCGCCATCAGCGCGATCGCCATCAGAAGCGCCAGCAGCAGAATTGTCTTCATCGCGCCCCTCGAACCACGAACCTGAAACCCTGGACCTCAATCACTTCTTGTCCTTTTCCTCGTGGTACTCCTGCTCGGTGTTGATCTCCCATAGCGCCTGCTTGTTCACCGAGCCCGCCGCCAGCCCATCCACTACATGCATCGCCGTCAACATGCTGTGGTCCTGGTTGTTGTACTTGTGCATCCCATTGCGTCCCACCAAAAAGAGATTGTCGATGCGGTCGGTAAAGGTCTTCAACTCGTCGAAGCGGTCGTAGGTGCCGAAATAGGCCGGATACGTCTTGGGCACGCGCACCACATGGCCATCGCTCACGTCCGCGGCATCCAGAATGCCGATCTTCGCCACCTCGGCGATTGCGAACTTCTTCACTTCGTCGTCGCTCATCTTCCATAGATCGTCCGTGTCGTAGCAAAAGTACTCCAGCCCGATCCATACTTTTGCCGGATCGCTCACCAGGTATGGGCTCCAGTTGTTGAATATCTGCAACCGTCCCAGCAGCACGTCTGGCTCCTGAATATAAATCCATGTGTCCTTCAGCAGGCTGCCGTCCGGCTCGGTCACCTTCAGCCTGTCCACCAGCAGCCCAACGGTGATGAAGTCGCGGTACTGCAAGCCATCGCTCACCTCCAGCACGTTCGCCGGAATCGGCGTCTGCATCGCGCGCAGCAGCTCGCGCATGGGCATGGTGGAGAAGAAATAATCGCCGGCAAAGGTCCTGCGCTCTCCATCCACGCGCACCGCGTCGATCGCAGTGACGTGCAGTTTACTGCCCTCGGCGAAGTGGATCTTGTCCACCCGCCAGCCCAGGTGGATCTCACCACCCTTCTGCCGGATCAGCTCCGCCACATGTTCCCATAGTTGTCCTGGCCCGAACTTCGGATACATGAAGCGCTCGATCAGCGAGGTATCTGTGCCCTTCTGCGCCAGGTCGCCGCCTTCGCCCCCGGCGCGAAACATCTTCTTCACGAAATGTTTCACCGCACTGGTCAACGACAGGCCTTTGATGCGTTGCGCACCCCACTCCGCCGAGATCTGGTGACACGGCGTGCCCCACACCTTCTCCGTGTAGCTCTTGAAAAACGTCAGATACAGCTCGCGCCCGAAGCGGTTGATCAGGAAGTCTTCCAGGCTCTTCTCCGGCTTGATCTGGCGCACCCGCGACACCGCATAGCTGGTCCCCACGCGCACCATGCGAACCAGGCCCAGGTTCTTCAGCGTCGTCGCCGTCAACGTAATGGGATAGTCGAAAAACTTCCGCAGATAGTAGATGCGGCTGCGTCGCGGCCGGATCAGCATCACCAGGTCGGGGTTGGCCGGCTCCGCCACCATCACCGTCTCGGCTGCATCTTCCACACCGCCGGATTCTTCCACTTCGCCTGTATGGTGCAGTGGGCCCAGACCGCGCAGAGGTGGCTCCTCCGGCAGGTGCGCAGGCACGGTCACTACACGCCGCTTGCCCTGGTAGCTGATCTCTGCCGGCTGGTTCTGCGCTTCCGGCCCATCGCCGGCAGGCCTTGCAGCTGCATCGGCCGCCACAGACAGATCGGGCGGCATCAACTCCATCCACCACTGCATCACACGGTCACTCTTGGAGAAGAACCGGTGGCCCCCGATGTCCATCCGGTTGCCCTTGTAGCGGATCGTCCGCGAGATGCCCCCAATCTCTTCGCTCGACTCTAGAATTACCGGGACGATCTCTGTACGCCGGAGCAGTTCAAGTCCGGCTGTCAACCCCGCTGGCCCAGCCCCGATAATGACAGCCGTCTTCGCCATCCGAGCCCCTGTCTCCCCTAGAGTGCCTTGGTGCTGTGAGTTTAGCAGCCTGAGGATGCCCCATATTGCCGATGAACCACACTCGGCACACACATTGCTTTCCTCGACAATCCTTGAATCCGGGGAGGGGGCGAATAATCTCACCGCGATTGCTAAGAGGAATCGTCATCAGTAACGTCTAAGATGGAAAGGGTCATTGCGGTCGAGTGGGGCAATGCTCTTCGCCGGCACGGACCCATGCATTTCCAGAATTGAGTTTGTGATTCTATGGCTGAGTACGTTGTCAGGTTGGCGGATGAGCGTGGCCGGGTGCAGGAACAGACGCACACCGCAGCCACCGAAGAGGAACTGCGCGCGCGCTTCACTCAGGCTGGGTATTACGTCTACTCGGTGAAGGCGCGCAGCCTGCTGGCGGGCGCCGGCAAGGCCAAAAAGGTCAAGCTGGAGACCTTTCTCGTCTTTAACCAGCAGTTCCTCACCCTCATCCGCGCCGGCCTTCCTATCTTGGGATCCATCGAACTGCTGGCGCGCAGGCAGAAGCTGCCCCACTTCCGCGCCCAACTGGAGGACGTCGCCACCCGCGTCAAAAATGGCGAATCCATCTCCAGTGCATTCGAGGCGCAGGGCGGATTTCCCATCGTCTATACCACCACCCTTCTGGCCGGCGAACGCTCCGGCAATCTGGAAGAGGTCATGCAGCGCTACCTCGACTTCCAGCGCGTCTCGCTCACCTTCCGCAAGAAGCTCACCGCCAGCCTCATCTATCCCGCCGTACTGGTGATCATGGTCATCAGCCTCTTCATCTTTCTCATCACCTTCGTCGTTCCCCGTTTTGCCGAACTATACGAGCAGTTGGGAACACCGCTTCCCGCCATCACCAGCTTCCTACTGCAACTGGGCAAGGGAGCGCAGAGTTACGGAATCTATGCCGCCGTCGCCTTCGCTCTGCTGGTGTTTCTCTTTGTCCGCTGGATCAAGACCGACGCAGGCGCGGTTCTGGTCGATCGAGTTCGTATCAGCCTTCCCCTGGTTGGCCCCGTCTGGCTCAAATATCAGGTTGGCCTTTTTGCCCGCACTCTCGCCACCCTGCTCACCGGAGGTCTTCCCCTGGTGCCCAGCCTGGAGGTCGCGGCACGCTCCATCGGCAGCCGCCAGATCAGTAATGCTATCTTTCGCAGCGTGGAGACAGTGCGCGAGGGCAAGGGCCTATCCACCAGCCTCGCTACCACCAAAATCTTTCCCGAGCTGGCCGTGGAAATGATCGAGGTCGGCGAATCCACCGGCGCGCTGCCTCAGATGCTCAACTCCGTCGCCGAGTTCTTCGAGGAAGATGTGCAGACCAACCTTACTGCCGCCATGAGCCTCATCGAGCCGGTCATCCTCATCGTCATGGGATGCGTCGTGGTCACCATCCTCATCTCCCTCTACCTGCCCATCTTCAGCATGAGCTCCGGCGCCGGCGGCGGAACATAGCTGTACTATATCTCTCAGGAATGGCCTAAGCATCCCATGCACCGCCGAATCCGCAAGACGCTCTGGATGACCGGTCTGTCCATCGCTCTCCTCATGTTCGGAGGACTTTTCCTACTGTGCTCCATCGACCTTGTGCAATACCGGCGACTCAATCTGCGCGGATACGTCTTTCTCATCAGCTCCGGATATATCACCTGGATGGTTCTGCTTCAGATGTTCACCGGAGCAAGAGAACTGGTTGGCAACGATGAGCCATGCGCTCCGCAGGATGAGCCAGACGACCCACAGGATGTTCCCCCGCCTCAGGTCTAGCAGTACCCTGGGCGGTCAGCCTCCGCATCGAAAGAAACATCTGTATCCGATCGCGGCTCTCGCCCCTACACCGGCAGCGCCCCTGCGGTGTCGCGACCGATTGCGATCACAAAGTAGTTCGCATTCGTCTCGCCGACGTTCTTTAGCCCATGCATCACGTTGGACGCCGCCAGGAACACTCCGCCTGGCCCCAGCCGTTCCGGCTTGCCGTCGTTGTCTATCTCCAACGTGCCTTCGCGTATCAGCATGAACTCGGAGTGCAGGTGCTTGTGCGGCGGATGAGGCATATGCCCGGGCAGTAGAGTCGTCTCGTGCATCTCCACCGCCTCGCCCGTCGGCAGTACACCACGCACCACGGCGCGGCTCTCACCGTTCGCGTTCTTCACCACCGGAAGATCGGCAAAGGGAAACGTCCGCTGCACGGACAGCACCGGCTCACCGGTCGCCCTTGCCGGCGGAGGAACGGCCATTCGGCCCTGCCCCTGTGTTGGCGACTGCGCCTCGCTCGCAGTCGCCGTACACAAGG
>CAWERM010000131.1:0-3865 GCA_963810995.1 uncultured Acidobacteriaceae bacterium | reverse complement strand
AAAAAGCAGCTAATTCGATTGGAATTGGATGAGAAAGGCCGTGCGGCGGTCTTAGCGTCATCCCATTTGCGAGCCGGTTGCTAATGAAAAGGCAATGAATAGGGCACGGCTGCGCGAGCAGGTAAGGGCAACGACAGAGGTTCTGGCCTTCGACTTCGCTCAGGCCAAGATGGCGAGCAAAAACAGACAAAGACAAATGCGGGGGTCCTTCGACTCCCCTTCGGCTATGCGCTCGGGGTCGCTCAGGATGACAAGCAAGAACGGACAACGACAGAGATTCTGGCCTTCGACTTCGCTCAGGCCAGAATGACGAGCAAGACTGCTCCCACTCATCGCAGAAGACGCGATGAATGGGGCACCCAATGGATGGGGCACCCAGTGCGGCGATGGATGGGGCGCCCAGTTGTAGGATTCTGCGTGGGTTTGGGCAAAGAAATCCATCGTGCGCGGGCTTTGCTTCATCTGAGTTAGTGCAATGCCGTCGAGGCTAGAGGGCGGTACTACGACTACGGGGATGGACGTGCAGACATCGGTTGGAACGAATATGGAGTCGCTGTTGCGGGAGAATCGGGTGTTCCCGCCGGATGCGGAGTTTTCGGCAAAGGCCCACATCAAGAGTCTGGAAGAGTACGAGGCGATGTATCGGCGCAGCGTGGAGGAGCCGGAGGCGTTCTGGGCGGAGGCGGCGGGGGAGCTGGAGTGGTTTGGGCCGTGGGAGCGGGTGCTGGACGGTGGGATGGGCTCGGCGCGGTGGTTTGTTGGCGGCAAGCTGAACCTGAGCCATAACTGCGTGGACCGTCACGCGATGGGTAAGCGGCGGGAGAAGACTGCTCTGCTGTGGGAGGGCGAGCCGGGCGAGGTGCGACGGATCAGCTATGGCGAGCTGCATGGGCTGGTGCAGCGGTTCGCGAATGTGCTGAAGGGGTTGGGGGTGAAGCGCGGCGACCGGGTGGCGATCTATATGGGGATGGGTCCGGAGCTGGCGATTGCGATGCTGGCGTGCGCGCGGATTGGGGCGGTGCATTCGGTGATTTTCGGGGGATTCGCGGCGCAGGCGATTGTGGACCGGGTGAACGATTCTGAGTGCGTGCTGCTGCTGACGCAGGATGTGAGCTACCGGAGGGGCGTTGAGGTGGGGCTGAAGGCGATTGTGGATGAAGCGATCGAGCGCTGCCCGACGGTGCGAAATGTGGTGGTGTATCAGCGGGCGGGGAAGGGGTCGCGATCCGCGGCGATGAAGGAAGGGCGCGACCTGTGGTGGCATTATCTGATGGCCGCGGCAGAGGATGAATGCGCGGCGGAGTGGATGGACGCGGAGGACCTGTTGTACATCCTGTATACCTCAGGCACGACGGGCAAGCCGAAGGGGCTGGTGCATACGACGGGCGGATACGCGGTGCAGTGCTATTTGACGAGCAAGTACGTCTTCGACTTGCGCGATGAGGATGTGTACTGGTGCACGGCGGACTGCGGTTGGGTGACGGGACATTCGTATGTGGTGTATGGGCCGCTGCTGAACGGGGCTACGGTGCTGATGTACGAGGGAGCGCCGAACTATCCGGCGAACGACCGGTTCTGGAAGATCATCGACGAGCATAAGGTGAGTGTGTTTTATACCGCTCCGACGGCGATCCGAGCGTTCATCAAATGGGGCGATGAGTGGGTGAAGAAGCATTCGCTGGCGTCGCTGCGGCTGCTGGGGACGGTGGGTGAGCCGATCAATCCGGAGGCTTGGATGTGGTATCACCGGGAGATTGGCCGGGAGCGGTGCCCGATTGTGGACACGTTCTGGCAGACAGAGACGGGAGCGATCATAATTGCGCCGATACCGGGGGCGGTGGCGACCAAACCAGGATCGGCGACGCGGCCGTTCTTCGGGATTGTGCCTGAGGTGGTTACAAAAGAAGGCGGGCCGGTGGCGGCGGGACAGGGCGGTCTGCTGGTGGTGCGCAAACCGTGGCCGTCGATGGCGCGGACGATCTGGGGCGATGCGGAGCGGTTCAAGGAGACTTATTTTTCGGCGGTGCCGGGGAGCTACTTTACCGGGGACGGTGCGCGGTGCGACGTGGACGGCTACTACTGGCTTATGGGACGAGTGGACGACGTGATCAACGTGAGCGGACACCGGCTGGGGACGATGGAGATCGAGTCGGCTCTGGTGGCGCACCCCAAGGTGGCGGAGGCGGCGGTGGTGGGGCGACCGGACGAGCTGAAGGGGCAGGCGATTGCGGCGTTTGTGACGCTGGACGAGGGGTACCAGCCGAGTGAAGAGCTTCGCCAAGAGCTGCGGCAGTGGGTGGCGAAGGAGATTGGGGCGCTGGCCCGGCCGGACAACGTGCGGTTTACGCAAACACTGCCCAAGACGCGAAGCGGGAAGATCATGCGGCGGCTGCTGCGGGAGTTGGCGACGACCGGCGAGGTGCGCGGCGATACGACGACTTTGGAGGACTTTGGGGTGCTGGCCAAGCTGCGCGAGGCGGACGAATAGGGCGGGGGTCAGGGGGCAGGGAAGAACGGGTAAAGAATACGGCACCCGAAATCCCACCCATTCCGCAAAGAACGCGGCATGGATGGGGCACCCGGCGCGATGGATGGGGCATCCGGCACGCGGCGGAATATTTTCTGGGGGTTGTAATCGCGTGGGGGGAGGCAGGCGTCTACTTTGTGTATGCAGCTTGCGCTCAATCCGGGTATGATCGGCTGCGCGATGGGTGAGGCCATCCAAAGCGAGTTGGATGATATAGAGGCGCTGGACCGAGCTTATCGGGCGCGTCTGCTGCGGTTTATCGCCTACTCGACAGGAGACATGGATTTGGCCGAGACTGTGGTACAGGACTGTCTGCTGAAGGCGTTTAACGGCAGGGAAACTTTTCGTGGCGAGTGCAGCGTATATACATGGTTGGCGCATATCGCGGGCAACTTGGTGCGGGACCATCAGAGGACGCGCAAGTTCCAGTTCTGGCGGAAGGTGCAGAAGACGGGGCCGGACCTGAGCGAGCTGACCGGCGTGCTGCCCAGCGGGGAGAGTTCGCCGGAGACACAGATTCTGGCGCGGGAGAGAGCGCAGCAGGTGACGGGCGCGCTGGAGGGACTTTCGCAGAACCAGCGCAGCATCTTTGTGATGAGATTTGTGGATGAGATGGAGTTGCAGGAGATATGCCAGGCAACAGGGATGCAGATGAGCACGGTAAAGACCCATCTGCACCGCGCGGTGAAGGCGGTGCGGCTGAAGGTGGGAGGGAGCGCGTGATGGAAGCCGGCAATAAGCGAGAAGACAGCAACGGGGAACGAAACGACAGCCGCCGCGAGCGACATGACAACAACGGCGAACTGCATCTTACGGACGAGCAGTTCACGAATCTACTGCTGGGCGCAGAGCCTGCCGGGGTGCAGGCCCACCTGATGGAGTGCGCGGCGTGCCGCGAAGAGTCGGAGCGGGTTTCGGGTGCGATTGGAGACTTTGCCGAGCAGAGCCTTCTGTGGGCCGAGCGGCGAGCGGCAACGCAGCCCGTGCGTTTGGCGGAGCGCCAGCCAGCCTTGGCGTGGCTGCTCCATCCACAGGCATGGGTAGCGGGTGCCCTGGCCACTGCGCTTGCGGTCGGGATTGGCATGACGATGCACAGAGACCACACGCAGCCCGTGCAACAGGCGGTGTCGACAGCACAGGCCGATGCGGCCAAGACGCAGGCGGCGGCGGTGCAGCCGGTGGTTGCGAAGGTGCAGGCGAGGTGAAGACAGGACGGACAACCTTGAAGGCGGACAATGCTCTGCTGAGCGCGATTGACGGAGAGTTGCGCGCGGATGAATCGACCCAGCCAGCCTGTAATGGACCGGACACGCGTTGTACGGTACCCGCACGAAAACG
>CAWERM010000130.1:0-11865 GCA_963810995.1 uncultured Acidobacteriaceae bacterium | reverse complement strand
TCCTCCATCTAAACTATCCACCGAACTGGGATTCCCATTCATCGCGTTCTTTGCGATGAGTGGGAATCCTCGCCACCGCGAACCATTTCCCCCTGCCAAAAATCTCCGCACGCTGTAAAGTGGATAACGCGCGCAAGGCTGCGAATCTACGCATCCTCAATGCGCGACTGAAATATATTTGGGAGAACGGGCATGGGCAAGTGGACACGACGCGATTTGGTGAAGACGGGGCTGGCTGCATCGGCTGGAATCATGACGGGCAAGGACATTCTTGCCGAGTCGCGCATGGCTGCTGCGGCCCCAATCTTTCCCCAGATGGCAGCCAGTATGCCGCAGGCCAACCAGCCCAACACGCTGCGTGAGCGACTGTTGCTGGACTACGGCTGGCGTTTCGCTCTGGGCAATGCCAATGATCCAGCCAAGGACTTCGGCTACGGCCGTGGCTCAGGAACCTTTGCCAAGGCAGGAAATTCAGGTGGGCCAACCTCGCAACGCTTCGACGATTCGGCATGGCAGAAGATCGACCTGCCGCACGACTGGGCCATCGATCTGCCCTTCATCGATAACAACCCCGCCCTGGTGGGGCATGGCTCAAAACCGTTGGGACGCGAGTATCCCGAGACCAGCGTCGGCTGGTACCGCCGCGAGTTCGTGTTGCCGGCCAGCGATGCAGGCCGTCGTATCTCGGTGGAGTTCGACGGCATCTTCCGCAACTCCACAGTCTTCTTCAACGGCTATTACATAGCCGACAATATGAGCGGATACGCTCCGTTGAGCCTCGACCTCACCGACTTCGCCAACTTTGGCAGCGCGGAAGTACCCGCCGGTGCAAGACCGGGAACACCCGCGCCAGGCTCAAATCTCCTGGTCGTCCGCGTGGATGCCACGCTGGATGAGGGATGGTTCTACGAGGGCGCGGGAATCTATCGCCACGCATGGCTCACCAAGACTGCACCGGTGCATATTGCACGCTGGGGAAACTATGTGCGTACGGAGTTCGCAAAAGCAACCGGAGTAGTTACAAGTTCCAATCCGGCAACCGTATTTGTATCTACTGAAGTTACCAATGATGGCGATGCCGCGGTTTCAGGGAGGATTCACGCGGAGCTGCTGGATGCGGCGGGCAAGACGGTGGCCACGGCGGTCTCCCAGCCCGCCTCAATTGCATCCGGCGAAACGCGCACCCTCGACCTGCAAGCCACCGTCGGCAAGCCGGCGCTGTGGTCCTGCGAATCGCCCAATCTGTATCGCGCGGTCACCACTCTGGAGGTGGACGGCAAGGCAGTCGATCGCGACGATGCGACCTTCGGCATTCGCACCCTCAAGTTCGACGCGGACAAGGGATTCCTGCTCAATGGCAAGCAGGTGAAGGTCAAGGGGACGTGCAACCATCAGGACCACGCGGGCGTGGGCGCAGCCATACCTGACCGCATTCAGGCATATCGGCTGGAACTGTTGCAGTGGTTTGGCTCCAACGCCTGCCGCACCTCGCACAATCCACCTACGCCGGAGTTTCTGGATGCCTGCGACCGCCTAGGAATCATGGTGATGGACGAGACGCGCAGAATGTCCTCCGATCCGGAGGGGTTGAGCGAGTTGGAGCGGCTTATCAAGCGCGACCGAAACCATCCCAGCGTCATCATCTGGTCGCTAGGCAACGAAGAACCTCAGCAGGGGTCGGAGCGCGGCGCGCGCATCGTAAAGACCATGAAAGCGCTGCAGCGCAAGCTCGATCCATCGCGCGTATCCACTGCGGCGATGAACGGCGGATGGGGCGGAGTCGGCATTTCCACCATACTGGACGTGCAAGGATGCAACTACAGCGACAACCTGATCGACGACTATAACAAGCAGCACCCGCAGCATCCCATGATCGGCACCGAGACGGCCAGCACCGTTGCCACGCGCGGCATCTACGTAAACGACGCGGCCCGCGGCTACGTCAGCGCATACGACACGGAGAAGCCGCGCTGGGGCAATACCGCCGAGGAGTGGTGGTCGTTCTACGACGAGCGCGAGTTCCTGGCCGGTGGATTCGCCTGGACCGGCCTCGACTATCGCGGCGAGCCCACGCCCTACGGATGGCCCTGCATCAGTTCGCACTTCGGCATCCTGGATATCTGCGGATTTGCCAAGGACACGGCGTACTACTACAAGGCCTGGTGGGGTGCCGAGCCCATGCTGCACATCCTTCCCCACTGGAACTGGGAGGGACGCGAAGGCCAGGAGATCGAGGTCTGGGCCTACTGCAACCAGGATAGTGTCGAACTCTTCCTCGACGGCGCAAGCCTCGGTTCGCAGCCGGTGAAGAAGAACGGGCACTTGGTGTGGAAGGTGAAGTACACACCGGGAACGCTCACTGCGCAGGCCAGCAAGAACGGCAAGGTTGTGCTGACCGACAAGCGCGAGACCGCTGGGCCTGCCATGAAGGTACTTGCTACCGCGGACCGCAAAAAGATTACGGCCAACGGACAGGACCTGGCCGTGATCAACGTGGCAATTGTGGACGCGCAGGACAACATCGTGCCCAATGCGAACCATAAAGTGACGTGGACCGTAGCTGGCCCGGGCAGTGTGATCGGCGTGGGCAATGGCGATCCCAGTTGCCACGAGCCGGACCGGGCAACCCAGCGCAGCGCGTTCAACGGACTCTGCATGGCCATCGTCCAGGGCAAGCGCGCTCAGGCTGGAGCAATTGTAGTCACCGTGTCGGCTGACGGGTTGCAGCCGGCGATTGTCGCGGTCATCTCCGAGTCTGGTTCATTGCCTCCTGTTGCGCTGTAGTCCGCCGTGTTGCCGGTGCTCCAGTCTGCATCGGAGACGGCAGCCCTCGTGTCTGTCGCTATGCGTCGATTAAGGCATCGCACGCGCACGCGTTATCCTTTAAGCATGATGAAAACTCTGCTGCGCAGTGTGCTGTTGCTTTGGCTGCTTGGGATAGGCGGAGCGCGGATGGCCCGCGCGATTGAGGTGAAGGTATCGGCGCAAGCGCTGGAGCGGACCCTGCGCACGCAGCTCTTCAACGGCCCCGAGGGGCGCTACTATATGCATGGAAACGCAACCTCGCCCTGCTCCGCCTACGCCGAGGACCCCCATGTCACCTTCAAGGAAGATCGTGTCGTGGTGCATGTGCGCACCCATTCCAAGCTGGGCAAGGCAATCGGCGGCAACTGCATTGGCGTCTCGCTCAGCACCGAATCGGATGTTTCGGTCGTCCCCCAGGCCGAGGGCGAGTCGGTTGGTTTTCGCGATGCCAAAATCGAAAAGATCAGCGAATCGCAGGAGCTCAACTTTCTGCTGGAGCCGTTTCTCAGCCGCAAGCTGCCCTCGCAGATGAAGATGAATGCCGCGGACCTCATCCGCAAGCTGCTCAGCCAGTCGCTGACCTCCACCGGCTACACGCTCGCGCTGGACTCCCTGAAGCTGCACTCGATGCAGGTGGACCACGATGCACTGGTAATCGATGTGGACGCGGGCTTCAGCCTCGACTGACCGCTATGGCGCGTCGTCGCCGCACTGTGTCAAGCTGAGTAGCATGACACTTGATCCCGTGCAGATTCGCGTCCTCGGCTCGCTCATCGAGAAAGAGATTGCCACACCGGAAAACTATCCGCTCTCGTTGAATGCGCTGGTCAACGCCTGCAACCAGCGTTCCAGTCGCGATCCCGTGCTAAACCTGACAGAAGAAGAAGTGCGCCACGCCATACGCAATCTGGAAGACGAGGACATGGTAGCTGTGGAACACTCCAGCCGCGTGGAGAAGTACGAGCATCGCATACGCACCGTACTGGACCTGCGCCGCGACGAGACGGCCCTGCTGTGCCTGCTCTTTCTGCGCGGCCCGCAGACTCCCGGCGAGCTGCGCTCCCGCTCCGACCGCCTCTTCAGCTTCGATGGACTCGATGCGGTAGAGAGCACGCTGGCGCGCATGACGGCGATCCCGGAGACTCCGGCGGGAGAAAAAATGGCTCCGCGCCCCTTGGCCGTAATGCTGCCGCGCCAGCCCGGCTCGCGCGAATCGCGTTACGCGCATCTTCTCGGCGGGCCTGTCGATACCACCGTGCGTGTTGCCACTCTCGACCCGCCTCGACCAAGCGAGACCTCCATTCGCATCGCCGCCTTGGAGTCCGAGGTCGCTGCAATGCATGCCCGAAGTCGCATCGCTGCGCGCCGCAGTCGAGCAGATGCAGTCCAAACTGAACGCTCAATAGCAATCTCCGCAAATTATGCCGCCGCGCACTCTGGCGGATTTATACTGCGCGCCATGGGACAAGTGCGCGATCTGCTGCGCGTAAGACCCTGGGGACTACCCCAGGCACGCCTGTTGGCGCATGAGATCGGCGACTATAAGCCATCGCTGCGTGCGCTGGTCAATGAACTCTTCGGCGAGGAGATCTACGTGCGCAAGCGTGCCGCCGATGTCGCGCGGCGCATCACGGACATCGATTCATCCCCGCTGCATCGCTACGTTGATGAACTGGCTGGACTGCTTGAGTCGTTGCCAGTCGAGGAGAAGCAGACGCGCTGGCACCTGGCACTGGTCGTCTCGCGCACGGCGAATACCCAGGCACAGCGGCTGCGCGTATCGCGCATCATGTCTTTAATGACGGAGGACGAGAGCAACGCCGTGCGCTGCGCCGCGATGGAGGGTATGGCGACCCTCGCGCTCAATGAGCCTTCGCTGCGCGATGAGGCCGAGGCACTGGTGGAGCAGTACCTGTGGAACGGAACCCCCGCCATGAAGGCCCGCGCCCGCCATATGCAGAAGCGCCTCACTCGCAAGTACGCCGAGCGTTGATCGCCGCAATGCCGTCAGCTACAGAACATCAGGTAAAACACGCTAATGCATAGGTCCGAGGAATGCTGTACACGCGCCTTCGAAAAATATGTTCTAACCAAGCCGGGCCGGAGCATAATGTTTTCGGGCAAACATCTATGAAAATAATGACGCGTAGTATACATAACCTCGTGGTTGTCGCGAGCGTGATCTTCTTGCTCGCGGCGGGCCTATCGCAGAACCTGCGTGCGCAGGACGCCTCTCAACCCAAACTCACAAAGGAAGAAATATTCCAGAAATCCAAGGCCGCCTACGCCGCTCTCAACTCTTATAGCGATGAAGGACAGGTCGTTCACCTCTCAGATGGGCCAACTGTCGCGACGTACATGGGCACACGCATTACGGAAAACGGCACACGCGTTACGAACTTTACCACGCGATTGAGCCGTCCAAACCTTTATCGAATTACATGGCGCGATAACTATTCGGACCCAGCGGCTGCACCGCTCTCCACGGCAATGGACGTTTGGTCGATGGGGGATGGAGATTATCTGAATATGGGGTTTGGAAAGCCTGCGGAAAAACAGAAAACCATGGAGGACGCACTGGCGGGTGCGACTGGGATATCGAGCGGTGCGGCGGCGGAGGTTCCAGCGGCCTTCTTCAACACCAAGTGGGCGAATCCATTCTGCTGCCTGGCGAAAGGTCTCATCCAGCAAGCGGACGAAAAAGTTGGAGAGGTAGATTGCTATGTTTTTGCAGGCGGGACAAAGGACCGGACCAGGACGATCTGGATCGGTAAACAGGATTTTTTGATTCGCCAGATCCGAGAAACTTCGAGCGCCGCGGCGATGAAGGCCATTATGGATCAAATTGACAAAGATAATCCCGCCGATGACCATCCCAAAATTGAACCCACTGGAATCACGTCCATCGAAACCCACTCGAACATCGTCGTGAACCAGAAGTTTGTCGAGGCAGATTTCTTCCCGGCCACTGCAAAGTAGTTCTCGCGATACGAAGTTGTATTACAAACAGAAAGACGGAGGCTATAGCCCCTTTCTATTTGCCTCCGTATTCAGGGGCCTGAAGGCCCCTGCTCCCTCCGAGTCGAGCTTCGCTCGATGACGTGCTTCGCACGTGATGGGCGTTGGGGGCTGGGATGTGGAAACAGAACACAAGGCCGCCATTGCTGGCGGCCTTGTTGATTTCAATTCGTATTAGCCACGTTGCGGCACGGCTGAAGCCGTGCCCTTCCGGTGGCTTCCTCCGTTCCAGTAAGAGTTACTCGGCGCCGACGGTCTCTTCCATCTGCACTGGCGCGGCGGGCTTGATCTCCCCCAGCGAGATGAAGCCTGCGGGCGCATCGGGTTCCTTAAGGACTTCCTTGCGATAGAGCTTGGCCATGCGAGCGTTTTCGGCGTCCTGTTTCATCTTGGCGTCGCGTGCACGGATCTTCTCCTCGCGCGCGTTCTTGGCGATGCCGCTCTTCTCGAACGTATCGTTGGCCGCCGCGTCCACGTGCGCCTGGTTCAGCACCAGGTCGTACTTGTCCTGCATCTCCAGGCCAACCTTCTTGCCGCCGGCAAAGATCTCGTGCCGCCCATGCTCCTCGTACCATTTGGTCAGGGTCGAGGTCATGTGCATCTTCTCGATGATGTTGCGCCAGCCCACGCCCGTGTTGTACGCGCAGAAGCTGATCTCGCCCTCCTGCGTGGCGTACGGAATGATGCACTGCTCGGTGCGGCGGAAGTCGTAGTTGAACAGGTCCTGGAACCACATGCCCGCGATGAACAGGAAGTTCCAGCGATCGCCGCGCCGCTTCTTGATGTCTTCCATGGTACGGTCGGCGGTGACCTTGCCGTAGTCGCGTCCGCTGGCGCCAAAGCTCTTGTCGAACTTGGTCAGCAGGTCCTTGATCTTGAAGTGGGTGGGCGCGTTCTCCGGCGTGTAGTTGCGCATTAGAGCCAGCGCGGCGCCGATCATGGTGAGAAATTTTCCGCGGGCCGCATCGTTGACCCGCGCAATGTCCTTGGCCAGGCGGTCTGCATTGATAAACGCTGTCACCGGCGCGGCCTCCTTGGTCTCCTTGTCGATCATCAGCGCCATGGAGATGCCGCAGTTGGGATGGCATCCGCAGGAGAGCTGACCCCAATCGCGGTCCGGCCCATGTACCAGGTCGGCCCAGTCGGAGAAGGTGGACATGAACGAGATGGGGAACCAGTCGCGCGTCGGCTCGCCCAGTCCGGTCTGGTTCTTCACGTCATGCGCCATGTGCGACAGCGTGTAGCGTTGTGCCTCGCGCCGCTCATCGCTGATGTCCTCGTCACGGCCGGTAAAGCTCACCGGCTGGAAGCTGAGGAAGTTGATCTTCTTGGGATTGTCCAGAGCAAACTGGATGATGCGTCCCACCTGCTCGTTGTTGATGCCGTTCACGATGGTGGTGACGGGGACGATGTCCACGCCCGCCTCGTACAGGTTGTGGATGGCCTGTAGCTTCACGTCGAACGCGTTGCCCACCTTGCGGTGCGAGTTGGCAGCATTGCCGATGCCGTCGAACTGCAGATATACGTAGCGCAGGCCGGCATCTGCCGCGGCCTTGGCGAACTCCTTGCTCTTGGCGAACTCAATGCCGTTGGTGGCAGCCTGCACGCTGGTGTAGCCAACTTTGCGTGCATAAGCTACTGCATCCAGAAAGTACGGCGAAAGCGTCGGCTCGCCGCCGGAGAACTGCACGCTCATCTGCCGCTTGGGCTTGATAGTGACGGCGTTGTCCAGCATGGTCTTGATCTCGTCCCACGTCAGCTCATGCACAAATCCAACCTGGTTGGCGTCCATAAAGCATGGGTCGCACATCATGTTGCAGCGGTTGGTCAGGTCGATGGTCAACACCGCGCCGCGTCCATGGGTGACGGTGCTGGTTCCATGGTTGTGCAGCTTGGCGTCGTTGTGCGCGCGAATGTCGCGCCCTGGGAACACCTCTTCCAGATGTTGCATAAACGCCGGGTCGATGGACATCACGTCCTCGAAGTGGCCGTGGATCGGGCAGTCTTTCACCATCAGGATCTTGCCATCGCGCTCGATGATCTGCGCCTTCAGCTCGCCCACCTTCTCGTTCAGCAGGATCTCGTGGGGCAGTTTGCCGTCCACAATCTGCTTGCGGATCTCCGGCACACACTTCGGGCAAAGCGAGTCCGTGGTGCGCGGCCAGCCCAGCGGCGGCTTCTCCTTCTGATAGCTCTTCTGCAGCGGCTTGTCGCTCCACTTGGGGGTAAAGCTCGGGCTGTCGCCAGCCAATGCGTTCAGCTTGCTGTAGATCACCCATCCGCCCTTGGCGACCTGAACGATTGCTTTCTCAAAGATCTTTGCGCGCTTTGCCATGTGAAGTTGTCTCCTGAAGAGATTTGCCGATTGCGACGGAGGCCGAGGCTCTCAAGTCTTCGCAATTGCGGACCATTGTGGGTCTGGTTGGGTGAGGTCTTCGATCGAACCATCCATCCAGTGCTGCAACTCGAATGATGCGGAAACGGGACGGTGTGTCGATGGCCCAGTGCTATAGGTAGATACTACGTTTGCACTGTTTAGACTATGCAGCCGGGGGCAAGATGAGAAGGTTCAAATAGTGAACGGCGTAATCCTGCATTGAATGGGGATACGGCGCGGCGAATGGGATGGCCGCGAGCCGTCTTAATAATTGATTGGACGTGCGTTACCCGGATTTTTCGGTTCGCCTAAGCCTAGTTATTCCTGTGGCGAAGCATGTGCGTGAAGCCGTCGTAGAACTCGCTGACGACGTCGCTCAGGGCCGACCCGCCAATCGATCCCCCAAAGGTCTCCATGGTCTGCGTCGGGCCGCGATTGACCTGCGGATAGTACAGATTGGTCAGCGCGGACGCGCCCAGCGTCCCGCTCAGCGATGCCAGGTTCAAAGACTGTCGACCACTGTCCGTACGGGTGAAGATCGGTCGCGTGCCCGAGTAGATCAGGCGAACGAAAAAGTTGTGCGCTGGCCCCATCTGGTAGTAGCGCGGGTCTTCATGGAAAAAATTGGCCATCACGCTTTCGCTGAAGACGCTCTCGGAGGAGTCGCGCACCGCCGCCGCGCCAAGCCGCTGCCCGAAGGCGCCCCGGTCGGTGCCGTAGTTCGGGCTCCCGTTCATCGCCTGTTCGTAGCCTGCGACGGCAAACCATCCCGAAGCCGAAAACGGAGAGTAAGCATCCCGTACGCCCAGCAGAACTTTATTACCCGCCGTTAGCGTGGGCGCAATCTGGCCTGCACGGATAAATTTCTGGGTAGGCGACACAAAGACAATCGACGCGGTCGAGGTGACTGCCGACGCCGACGATCCGCTCGTATTCACGGATGCTACATCCACGCTTAAGCTATCTCCGCCCATGGCTGCGTCGGGTGCATTGGGCAGGGCAAGCAGCGTGCTATCTGTACTCGGGGTAACGGCCAATGCCTGCGCTGCAACATCAGTAGGGCAGAGCCCACAAACTGCAAACAATGCGCCAGCGGCGATGGTAAGGCAACCTGCAAAGATGGTACGGCGGACAATGCGGCTGGATCGCTCGCTCATCAGGCACTCCCTCTGGGGGTGCAGTCCTTACAACTGGAGACTGCCTCCCTGCGGAGTCCTGCTGGGTCGCCAAACGACCATGAAAACGAGATCCCGTATCTGGATGGACGCCTTCCGCCTGCGCTTAGTTGCCCAAACAGCGCAGATTGACTGCTCCATAGCGCCGATTACCAATCAGGCACCGTGCGTCCGATAACGCGATTCCGTCATTGACCCGCGCTTTTCCCTCTCCCCATACTGAACTGTGGGGAGGTGTCGCCATGGCAACTGACGGGCCCAATCCTTGGAAGCAAAATGCCCGAGACGCAGCAGCGCGTATCGAAGAGGAGCTGCACCGCGTTGTCACCTACATCAACGATCAGGTAGTCCCTGAGATCCGGCGCGACGGGTCTGTAGCTCTGCGCGCCGCCGCCGAGCAGTTGCAGAGGCTGGCCCAGCACATGGACGATTGCCGCACCGCTGCTCAGGAGCAAACTCCGCCGACTCCGCCTGCCGCCGACCCCGCTCCCGACCCCTATAAGGATAAATCGTAGCCTTGATCCGTCCTCCGCATCTCCGTCGCCTTGCAGCCGCCGCACCTCGCTGGACGCTCAGCCGGGTGCTTGCTACAGTGCTGCTTCCGCTGCTGTTGCTTGCACTTGCGGGATGCCGCCACAAGAACAATTCAACTTACTACCAGCCTCCGCCGCCGCTGCCCTCGATCACGCCTACCCGCAGTACGGCTGCGGCTCGTCCGCCGCAATCCAGCGCGGGAAACCAGAGCGCAGCCAGCCGAGCCACGCCCGGCGCCTCCGCTTCCGCGGGAACCGCGTCCACCGCTCCTCAACCCACTCCGCACGGCAAGCCTGTCTCCAGCGAGGTCGGCCTGGCCAGTTGGTATGTGCCTACCTACGCTAATGCCAAGGCCGCAGACGGCAGCATCTACGATCCGAATGCGATGACGGCTGCCAATCGCGAGCTGCCCATGGGCTCTATTGTCCGAGTTACGAACCTGACCAACAACGAGTCAGTGTTTGTTCGGATTACGGATCACGGGCCGTTCGTCGGCTATGACCGCATCATCGATCTCTCTCTGGCCGCGGCCAAGGCCATTGGCGTCTATCGCGCGGGGTCGCCAAGGTGAGGGTCGAGGCCTACGCGCCTCCCGTGCATCCGGGTGTCGATCCAGCCGGGAAATGGTGCGTGCAGATCGGCGCATTCCCCACCGAGGCGGACGCCGTAAAACTCAAGAACCAGCTCCTGCGCCGCTACTCCACAGCCAAGGTCATCCAGTTTGCCGGCTCCACTGGACACTGGGTGCGCATCGACCCGCTCAAAGACGACAGGGCCACCGCCAGCCAGATCGCCAACAGCATCCGCGTTCCTGTGCCCGGTGCCCTGCCCTACATCGTCCGCCTCAACTAGGGTTTACTTGACGCCCGCCTTCGCGCCATCTCCATCCAGCGCAGGAGGCCCGTAGTAGGGCAGCTTCTGCTGCTCCTCAGTGGCGCGCTTCACCCCAATGTCGTCGAACAGAAGGCTTGGCGCAATGGTCGTCACCGGCACCGCGCCCATTGTGTTGGCAACATACTCGTCGTCGCCTGCCGCCACAATGTCCGAGCGAAGACTGCGATTGTCCAGCTCGTCGAATACAGCGCCCCGCACCAGTTGGCGGGTGCCGTCGGGATGCACCAGATAGAGCACGCGCGGCGCCAACTCGCCTCCCAGCGTCTCCACAGCGTACACATCGCGACCCTGGTCCTTGGCCATCGCAAGCAGGCGTGCGTTCATCGCCGCCGCATTCAACGGCGCATTCGACTTGAACAGCAGTACGCCCTCGCTAGCGTGCGGGGTCTGGCCCACCGCTGCGCGGCCGTGTCCGTTCGACACCGCAAAGTCGCGCACCGGAGTGCGCCCAATCAGATAGTTCTCCAGCTTACCGTTCACCGCAACGTCTACCGCCTGCGCCGGAACGCCTTCATCGTCCACCGCGTATGCGCCCAGCAGCGCATGTCCACCATAGCTCGTCATCAGCGGATCGTCCGTCACGTTCAGAAAATCGGGCAACACGCGCGCATGGTAGCTCGACGTGTAGATGCCCTGGGTGCGCGCCGTGGTCCCCATCTCCGGCCGGTCCGCCTCCACGTTGGGAACGAACAGACGGTCCATCACGTCGGCGGTCGCGTCGCCGCTGAACAGCACTGGCCCGTGGTAGTCCTCGGCGGAGACGACTGGGGCATTGCGCAACGCCTCCAGGCTCTTCAGGTCGTCGATCACGCGTTTGTGGAACTCCGGCCAAGTCTCCAGGTCCTTGGCATTGGCCGCCGTGCTGCCGTTGCTGCGCTCCAGTTGCATCCCGTCGGGGGCCTGCCCGCCCACGCTGATGTTAGCGCTGTAGCCCGCGTATCCCTCGCGCACAACCGTCCCTTCGCTATTGACCAGATAACGGTTCACCGCCAGTGTGCGCAGAGTTGCCGAAGAATACTGCACATTCGCGGCGTTGGCGCGCACCTCTGGATCGCTGGCGTA
>CAWERM010000129.1:0-5837 GCA_963810995.1 uncultured Acidobacteriaceae bacterium | reverse complement strand
TGGTACCGGTACGTATTGCTCAGGAAGATGGCGGACGCGAGCTGGGTGAGCCGTTCGCGGAGGCCAAATCGAACGAGGACGAATGGAAGCATGAACCGAGGGCGATGAGAGAGTCGCCCAGGGGGATCTGCCAAACGTGCGCAGTCGTGTGGTGGACGGTTCTTCGAGACATGCCAGAGGGTCGCATGAGGCTTGTGATTGACGTTTCTATAGAAGCTGCGGAAGAAGAGTGAATGGTTGGGAAAGCTCCGATGGCAACCCAGGTGGAGAAGGCGTAGGCCATGAGAAACGCAACCGGGGCGCGCCAGCCGAGCGTGATGAGGGTGCGGGTGTAGGCGCTCCAGAACCAGAGGCGGCCGCGGGTGGCGGCGAGTTCTTCAGGTCGCCCATGATGGCGGCGGCGCGTGTGGGACCGGCGAACGGGCGAGTAGCCATTCTGCGATGCGGGGCTGGAAGTCTTGCGGACGAGATAGACTCAAGCATTTGCGCCTCCGAAAAGTTTTGCGTCGAGCAGGTCGAGGCCTTGTAGCAGGCTTTGGTAGGCGGATTGCGCGCTGGCCAGGGCGTTGCGGCCTTCGCGGGTGACGGTGACGAAGCGCTTGGCGCGGCCTCCGCGCTCGGGTGTGGGGCTCCGTCGCGGAAGGTGACCAGGCCCTTGTCTTCCATGCGGTGCAGCGTGGTGTAGAGCGCGCCGGGAGCGGGGTTGCGGCCCGTCTTGGCGGCGATCTCGTCCAGAATGGTGACGCCGTAGGCCTCATCGCCGAGGCGCAGGACCGCCAGCAGGACAATCTGTTCAAATTCGCCGAGAGTACGTTCGGGATTCATATGGACTACAATGTAGTAGTAAACCAATTGCTGTCAACTGAATTCGTAAACGCGAAGAGTAAAGCAGATTCTTCCGTTTCGCTGCGGAATGACAGACAAGTGGCGTTGGGATGACAAATCGTAGGATTTGAAACGTGCTGGGATGAACTTGCAGCGCGCCAACTGCGTACAATCATTCGTAGGCCATGGAATTCAAAGAGGCGATCAAGCTGGCGTTGCAGTCCCTGTGGCAGAACAAGCTGCGCACGGTGCTGACGCTGCTGGGCATGACGATCGCGGTGGCCAGCCTGATCGCGGTGGTGACATTGGTCAACGGCGCCATGACGTATGTCACCACCAAGTTCACACGCTATGGCGCGGACGTGTTTACTGTGTCGCGGATGCCGTCCATCATCTTCAGCTCCGAGCAGTACGAGCGGTTGCAGAAGAGGAAGAACGTCCTGTACGACGACTACACCTATGTTCGCGATAACTGCAAACGCTGCGTGGCGATTGGGGAGTCGCAGGGGACCTCGGGTAAGGTCGTGCGCGGCACAAACTCAGTGACCGATACCTCCATCCGCGGCTTCACCTGGCAGATGCCCATGCTGCAGAACCTGGACATCGCCGAAGGGCGGGGGTTTACCCAGATCGACGAGGACCATGCGTCGCCGGTGGCCATCATCGGGACGGACATCCGCGACAACCTGTTTCCCGGCATCGATCCGCTGGGCCTGGAGTTGCGCGTCGATGGCATGCCCTACACCGTGGTGGGCGTGGCGGAAAAGCAGGGCAGCACCTTCGGCCAAAGTCAGGACAACTGGGTTGCGGTGCCGCTGACGGCCTACATGAACACCTACGGCACACAGAATTCGAGCACCATCTATGTGAAGGCGGGGTCTGCCGGACCCGCGCTGCAGGATGCGGGTGACGAGGTGCGCGTGTTGATGCGCTCCAAGCGGCACGACGCGCCGGGGGCGGACGACTCCTTTGAACTGGACGTCAACAATACGCTGGTTGGATTCTTCTCCAAGGTGACGGGAATGTTCGGCGCCGTCATGGGAGGGGTTGCGCTGATCGCGCTGGTGGTGGGCGGCATCGTGATTATGAACATGATGCTGGCCAGCGTGACCGAACGCACGCGCGAGATTGGCATTCGCAAGTCGCTGGGAGCGCGTGGACACGACATCATGCTGCAATTCCTGGTGGAGTCCTGCTCGCTGGCGCTGGTGGGCGGTTTGTTTGGCGTGTTGCTTGGCCTCGCCATTGCGCAGGTGGTCACCCTGCTGCTTGGATTCCCTTCCACCGTGGCTCTGTGGAGCGTGATGGTGGGACTGGTGATGGCGGCCACCACTGGGATCTTTTTCGGTGTGTACCCAGCGCGCAAGGCGGCCAACCTGGACCCCATCGTGGCGTTGCGTGCGGAGTTGTAAAAGCAGGGATTAGGGAACAGGGAGTAGAGAAGCAACAATGCGGACAGGCGACTTCAAAGAGACGGTAACCATGGCTCTGGGCACGTTGCGCGCCAACAAGATGCGCAGCGGGCTCACTATCCTGGGTATAGTGATCGGCGTTATGACGGTCATTACCATCTCGTCGGTGGTGAATGGGCTGAATGCTGGTGTAGAGGGCCTGGTGCAGTCGCTGGGATCGAATGTACTGTTTATCTATCGTTTTCCCGCGTTCTCCGGCCGGCCAACCACCGAGATGCTCACTCGCAAGCAGCTCAACTACGACGATGCCATCGCCATGCGGTCGTTGCCCCATGTGGTGGCCGTATCGCCGGCCCTACAGTACACCGACAATACCGCTCCCGGACGCAGCGGCGTCACCTCCATCAAGGGCGGAGGCAAGAGCATGCAGAGCACCATCCTGACCGGCGTCTCCGACGAAGAAAAGGATGTCTCCGATCTGGACATGCTGGATGGCCGGTTCGTCAACGAACAGGACCAGCAGCGAGCTTCCAGGATCACCATTCTGGGGTACGACACGGCAGCGCATCTCTTTCCTGGGCAAAGCGCTGTCGGTCGCGAGGTGGAGGCGGCCGGGATGCTGTTCACCGTGGTGGGGGTGCTGGACAAGCAGAAGCAGGCCTTTGGCGGAGGCACCAACCCGCAGGACAACCAGGCCTACTTCCCCGTTACTACCTTCCACTACATGCATCCGGAGGAGCTGGACTACTGGATCACGCTGAAGTACGACGATCCCAAGAACCGGCTGACGGTGGTGGACGAGCTGACCGAGCTGCTGCGCCGGCGGCGCAAGGTGCTCAACGAAAAGCCGGACAACTTCGCCATCTTCGGCACGGACGTCATCACGCGCCTGTGGGACGAGATTACAGGAGGGCTGTTTCTTCTTCTGTTTTCCCTCTCCACCGTGGCCCTGATGGTGGGTGGGGTGGGCGTGATGAACATCATGCTGGTCAGCGTAACCGAGCGAACGCGCGAGATCGGGGTGCGCAAGGCCATCGGCGCCACCAAACGGACCATCCTGACCCAGTTCACACTGGAGGCGATCACGCTGTGCGCGGTCGGTGGCGTCATCGGATTGGTGCTGGGCAGCGTGATTGTGCTTGCGGTGAGCCATTGGTTTCCTGCTGTGCTCTCTCCGCTGTGGGTGGCAACTGCCTTCCTTTCGTCCTGCGCCATCGGGCTCATCTTCGGCATCTATCCAGCGTGGAAGGCCGCCAACCTCGACCCCATCGAGGCGCTAAGGTACGAGTAACGGTAGGGTCGTGAGAAAATTCCACTATGAGCGATTTCATTCCCAAGCCAGGCACATTGAAGATTGGCGGACTCGGTCGCAAGGCGCAGAAGCTGCTTGCTGCGCGGGAAAAGGCCGCCCAAATGAAGAGTGGCGCAAAGCCACAGCCTGGCGCCTCCATGATGTCCTTCAAGGCGAAGGACTCGTTTGCCAATACCAAGAAGACCACTTTCCAGCGTAAGGCTGTGTAGGCGCACCCCCATCTTCACTTCGGTAGACTGGTTGCATGGCGACGGCGGTCGAGATCGTTACAACCCTGCTCAGTGTGGGCGGGATGTTCTACATGCTGCTGGCGCTATGGGGAGCGCGCGACTTCGCGCATACCCGCCGCCGTTTTGCCGCAGCCGATGCCAACGCGCCGAGATTTTCCCCGGATGTCACCATCCTGAAGCCGGTGAAAGGCGTCGATCCGCGCATGTACCAAGGGCTGGCGAGCCACTGTAGGCAGCAGTATGCGGGCCACTTCGAGATACTCTTCGGCGTCAGTAGCGCAGATGATCCCGCCATCGAAGAAATTTCCCGGCTGCAACAGGAGTTCCCCCAGTGCGCAATCCGCCTCATCGTGTGCCCCCAGCGGCTGGGAACCTCGGGCAAGGTCAGCAACCTCATTCAGATGTTGCCCGAGGCAAAGTACCCATACGTCCTCATCAACGACAGCGATATTCGCGTCTCTGCGAACTACCTGACGCATGTGATGGCGCGCTTCGCTGGCGAACGGGTGGGGATGGTGACCGCGCTGTTTCTGGGGCGAACGGCGACGGATGGCCCCGCCCTGACGCTGTGGGCGCGCTTGGAGGCATTGGCAATCTCCACCGACTTCGCGGCGGGTGTGCTGGCGGCGCGCAGGCTGGAGGGAGGAGTTCACTTCGGGCTGGGTGCGACCCTTGCGATGTCGCGCAAAGCGCTGGCTGCGGCTGGAGGAATGGAACCGCTGATCGACACGCTGGCCGACGACTTCGAGATGGGCCTGAGGATCGAGCGCGCCGGCTATCGCATCGAGTTATGCGGCGAGGTGGTGGAGACCACCGTGCCTTCGTACAACCTGCGCGGCTTCTGCGAACACCAGATTCGCTGGTCGCGCACCGTGCGCGACGCGCGGCGATGGGGCTACCTGGGCCTCGGCATCACCTACTGCATCCCCTGGGCCGTGCTGAACTGCGTGGCCAGCGGTTTTGCGCTGTGGAGCTTTACGCTGCTGAGTCTCGTGGTTCTGGCGCGCGTGGCAGTGGCGCTGACGGTGGGTGTCGGCGTGCTGGGTGACGATCAGGTGTTGCGCGACATATGGCTGCTGCCGCTGCGCGACTTCATTGGGATGGGCTTCTGGGCGTGGAGCTACGCCTCCGACACCATCGTCTGGCGCGGAGAACGCTTCCACCTGCACAATGGAAAGATTTCGCGGGCGTGACTGGAACATTTTCACTGGTACTCTAATGCAGATAGCATTGTCATTCTGAGCGCAGCGAAGAATCCCCGCATTTTGTGCTTGATGTGACGCATTGCGCTATCGCCGACAATACTTAATTTGGCGACGGCCTTTCGACGTGGTCGATGATGAAGACGTCGACCGGGGCTTTGACAGCGTCCAGTTTCAACCCGAGTTGCTCCTGGATGGCGGTGAACAGGCCCGGCGCGGCGTTGGGATCGGTCGATTTGGCCTCGTCGTAGGTGTAGCGCAGGGTGATGTCGTACTTGCCGGTGATGCCGGTCTGGTCGACGAGCGGGCGCTCGAAGAAGAACTGCATGCCGAGGATGAAGTCCTGCATACTGGTGCTGGTGATGGTGACGGTGACCTCGGTGTTGCTGCCGTGAGTGCTGGCGTTCTGATCGGCTTCGAGCTCGGGATGGGCCGCGGGTGTGAGCTTGGGACCGCCCTTCGCGAGCTGGATGAGGTAAACGGGAAGCACGCGCTTCTCGCGGTGGAAGCGGAGGCCGAAGCGGTCGGCGAGCAGCTTCTGCAGCATCTCCTGCTGCTGCCGAAGATTGGGTTGGCCGGGAGTGTCGGTCGTGCCTTCGATGTCGTAGCGGTCGCGGGTGGCCCAGTCGGGCGCGTCGACAACCTGGTGCTTGTCGATGGAGTAAGCGAACATCATAAGACTGGCGATGGTCTGGCCGTGAATGGTATAGCGGTCGCCGGCGGCATCGAAGCCCTGGCTGTTCGAGTTGGGGTCGTGAGGTTTGATGGTGGCGACCTCAAACGACGGATGCGCATCGGCGGCCATCGGCTTGACCGGCGTGGAAGTCTGAGCAAGACATGGACGCCGGCAAGGATG
>CAWERM010000128.1:0-8721 GCA_963810995.1 uncultured Acidobacteriaceae bacterium | reverse complement strand
ATGAAGCGACCATCAACAAAGTATGTTGACCGCATCACCACTGGTTACATCAATCAACCCTACCTTCGTGCGGCCATGGCTGCGATGTGCGGTCTAATGGCATCACTGTTTCTTGGTCCACACTATGCTGACCTTGCATCTCACATCCTTGGCTACTGCTTCATATTTATGGTAATTTTTCACCTCTATTTCCTAGCCAGAGCCATTGACACATTGCAAGTCGAAGACACAGTCCCTCAGCCCGATGAACTCGTGGGAATGCATCTTGATCAAAAGTGAGAATGCATAACATACTCAATGTGATGTGTTCCGCAGCATAGAACAAGCAACAACAAGTACGAAATGCGGGGATTCTTCCCCTTCGTTTCCCTCAGTGTCAGAATGACAAGCTCAAGGAGGATGCAGATGCAGGCTGGCGACAAGGTTGAAGACTTTACGTTGCATAACCAAGACGGGGTGAGCGTCTCGCTGAGCGACTATGCGGCCAAGCCGGTGGTGCTGTTCTTCTATCCGCGGGCCGATACGCCGGGCTGCACACTGGAGTCGTGCGGGTTTCGCGACATCTTTGCCAAGTTCAAGAAGGCGGGGATCGTGGTGCTGGGCATCTCGCGCGATACGGTGAGGGCGCAGAAGAAATTCAAGGACAAGTACGAGCTGCCATACGACCTGCTGGCCGATCCGGAGATGGTGCTGATCAAACGGTACGATCTGCTGAAGAAGAAGACGATGTACGGCAAGCCGGTGACGGGCGTGGAGCGCACGACGTATGTGATCGGGCCGGACACGGGAAAGGGGCAGAGGCTGCTGCACGTCTTCGCCAAGGTGACTCCGGCGGGGCATGCGGAAGAAGTGTTTGAGCTTCTGAAGGCGAGCGCTGCGGCTAAACCGAGTAAAGCAGCGGGGAAGAAGCCGGCATGATTGCAGAGGTTGCTGCGGGAGCGGCGGCGCTGGGTTTAGCGGCGGGCGGATGCGTGTATGCCTCGCTGTGGCCGACGTCGCAGATCTTCGGGCGGACGCTGATTGCTGGCGATGATCCGGATGAGGTTGCGCTTACATTCGACGATGGACCGAACGATGCGGCGACTCTGCAACTGCTGGAGGTGCTGGCGCGACATGGGGTTCGCGCGACATTCTTCAACGTGGGAAGCTTCGCGCGGCAGAGGCCGGAGATTGTGCGCCAGGTGGCTTCGGCGGGACACCTGCTGGGCAACCACACGATGAGCCATCCGAAGTTGTCTACCCAAAGCGCGTCGCGAGTGCGGCAAGAGCTGGCCGATTGCAATGCGGTACTCGAAGATATTACCGGCGAGGCGGTGAAGTTCTTTCGTCCGCCATTTGGTGCGCGGCGGCCGTATGTGCTGCACGCGGCGCGCGAGCTGGAGCTTACGCCGGTGATGTGGAATGTGACAGGGTACGATTGGAACCCGATTGGCGAGGATGGGATTCTGGCCAATCTAAACAAGGGAATCGAGCGGAACAGCCTGCACGGGCGCGGGTCGAACCTGTTGCTGCACGATGGCGGACACAGGGCGATGGGCGCGGCGCGGATGGACACGGTGCGGGCGGTCGATCGGCTGTTGAGCGCTCATAGGGGGACAGCGATACGCTTCGTGACGGTGGATGCATGGATGGGGCCTGTTGACTGAAAGAGTAGTGCCATATCCCACCCATCCCGCAAAGAACGCGATATGGATGGGCACCCGGCGGATTTTCGATTTTTCAGCTTTCAGCTTTCAGCTTTCAGCTTTGAACTTTCAGCTTTGAGCTTTGAGCTAAGCGCTAGGCGCGACCGGTTTGGGGTTTGCGGGGGCGGTGAGGGCGAGCAGCGCGGCGCAGAGGGCGAGAGCACCGATGGCGTAAAGTCCGCCGGCGAAGCTGTGGGTCACATCGCGCAGGAGGCCAGTGAGGTAGGGGCCGATGAATCCGCCGAAGCCGCCGATGGTGGTGATGGTGGCAATCGCACCAGCGGCGGCCGCTCCTCCGACCATGCGTGTGGTGAGCGCCCAGAAGGGGCCCATGCTGCTCCACAGACCGATGGCGACCAGCGACATGGCGACCAGGGCGACCGGAATGCTGCCGGCGCGGGCGGCCCAGACGAAGCCCACGGCGGCCAGCGCCATGCATCCGGCAAGATGCCCGCGGCGCTCATTGGTGAGGTCGGAGGTGCGCCCGATGACGACGGTGAAGATGGCAGCAAACAGGTAGGGAAGCGTGGCGTAGCGTGCGATGAGGCTTGCACTGGCGGCTGCCGCGCCCTTCGGCGAGAGGCTGCTGAGGATCAGCGGCATCCACAGATTCACAATGTAAACGCCGATCTGAATGATGATGTAGACGCCGGCCAGAAGCCATACGGCGGGCATGCGGAAGGCGTCGAGCAGACGGTGATGCAGGGTTGCGCCGTAGAGGGCCTGGTCGCGCTGCAATTCGCGCTCGAGCCAGAGCTTCTCGGCGGGTGAAAGCCAGGAGACTTTATCGGGCGAGTCCTTGAGGAGGAAGAGCACGGAGATGCCGAGCAGGACGGTGGGCACGCCTTCCATCAGGAAGAGCCACTGCCAGCCGCTGAGTCCATGAAGGCCATCGAGTTTGAGCAGGGCGCTGGCCAGTGGCGAGCCGACCACTCCGGCCAGCGAGGTTGCGGTCATGAAAAGGGCGACAGCGCGCGCGCGTTCGTGCGATGGGAACCAGAAGGTGAGGTAGAGCAGCATTCCGGGCACGAAGCCTGCCTCGGCCACTCCCAGCAGAAGGCGCAGCAGGTAGAAGGAGTGCGGCGTTCCGATAAACACCATGCAGGCGGAGATGAATCCCCAGGAGATCATGATGCGGGCGATCCAGAGGCGCGTTCCGACGCGGCGCAGAAGCAGTGTGCTGGGAAGGTCGCACAGCGCGTAGCCGAGAAAAAAGATTCCCGCGCCTGTGCCGTAGACGGTGTTGCTGAAGTGCAGTTGACGCTGGATGTCCATGGCCGCAAAGCCGACGTTGACGCGGTCCACATAGGCAGCGATGTAGAGCAGGAACATGTACGGGATGAGGCGGCGGGTGATGCGACGATAGAGCGCGCGCGGCGTCGATTGGCGCTGTCCCGGCTGACTCCGTGAGAACTTCCATGGGATAAATGTACAGGGTCGAGGTTTGCGGTTTCAGGCGAGGGATTCGGCGGCGAGGAGTTTTTGTTTGCGCTGGAGGCCCCAGCGGTAGCCGGTGAGGCTGCCATCGGCGCCGACGGCGCGGTGGCAGGGGACGGCGAGTGCGACGGGGTTGGCGGCGCAGGCTGCGGCGACGGCGCGGGCGGCGGTGGGCTTGCCAAGCTCACGGGCCAGGGCGGAGTAACTACGCGTCTGGCCGCGCGGGACCTGTTGCAGCGCCTGCCACACGCGCTGCTGGAAGGCAGTGGCGCGGATGTCGAGCGGGAAGGTGGCGGCCAGGGGATGTTCGGTGGTCTGGCTGAGGACGAAGGCGAGAGCCTCGGCCAGCCAGCCGGTGTTGCCCTTGGCGGAGATGAGCTGAGCTTTGTCGAAGCGCTGGCGCAGATCGGCGAGGAGTTCGGCGTCGTTGCGGCCGAAGAGGATGGCGCAGACTCCGGCATCGGTGGCGGCGGCCAGCATCCGGCCCAGCGGACTGGGTGCGGTGGTGTAGCGGATGCGCAGGCCCGCGCCGCCCGCGCGCAGTGTGCGCGGAGTCATTCCCAGGGAGTCGTTGCTGGACTCGTAGAGGCGGCTGGAGGAGCCGAAGCCTGCCTCGTAGATGGCGTCGGTGATGCGTTTGGCGGCGGGCTGGGCGTTGGATTAAAGATGCGGCGGGAGGCTTGGCCGGGCGCAGGGCGTCTTTGAAGCGGGCGACTCGCTGGGCGCGGGCGAACTCGCCTGGGCTGACGCCGAGGACGCGGCGGAATCCGCGTAGAAGGGTGAGGCGGCCGACGCCGGTGGCACGGGCCAGGTCGGCGAGACGAGTGCGTTCGGTGGCGTGCTGAGCGAGGTACTCGCTGGCGGCGGCAATGATGGCGGCCTGCGGATCGGGCCGTGGTGTGGCCAGCTCCGGCTGGCAACGCTTGCAGGCGCGGAAGCCGGCCTGTTCCGCGGCGGCGGCGGTGGGGAAGAAGCGGACGTTCGGCGCGTCGGGCGGCGGCTGGGACAGCTAGGGCGGCAGTAGATCCCGGTGGATTGAACGGCATAGAAGAACTGGCCGTCGGCGGCGGCGTCTCGAGCCAGTACCTGCTGCCACTGGCGACCGGGAAAGAAGCTGGGCACAGTGAGTTCGGACGAATCTGCGGCAGTGTGGCTGGTGTGTCCTGCGAGGTTTGATTGATGTGGCTGGGGCATGGTGAGCGCTCTCCTACCAGTATCGTCTCTCATGCAGCGGTGCGCGACACTCCGCAATGTTCATAGAACTTGTTGGAGGTCTGATAGCCAGATTCGCTCACCCTCGGCGGCCAAAGCAACATTGGAATAGGCACTTGGCGGTGGGGCTAAAGTCCCTCCCCTTTCAAAGCGAGTTGGCCCGGGGACGCAGCAGGAAGATCACTCCGTTGGAGAAGAGTTCTTCGTCGGGATATTGGCTCAACTCCTGGCGTATCTCCGGCGTCATGAACTGGCTGCCCAGATTGGGCCGGACGCAGGTCTCTTGGAGGATGTCGAAGTGTTGGGAGAAGAGTCTGCGATAGTCGGCAAGGCTTAATTTGTTGAGGTAGGTATTGGCTGGATGGCGGTCCCTGCGCAAGTGCTCCCACGGCTCGGTGCGTCGATTCACGGGCAGGTTCAAGGTATGGGGATACCACTCGAGGTGATGACCGCCGCAGATGCCGGTGAAGACCATTGGCTTGACATAGACCATGCCATCGGGGGACATGCTGTCGGCCATGATAGGGAGGATGCGTGCCAGAGAGTCGGCGGGAATGTGCTCGAAGACGTCCTCGGAGAAGATGTAATTTGCGCCGCGATGGCGGCCCCAGAAATCCGCATCGGCGGCGTCGCCCACGGCAAGGCATTCAGGAGGCAGCTCGACCGTACGATTGCGTTGCCGGGAGAGCTGGGCGAGCAATGCGCGACGCAGTTGGCGTTCATTGATGAACCAGCGGACGACGGACTTGATTGCGCGCTCCCAGCCGTTCCTGCGATAGACGCCGAGGAACTCCGCTGGAGCGCCGCGCAGGATGGGTTGGTCCAGGTCGATCCCGGAGATGTCCACGCCCTGCCCGTAGAACCAGATGAGCCGGTTGGGACGCGCTCCATAGCCGATCTCAATCACCTTGCAATCGGTAAGGGGGCGGCCGAGAATGTTCTGCGCGATTTGGTTGTGCTGGAGGTAGGAGGCCTGAAGATCGGAAAAGTCGTGGTTGCCGGCGTCCGCCAGGGAAAGACGAACCAGCGCTATCCACTCCCGAAGGCGATCCAGAGTGGAAGTCGACTTAAGCGACGACTTGGAGTTAGTCATATCGGGCTGGCAAAACTAGGTGGATCATAGCATGGCAATGGTTGGTTCTTGCGTAAGATAGGGACACCAAGCGTTTCCGCGATGAAGGAAAGCGCGGCCGAGGGATATGGCCGTCGCGGAGTACAGGGAAGGGAGCCCGGCAGATAGAATGCGAAGCCCGCATAAAGTAGCAAGACTCCTACTTGCGTTGGTGGTCTGCTCGACGATTTTTTCCGACTACTGGGAATACAGCAGGCAGTACCACGCCAACCCGGAGACATGGATGGACGTAATCCATGGGACGGCGGAAGCCCCGCAGCAGTACCGCATCGGGGTGGCGCGGGCGGCCGACCTGCTGCAGCGGCATGGGCATATGGGACTGCGGCACGGCTTCACCCTGATCGACCTGGTATGCGCGGCGGTCGCGGTGTTTCTTCTGTTCTCTTTGTTCCAGCGCTCGGCAGCGTTCAGCGCGGCGGACGAGCGCGCGCGCTGGTTTGGCGCGGCCTGCTTCGTTTTTCTGGCGCAGTATTACTTTGCGTGGATCGCGTGGTACCAGCGGCCGGAGACGATGGCCAGCGCGGCGGTGCTGGCGGCGACACTTTGGCTGCTGACAGTTCGGCTGCCGCTGGCCAGGGCAGCATCGATCGCAATCTGTGCAGGTGCGATGCTGGCGCTGGCGGCAATACAGGGGTTCATTCGCGCGGATGTTATTTTTGCGCTGCATCTGGGGGTGCTGGGGGTATGCCTGACGCGGGCGGGCAACGGGTTTTCACTGCCGCGCGGAGTGCAGGCAGCCACCAGTACGCTGGCTGTGCTGATCGCCGGCGGCATCCAGTATTACCTGATGCATGTGACCTATCCTCATGCGGGCTACGGAACGACGCCCGTGTTTGAATTGGCGTTGAATCTAACGCAACCTATACGCTGGGTCCCGTTTGTGCTGTTCATGCTGCCCTGGGCATGGGTGATGACGATACTGGCGCGCGGGCGTTGGGCGGCTCCGTCGCCGGGACTGGCCATGGTCGCCGGCTCGGCAATCTATGTGGCCCTGTGGTTGGTGGTCGGCCGCATGGATGAAGTGCGCATCTTTCTTCCTTACGCGGTGGCCGCTGATCCCGCTGACCTGCGCGTGCGCGATGCATCGCTTTGTGGACGCGAGGGACGCGATACTATAAACGGGGAATCAAGCTGCGCCGAATTCGCATGGGCGACGGAGGGTGCAAGCAAAGGACAGGATGAAGGACGCACCATCAGATCGCGCGCATGGCCAGGACGGTGTAGCGGAGTGCGAACCGGCCACGACAAACGCAGCTCAGACAACGGAAGACCGGCGGTTCTGGGGCTGGACCGCGATGGGGCTGGGCGTGCTTGCGTTCTGCAAGGGGATTCGCCTCCCGAACGACTGGTCCTACACGCAGGCCCAGTTGGACTACAGCGCTGGAATGATTCGCCGGGGGTTATTCGGGGACACACTGGGGCATTGGCTGCATTTGAACCTGTACGGCCACTTCGCGGTGGTCTCGACCGCGCTACTGCTGTTGCTGATGGCTGCGCTGGTGCTGCTGGCGCGCAGCTCGAAGCTAACGGAGCGAATGCCTCCGGGCGAGCTGCTGGCGGTGTACACGTCCAGCTACAGCGTGAGCTACCTGGCGCACCTGAACGGCTACTACGACATTCCGCTGGCGCTGTTGTGCGTGGCGCCGCTGTTTGTGCGACGCACCGGCTGGCGCCTGACGGCTGCGGCTTGCGCCATAGCGGTGGGCATCCTGCTCCACGAGCAGTTCTTCTTCGCATTTCTTCCCTTACTGATCGTCAGTGTGCTGTTTGGAGCGGTCACGGCCAAAACGGCAGCCGAGCGGCGGCTGGCATGGATCGGCGGTGTTCTGCTGGCTGTGCTGGGATTGGGATTGATGATGAACTTAGTGAGACAAGGCGCGATCTCCACGACGCAAGCGGATGAGTTGACGCAATCGATTGAGCGGTCGGTTGATCATCCTCTGGACACGGAGGTATTCAAGGGGATTCTGAGCAACCCTCAAGTAAACCTTGAGACCATGAAGTCGGTATGGCGTAGGCCGACCTTCTTTCCGGCACAGATAGAGAGTCTGTTGATGTTTGGGCCGACGGCAGCGGTGCTCTCCTGGGCGACGCTTCTGCTGCTGCGGCGATGGATGCCTGGGAAGTATCGCGGTCTCTACGCGGCGGTCTTGCTGGCAACGCTGGCCCCACTGAGCCTGCACCTGGTGGGATGGGACAAGAACCGCTGGAACGAGTTGCTGAGCCTGAACGCGTTCCTGCTGCTGCTGCTGGTATCACGGCTGGCGAAAGGCGTGACGATACAACTTCCTGTGCGGTTGCGGCGGGTATGCCTGCTGGTAATGCTGCTGAACATGGCTACGGGCGGTGGGATGCTGGACGGACGGCACATACGGCCATTCCCGTTTATGCGCAGTCCCGATGCGGGGGTTACCTCCACTGCCGCTCCGGGTCAGTAGGCGAAATGATTAAGGGCGCTGCATGGCTGTAGGCTGGATTCTCCAAAAACTGACTTGGCCGGACTGGGTCCAAAGCAATTGCGACGCATCCAGCTGCAAGCTTCCTACATAGGAATGCGGGACGCGGGAGAAGACGTCGACGCTTACCGGCATCCAGCTTTGCGGTGCGGTCTGGATGCAGTGAAAGAGCATGGAGTCCAAGTAGATCACCTGGCAAAAATTCCTATACCCGTCGCCGTTCAGCGGCACGGGTGGGCCTATAAAGGTGTCGACTCCATGATCGGCGGCGTAACGATTGATTCCCCGGGCAATCAGTTGCTGCTGGAAGTCCATGTTACCCATGAGGTCGTCGAGCGGGATGACGCGAATGGTGGTGTAGTAGGCAATCTGGCCGGGTTTATCGAAGGAGAATGCCGTATGCAGTCCCTTAGACTCCGCAACCTGCTGCAGAAAGAACGGCTGTCCGGAGTCTGGATCGCGATAGAAGTGGAGAAAGGAGATTTTGACCCAGGCGCCAAGCAGAATAAGCAGACAGACCCAGGCCAGACCCATATCCACCGCGGAACGGGGGCGTTTGATGAGTGTGGCGAGATGCGGCAGAAGAAGCGAGGCGACGCGGGCCAGAAGCATCGACGCCAGCAGCACCCAGCTGGTGTAGTACCAGCTTCAGCGGGTCTCGTCCGACATGCGGAAGACGATGTAGCAGGCATGGCAAAGCACGCCCATCACAAAGGGCAACTCAACGGCGCGAAAGAACAGATCGCGTCTCTTGCAACCCAGCAGGAAGATGCACGGCAGGATGATGGCAAGCATGAGC
>CAWERM010000127.1:0-4364 GCA_963810995.1 uncultured Acidobacteriaceae bacterium | reverse complement strand
TTTGCCTCCCATGCTTCTTGGCCTGCAGGCCGACGTCAATAAATCCACCGCGGGCGAGATGGCCGATGAAGCCTTCCAGAGTGCGATCGTTCCCGTCGCCAGGTTGCTCGCCGAACACATCACACGTGACCTGTTCGCGAAGAAGCTAGGCTGGCGTGAGTTTGAATTCAGCTTCAACGATCTCGTGGCGCGCGACGAGATGGAGGAGTTGCAGATCCAGACCGAGCTTTTGAAGGCCGGTGTATTGACAGTGGATGAGGTGCGCGAGATGCGCGGCCTGCCCAGGCTGGGAACTGTGGTGGCGTCGTGATCCTCACCATCGACAATCTGGACGGCAACGGCGCCATCGACTATAGCGCCGCTCTCTGCGCGGATGCACCACTGTCCATCGAGCGCGCTCAACACGCCTTCGCGTTGCAGCGGCGCGTTGCAAGTCGGCAGCCCGGCCAATCCCGGCGCGTCCTCCGCATTGCTTGTGCCAGTGCGGCGCGGACGTGTCGTGGTCACCTCGCTCAGCGGCGCCGTGCTCTTTACCGGATACCTTGCCACCGAGCCGGTACCCGTCTATGTTGGGGCCGGACTTGCCGGGCCGGTCTATCGCGTCGCCTTCACCGCCATCAGCGACGAGTGGCTGCTGGACAAGCAGTCCCTCACCCTCACCGCGGATGGCTTCACCGTGCTCGCCGGTTCGCTGCTCCAGACACTGACCTCGCGCACCGCAGCCAGCCAGCTCACCACTTCGCAGGTGCAGAGCGGCAAGCCCATCGGCGTCTTCTCCCCGCAACCGGCGCAGCCCTGGTCTGTCAACGCAGGCGACATCGCCGGAACCACCTACGCCGCCTATCGCGTACTCAACGGTGCACTCAGCATGAGTCCAGTCGGCACCGTTACTCACTCGCTCGACTTCGATGCAGGCCTCGGCGATGGCACACTCCAGGTCGCCGCACTCAACACCTCGACGGTCAAGGAGTTGGCCAACGACGTCACGCTCAGCGGAGAGATCGAACCTACCGCCTACGTCTCGGAGCTATTCGTCGGCGATGGCACTACCACGATATTCACGATCTCCGACGATCCGTTTCGCATCACCAAACCGCCCCTGTTGACAGAGAGCTTCAATCAGCCCACCTTCAACACGCAGCTCTGGAATATCACCGATCCCGGATCGCATCTCTCCCTCGGTGGCGCGGGCCTTGTCCTCTCCGGCGGCACCGGCTTCGACGGCCAGACCACTCTCGTTGCTATCGATCAGGTAGAGATGGGTGGCTCACTCGTCCTCGAGGCGGACAACATCCAGCTCACCTCGCCCTCCGACGGCGTCCTCTGCGGCCTCTACTCCGGCCCCATCCAGCGTGCCAACTGCTTCGCTGGATACAACGTCCGCCAGAGCGGCGGAGCCACCGTCCTTACCCCCTTCGTCAACAGAGCGGAGGTTGGTACAACGTATACGCTGCTCTCCGGTCACGCCTACAACTTGCGCATTCGCCTGCACTCGCCCGAGATGCAACGCGTCCTTCAGACCTACTACGCGTGCGTCGAAGGTGTTATCCAGGCCTTTGGCGGAGGACTCGTCAGCTCCCCCATGCAGCTTGTTTTCGATCTAGTGGATATGGGCAACGCCAGCAACACGCCCGCCACCGTTCTATATGACAGTGCTGTTGCCGGGGCAATCGCCAGCTCGCCCGCAAGCTGTTCCTTCGCGCCCGTGGACAGTGTCGAACTAACCGGCTCAGTGGGCTTCTGCACGGTTACGCAGACAGGCTCCGCGTGGATCGTCAGAACACTGCCCGGGGGTGTCACACAGACGCACCTCATCGGAGTGGCCGGCGAGGGCGTCGACTGTAGCCTTACCCCTACAGGGAAAATTACCTTCTTCGCCGGTCGCATTCCGGTTGCCGGAGAGATTGTCACCGTCTGCTACCGCCAGCGCAGCCGCGCCATCGCACGCCTGGAAGACGCGACCAGCATCGCCGACGAGGCTGCGGGTGGAATGCCGGGCACCGCGCGCTGGCTGGGCAAGATCCTGCGGCCGCTCGCGCGCTCCAGTGCCGACTGCGAGAGCGCTGCACAAGCCACACTCAGCTTCGCCAGTAGCCGAGCCGCAGCCATCGCAGGCAGCTATACCGCCATCAATCCCGCCGCCGACGTTTGGCCGGGTGACGTGCTCAGCATCATAGCCAACGGACAGACCATCAACGTAGTCGTGCGCAAGGTCGCGGTGGTCGATGGAAATGCCGTGCCCGAACTGCTTACCTACCGCGTGGCGTTTGCCAACGACTGGGCGGATTCGCTGGGCGTCACGCTCTCTGAAGAGATTGCGCCCGACTCCTTCCTGCCGCCCATCGCGCAGACAACGCCGGGAGCAGTCCTCGCCAACCTGCAGCAACTGACCGTGGCCAGCGCTACCACCACCGCGCTGCAGATCGATGCTGGGACCGCGCCGCCAACCGGTGGCGGATTCGAGGTGCGTCTGCGCGACTGGGACTTCGGGCCGGGCGTCGACCGGAACCTGGTGCTGCGCAGCCCGGTGCGCAGCTTCTCCATTCCACGCTCGGCGCAGGTGGAGCACTACTACATACGCATGTTCGATGCTTCCAGCCCGCCGCTGTATTCGCGGTTATCCAGCGCCGTCTTCACTAACTTGCCGGTCGCTTGAACAGGCTGCTGACGTAACCCGGCTTTCCCAAGCCACAACGCAACACAAGGAGCAGTAAGATGACGGACTTCGAAGGACAGGTCCTCTCCGATTTAAATGTTTTAAAGAGCCAGATGCTGGAGGTCCTGGGCAATGGACAGCCGGGCCGTCTCTCCCAACTGGAAGGCCGTATGCATGAGCACGAGAAGATTGTGCAACGGTTGAAAGGCATGGCCGCGGCCTTTGGCGCACTGCTCACTATCGCCCATGTTGCCATCGACTTTTTTATAGGGAGACACTGACATTAAAGCTGCGCCGCTGAGGCAACGTCTTTCTGGCCTGAGCGGAGTCGTAGGCCAGAATCTCACTAGTTGCATCTCTTACCGCACCAGTATTTGGAGGCAATACATGGACTTCATCAAACTTTTCCTGCGTTCAATCTCTCTGCTGCCCAGCCTGGTGCAGGGCGTTGAATCTCTCTATGGCGCAAAGTCCGGTGCGCAGAAGAAAGATGCTGCCCTTTCCATCGTCAGTTCCAGCATCAACATGGCCGACGCAGTCAGCAGCAAACAGATCGCCGACTCCGCCAAATTCACCGCCGGCCTCAACCTCATCGTCGATGGCGTGGTCGAGTGTCTCAACGCCAGCCTCTGGGCCAAGGATCTCCCAATCGCGTGAGCTGCCGTAACCATCCCGTTGAGACGACTTTAGCCATAGCCTTGCTGATTAGACGACTTTGGCGCTCATACGGCCCGCCAACGAACTCATTCTGAAAGCCTTCCGTCCAAAGTGCCCCCAGGATGGCGAGGAGGGGGACGAAGAAAAAATGAATTTCTGGAGAAATAACAGCAACTCTCGTTCGGTATCCATTCCTACATCGCCATGAAACTCCTCTCGCGATTGCCCCCGCAATTGAGCGTCGGAAACGTGCCCGCTGGATCGTAAAAATCCACTAGGGTAGACCGTATAATTTTGCCATGAATTCAAATTCGCAGACCAAACCTCTCGTCGCTGTCCTCATGGGCAGCCGCAACGATTACACTCTGATGCGCTCCGCCGTAGACATCTTACGCGAGTTCGGCATCCCCTACGAAGCCCGCGTCGTCTCGGCGCATCGCACGCCCGACCAGATGTTTGCCTACGCGGAATCAGCCGAATCTCGCGGCCTGCGCGTCATCATTGCCGGCGCGGGCGGCGCCGCTCACGTCGCTGGAATGCTGGCCGCCAAGACCACCGTTCCAATTCTTGGTGTTCCCATCGCGGCTACCGCGCTGCAAGGTTTGGATTCACTGCTCTCCATCGTGCAGATGCCAAAGGGCGTCCCAGTAGCCACCTTTGCTATCGGAGCTGCCGGCGCAGCCAATGCGGCCATCTTCGCCGTGCAGATCCTCGCGGCCACCGAACCCAAGCTACAGGCTAAGCTGCTGGCATGGCGTGCCTCGCGGCGTGACGAAGTCCTCGCCCAGTCGCTCGATGAAGAGGTTTCGCATAAGCCGCCCTTACACCTGCCTAGATCTTGTAGTCCCACTCCTTGCGATAGGGCATGTCGACGTAGCTGTTGGCAACATCGTCGTTGGTGAAACGCATGGCCTTCGAGTCCCACAGCAGGACCTTAGAGCTCCTCCAGTAGCGCGGGGAATTCGCCGCGGTGGGAGTTGGAGGCGGCGCGTCAGGCACATGAACATGGCCGTCGTTGGACGCGGGAATCCACACAACTGCGGAGTCGGAT
>CAWERM010000126.1:0-22389 GCA_963810995.1 uncultured Acidobacteriaceae bacterium | reverse complement strand
GGTGCAGCGGTATCAGCATCCCGTATTTTTTTTGAGGATTCCCCATGAAGCTTCGCAGCATTGCCGCAGTCGCTATACTGGCTTTCGCGACGGTCGCGGCCCATGCCCAGACCGGCCTCTACTTCAACCCTGTCGCCATCCGCATCAGCAACCCGACGGCGGACACCGGAGCATTTGCCTTCCTCGGCCAGAACTCCACCTCCCAGGTCTTCTATGGCTACGATTTCGGCGGCTACTACGACTTCTTTCATAGCGGCCCGCTCTCTGCCGGCTTCGACGTGCGCGAGTCCGACCTGCACGCTAACAATGCCATGCTCAGGAGCTTCCTGGTAGGCGCGCGCGTCTCCGCCAAGCCCTTCACACGCCCCATCAAGCCCTATGCGCAGTTCTCCTTCGGCCTCGGCACCACCAAGCCCCCAGTCAGCACCGTCCACGTCAGCAAGTTCGATTACGTCCTATACGGCGGCATTGACTACACCCTGCAGAAGCACATCGACTTCCGCGTCGTTGAGATCGGCTACGGTTCTGTGACCACGGTAAGCACTGGGACCGTCGGCGGCGGCGGTACCCAATACATCCCCGCGTCCACCCAGATCAGCTTCAGCTCCGGCCTCGTCTTCCGCTTCTAGTCGCGCTCCAGCATTGCTGTACCCCTATCACTGGGCCCTCCTTCTGCCCTGTGCACAGTCGAAGGAGAATTCTCGGACAGTCTTCCATTTTTCTTCGCTTGTGAGGCCAACATTCCCTAATTTTGCCGATCGGATTACCCCTCCGCCGCACCGTCTGTCCTCCGGTTCCAGCCCCAAAATCCTTCCGCTATAAAAATTTGCTGACATTGGCGTTCCGTTTCTATATGCTCATCGGTGCGCTAAAAACTCCTCGCAAAAGGAACACCGATGAAACTGCGAACCATAGCTCTTGTTCTTTCCGTTGCCCTCGCATCTGCTGCTGCCCACGCTCAAACCGGAGTCTATGTCACAGGCGACGCCCAGCAGTTCACCCAAAAGGGAGTCCTTCTGTTTCCTGGTACGCACACCAACATAGACAAACTCTGGCTGTACGGGGCCACCTACGGCGTTTACTACGACTTTAATCGCCTGCCCCTCATCGGCAAGCTTAAGACCGGCCCCGTAGCTGTCGGCGTCGACGGTCGTGGAGACATCTTCCGCCTCAACGTATACGGGTCCCAGATAGACCGCGAGGATGGCATCTTCAGCTTGCGCATCTCTGCTAAGAAGCCCACGAAGCGGTTTCTCCTGTTGGGCACCGCTCCCTACGGCCAAGGCGGGTTCGGCATCGGTCATACCAGGAACGCGTTTCGTACCTATTACAACAACAACTTCATCTATCAATTCAGCGTAGGTTTCGATCGTCCTCTCTCTCACAAGTATAAGAATCTCGACTGGCGCGTGTTGGAAGTGAGCGCAGGCAGCCTGGCCAATTATCCTACCGGCTACTACGCAGGGAACGGCGGCGCAGGCACAAACCAGAGTAACCACATGATCACGATCGGCACGGGCATTGTCTTCCGCTCGCGCTAACATGACCCTGCACGTTTGAATCGCCCCACCCTTTCAGAGTACTGTTCTGAGGGGGTGGAGTGCCGGCAACGACCTTCCGCACTGCTACAGCGCACCTTATCTCGATTCGTCCCGTCCATTTCCATCTCTCCACATTGAGAATTTGTTCGCTCGTTTGCTCCGCCATTGTTGAGCAACGGTAACGTACAGCGGGCGGTTCTCTCTGAATGAAAACTATCTTGGATGAATTTTCCAATACCACCGTACTTGGGAAAATGCTCTAGCATGACAGAATGCGCGTAGCCTTCTTCGGCGGCACATTCGACCCCATCCATCGCGGTCACCTGCGCCTGGCCTGCGCCGCGGCAGATGCTTTTGCACTCGACCGCGTTCTGTTCGCTCCAGTTGGCAACCAGCCCCTGAAGCCCGAAGCGGCCATTGCCTCCTACTCTGACCGCCTCGCCATGTGCCGCCTTGCCCTGGACTGTGGAACACATCTACAGCCTGCGATGGAGGACCGGCAATCCGCAACCGTCAACTCCCCCGACCCTCGCTTCGCCGTCTCCACACTCGACGCTCCACGCCCCGGCGGCACACCAAATTACAGCGTAGACACACTGGAAGCGCTCACACACCTGTTACCAGACGCAACCCTCTACGTCCTCACCGGTGCCGACAGCTTCCTTGATCTGCGCCGCTGGCGCTCTCCCGTTCGCCTGCTCGCGCTTGCCGAGTGGATTGTGGTGAGCCGTCCCGAGTTTCCCCTGAGCGAAACGCAACTCGCGCCACTCGCTCTGACCCAAGCCCAACGCGCCCGCGTCCACCTCCTTACTACGGTCCACGAGGATGTCTCCGCCACTGAACTTCGTCGCCGCCTGCAAGCCGGAGACCCATGCCCCGGCCTGCTTCCGCCCGCCGTCGCCGCCTACATCCATAGCCACGGCCTCTACCGCTGAATGCAGCGATGCTAGACTCAAGCGGTATGGCGAAGCAGTCGGAGGGCGATGGCAGGCAGGGAACCCTGGCTGGTCTGTGGCTGGAACCCACACGCAAGCGCGCATCCCAGCGAGCTACCAGGCACGAAGTTCTCGAACCATCTATTGAACCTCGAACGGCAGACCTTGAACCGCAGACCGGCGCCGCCTCTGCGCCATGGAGCGTTCGCGAGCTGGTCAACGAACTTCGCCAGCACGTCGAGGACGCCTATGCCGACCTCTGGGTAGAAGGCGAAATCTCCAACTGCCGCGCGGCGCCCTCTGGACATATCTATTTCACGTTGAAGGACGGCGAGGCGCAGCTTCCGGTTGTGCTCTTCCGCCGGCAGGCGCAACTGCTCCGCTTCCAACCGCAGGACGGACTTGCCGTGCTCGTGCGCGGCCGCGTCTCTGTCTATGAGTCGCGCGGTCAACTCCAGCTCATCGCCAAGACGCTGCAGTTGCGCGGCGCGGGCGCATTGCAGTTAGCGTATGAACAGCTCAAGGCCCGCCTGCTTGCCGAGGGTCTCTTCGACACCGACCGCAAGCGCCCGTTGCCCGCATTTCCGCGCACCGTTGGTGTCATCACCTCCATGGGTGGTGCGGTCCTACACGACATTATTAAAATCGTTCGCCGCCGCCACGCGCGTTTGAACCTGCTGGTCTATCCGGCGACGGTGCAGGGTCCCGAATGCGCTGCCTCGGTGGCAGCAGGCATCCTATGGTTCAATAAAAGCCATCGCACGAAGAGTCAGCCCAGCAAACTCTCCGGCAAAGTCGATCTCATCCTGATTGCGCGCGGTGGAGGTTCGCTGGAAGATCTCGCCGGGTTCAACGACGAGGCCCTTGCCCGCGCGATCGCTGCGTCCGCGCTTCCGGTTGTCTCTGCGATTGGCCACGAAACCGACTTCACCATCGCGGATTTTGTCGCCGATCTGCGTGCCCCCACGCCCTCTGCTGCCGCCGAACTCGTCACCGCCGCACAGCACGGCATCGAAGAGCGCGTCGCGGCGTTGGATGCACGCGGTCGCCGAGCCATCCGCTACCAGATGATGCGTGCGCGGCAACGCTTCACCACGCTTTCAGTTGCGCATATACAAAACCGGTTGCAGGCCCTCATTGGCCGCCGCGGTCAACGGCTCGACGACCTTCGCCATCGACTTGCTCTGGTCGCCTATCGCCGATTGCGCGAGCATGCCAGTCAGCTTGCGGCCCTTACGGTGCGACTGGAACGCTACAATCCAGCCGTCCGCCTTGCCCTCGCGAGCCGCCGCCTGGAAGTCGCCAGCCAATCCCTCAGCCGGTTCGCCCTCACCACCCTTGCTGCGCGCAGTACTCGGTTCGACCGCGCCGCTGCCCGGCTCCACGCGCTCTCGCCGCTGGCGGTACTAAACCGCGGCTATGCACTGGTCTATATCGAAGAAGGCAAAGGCGCAGGCCAACTGCTGCGCAATGCCTCCGACGCGCACCCCGGCCAGTCCATCCGTGCCCGCCTGGCCAACGGCTCCGTGACCGCAGAGGTTAAGTCCACCGATCCTGTATGACCGTAGCGAGTGCCAGCAGGAAGCGCCGCAAACCGGCATAATGGAGGCAGAGTTCCACCACCCCTCGGGCCCTATACCCAACTTCCTGCGAGAGTTCCCATGTTGCCCCTTCACGAACTGTTGCTGCGCTTGCCACTTCGCGAATTATCGCTGCTCGCTTCTCTTGTCGGGGCGTCCGGGGTCCTGCTGTGGCGTGTGCAGGAGGGACGCAGCGCCGTCACAACCCCGAAAATCCTCATCCCGCCCATCGGCATGGCCACGGGATTCTGCATGTTCCTGGTCCCGGAGTTCCGCCTCCCGTTGCTGTGGGCGGTCTGCGCCTTTCTGCTTGGCGCCACGGTCCTCGCCTATCCATTGCTGCACACTTCGCGCCTGGTTCGCGATGGCGATGTCATCATGATGCAACGCTCCAACGCATTTTTCCTGGTTGTGATTGTTCTCGCCGCCATTCGGGTCCTTGCCCACAGCTACTTGGACAAGTTCGTAGACGTGAAGCAAACCGCCGCGCTCTTTTTTGTTCTCGCGTTCGGCATGATTCTGCACTGGCGCCTGCGCATGTACCTCGAGTATCGCCGGCTCACCAGCGGTTCAACCTGACGGGTGCAGCTCTCTCGTTGCTACAGCGAATACGTGATACCCATTTTTCAATTGCCGCCTGACCCAAAAGCAGCACTATGGTGAGCCTGCAAACGCCTGATAATAGAGTTGGAGAAAGATTCGAATGAAGAAGCTGTTTGGCACGGACGGCATTCGCGCCGCCGCCGGCCAGTTCCCGCTGGACCCCGCCACCATCCACACCGTAGGCCTCGCGTTGGCACATCACCTGGGCGATTCGCCGCGCGTCCTTATTGGGCAGGACACGCGTGAGTCCTCCGGCTGGATTGCCTCCGCGCTGACCTCGGGCCTTGTCGCTGGTGGAACAAACGTAGAGAGCGCGGGAGTCATACCCACCCCCGCCGTCGCGTTCCTCACGCGCTCGCGGACCTTTTCCGCCGGCATCGTGATCTCCGCATCGCACAATCCATGGGTTGACAACGGCATCAAGCTCTTCGGTCCCGACGGCTACAAGTTGCCCGACGCGACCGAGCTTGCCATTGAAGATGAGATATTCCGCCGTATCGAATCGGCTACCCTCGAACCTCGAACCCCGAACCCCGAACCTTCCATCAATGAGGCTGACCGCGCCGAGTACATTCGCTCGCTGCTCGCCGCCGTTCCCAATCTTTCACTGGACGGCCATCGCATCGTCATCGACTGCGCCAACGGGGCTGCCAGCGCCATCGCGCCCCAGCTCTTCGCCGAACTCGGCGGTACCGTCATCCTCAGCCACGCCTCGCCCAACGGGCGCAACATCAACGAGAACTGCGGCGCACTCTATCCACAGACTGTTGCTGCCGAGGTTGTCCAGCATCACGCCTCGATGGGAATTACATTTGACGGCGACGCCGACCGCGCTCTCTTCGCGGATGAAAACGGCAAGGTTGTCAACGGCGACGCGGTGCTGCTGCTGGCTGCACGAGACCTGGCCGCACAGGGCCTGCTTACCAACTCCACCGTAGTGGCGACCACCATGTCCAACATGGGCCTGGAGGCTGCGCTCAAGCGCTCCGGGATCAAAATGCTGCGCGCGTCCGTCGGCGACAAATATGTCCTGGAAGAGATGCTGGCCACCGGCGCGGCGCTGGGCGGAGAGCAGTCCGGACACATTATTTTTTCCGGACGCAGCACCACCGGCGACGGCCTGCTGACCGCGCTTCTTCTGCTGGACATTGTGCATCGCAGCGGCAAGTCGCTGGCCCAGCTCACCGCCGACCTCAAGACCTTTCCCCAGATCATCGTCAACGTGCGCGTGCGCGAGAAGCGTCCGCTGGACTCGATCCCCTCGATTGCCGCAGCCATCGCCGCCGCCGAGGCCGAGCTGGCGGATTCCGGCCGCGTCGTCATCCGTTACTCCGGAACGGAAGCCCTCGCGCGGGTGATGATCGAGGCCGAATCCGAGGCGCAGATGCAACATCATGCCAATGCCATCGCCGCCGCCATCCGCGAAGAACTCGGTGTGTGACGCGTCATAGCATCGATTAAGATGTGTGAGGTGAAGTAAGTACATCACGTCAACAGAATTTACGGCTAGCCGGTTCAGGAAATCTGCTGGAGGCAGCGATGATCAAGACGGGACTCAGTGCCACAAGTCTGGAGAACTTGCTTGAGATTTCAGATAAGAAGCGAGCCGAGTGGGGATTTAGACCAGACGATCTCGGACAGCCGTGGTTTAGAGGCCAACAGAGAAAGCATTGGAAATTACTTCCAAGCATCATTCGACATGGATGCTTTGATCGAGGTAGTGAAGACGAGATTCGAGAAGAATTTGTCCTTAGGGCTCCAGCGTTGGCCGGCCAACAGCCGATGCCAACAAACGATTGGGATTTCTATTTTCTGATGCAGCACTTTGGCGTACCGACACGCCTGATTGACTGGACGGAAAATATATTGGTCGCTCTATATTTCGCAGTTCGCGACAATCCCGGATATTACGATTCCGCTATCTGGATGCTCGATCCGTTCGAGCTGAATAAAAAAGTCCTCGGCAAAAGGGAGGTTCTTGCACCAAGCGCGCAAGGAGCGAATCCACGTGAAAGAAAGCTCGCCGCCCCTTGGCTTCCAACTCGCTGGAAACCTGGGATTCCACCACCTGATCCAATTGCGTTACACCCCACCCATATCGCCATGCGTATTAGCAATCAAAAATCCTGTTTCACAATACATGGCTCGAAGGAGGATGGCCTCGGTCAATTTCTGGGTCTGAAAAGCAAACCCTTCCTTACCAAGATCATTCTTCCAAGCTTCGCAATTAGAGCCATCAAAAGCTCTCTACAGAGATATTGCATCGATGAAGCGACCATCTTTCCTGACCTTGAAGGATTGGGAAGAGCATTGGTTACAAGCTATGACAATGCTCAACGTGAAAAGGCTCATCGGAATGTCTACGTTAGGCTACAACCGTCAAAGCTCTTGAATGGTGGTGTAGGTGTCTTTGCAATCAGGAGCATTCCAAAGGGCACTACTATTTTCACCGGAGAGAACGAGGAAATTCTTTGGGCCAAGAAAAGTTCTATTCCTAAATCCGGTGGCCTGCGGACACTATACGACGATTTTTCGATCATCAAAGACGGTTGGTACGGTACACCACCCTCATTCAATCGGCTCACGCCAGCATGGTACTTAAACAATTCCAAAAAACCCAACACGCGGTGTGACGAGAACTACGACTTCATCTCCACGCGTGACATATCAATAGGAGAAGAACTCTCGGTGGATTACTCCACCTACAGTGAGGAGCCAGACTTCCCGAGAAAGTAACGCGGCCTAAGCGTCGGAAGGGCACGCGTTCACGCGTGCCAAAATCAGCCGCCGCGTCAGCGGCTTCCGCTCTGCCGAAGGCCGGAATGGAGCGCGCAGCGCGGAATGACTCAATGATCCCAGTCGCCTAAGAATGCGCAGCCGCATACTCCTCGTCGCTAACGTGCTCCCGCCAGTTCACATCCACGCCTTCAGCATCGGCCACCTGCATGGCCAGGTGGACCATGGTGTGCCCTGGAGCAGCGCCGTGCCAGTGTACTTCGCCCGGCTCGATCCACACCGTATCTCCGGGACGGATCGTCTGCGCGGGATGTCCCTGCAACTGCACCAGCCCCAGACCGGTGAGCACATGCAGCGCCTGGCCCAGCGGGTGGGTATGCCAGGCCGTGCGCGCCCCCGGCTGAAAGCTCACCCGAAAGGCTTTCATCCGCGCCGGCGGCGGAGCGATTACAATCTCATCCGCCCATACTGCCCCGGTGAACCATTCCTTCGGCCCCTGGAAGCCTCCACGCATCTCGTTGCTCGTAATCTTCATGGCACTATCCTAACTCGAACTCCGAATTTGATGTGTGAGCCGGCACAGCAGCTATGATCGAAGGCAGGTATCCCTGCACCCGGCGAACGCAAAGACCGCGCGATGAGTATCTCGAAGACCAAAGACGAAGCCGCCCACTCGCTGACTCTTGTGCCGAAGCCCCGGCGTGCCCGCGATCTGCTGCAACTGACGGCCTTTCCCGTCCATCCCTTCGACCAGATGCATGGCGTGCGCACCAGTGGCCTGGTTCCCGCCACGCACCTCGCCACCGGCCACGCCAACGACGCGCACATGACCGCGTACTACGGCGTTGCGCCCAGCATTCTGCGTGCGCTGATCGCTCACTGGCGCGAGACGGTACCGCCCTATCCCATCCATAGCTACACGTTTATCGATGTGGGCGCGGGCAAGGGGCGCGCGGTGATGGTGGCCAGCGAATATAGATTTCGCAAGGTGGCCGGCATCGAGTTGAACCCGGAGATGGCCGCCACCGCGCGACAGAATCTAGAGCACTGGACGCACGCGCACGAAGAGGACCCGACTGCTGCCAGCATCGCTCCCATTGAGATCTATGAACAGGACGCGCTGGACTACGAGCTGCCCCGCACGCCTACTGTGCTGTTCCTCTTCCATCCCTTCGAGGCGCCGGTGATGAAACAGTTGTTGCGCCGCATCGAAACGCAGTTTGCCGACCGGCCCGACACGCTGGATCTCCTCTACGTCAACGCCGAGTGCGCCAATGTCATCGATCGCAACCCAGCCTTCACGCAGCTTTTTCTGGATAATGTACCGATGTCGCCGGAGGACCATGCCGCCGATCTGGAAGCCATCGCGCGGCAGAAGGAGTATGGCTCCACGGGTGATGAAGAGTGCGCGATTTATCGTTACACAGGCCGGAGCAAGGGACCCATCTTCGATCCCGCTGCGTAAGAACTACTCTTTCAGACGAATAATCAGGCCGCGTTCGTCATCTTCGCCGTGCTCCATATATATTTCTCCGGCAGAACGCTGCACAATGCTCTCGAAGCGCTCGCCCCATTCAATCAGAAGCAGCGAATCGGGATAGCTCGCCATCTCGTCGATGCCCAGGATTGCAATCTGCTCCTCCGTCTCCAGGCGGTAGAGGTCGAGATGAAAGAGCCGGACTGTGGTGCCCTGGTACTCGTGGACGATGGTGAAGGTGGGACTGGTCACTTCATCTTCGGCAGCCGCGCCCAGGGCCGCGGCGATTCCCTTCACCAGCATCGTCTTGCCCGCACCAACCTCGCCGCGCAGAATTACGATCATCGGCGGATGCAGCATCGCTGCGATGCGCTCGCCCAGCGCCAGCGTCTCCTCCACCGAGCGCGTCTTGCATCTCCGTTCTTTCATTACTCTCCCTGTTCTTAAATAATCGGTGCCTTTCGGTGTCAGTCGGTGTTAAGCATTGTTCTCATTCAGTCCGCAGAGCCAGGTCAGGCCATCGGCATCCTTCACGCGATAGCGGAATGCATCCGAGAGATGCGCCAGCGTATCAGTGGCCAGGACCGTGTGCTCGTCCATGGCGCGTGCGGCAAAATCAGCGGCCAGCCCGTGGAGATAGACGGCAGCCTCCACCGCGCGTGTCGCTTCGTTTGGGAACTGGGCCAGTAGCGCGGCGATGATGCCGGTGAGGATGTCTCCGCTGCCGCCCTTGGCCAGCGCCGGGTTGCCACTGGTATTCACCGCGATTCGTCCGTCGGGATGGGCAATCAGGGTGCGCCATCCCTTCAACACCAGGGTCAGCTTGTGTTCCGTGGCAAAGCTGCGCGCAAGATTAATCCGGTCCGCCTCAACCTGGGCGACGGTCAGGCCGGTGAGGCGCGCCATCTCGCCTGGATGCGGTGTCAGGACAAGGGTTCGACCGCTTCCATCCAGCAGATTGGCCCGTCCTGCAAAGGCATTCAGAGCATCGGCGTCGATCACCATCGGCAATGTACAAACCGCAACCAATTTGCGAACAAACTCGGGGGCCCCACCCATGGTCGAAAGCCCCGGCCCCAGGGCCACAACGGAAATTCTTTTTGTCTTAATCAACTCTTGCAGCACCGCGAATGTCTCCAGCGATACCGCACCCTCCGTTCCCTCCTGCAACGGCGTAAGCATCAGCTCCGGCGCAACTGCGGCAACCAGCTCCAGGATGCTCTTCGGCACTGCGGCGGTGACAAGCCCTGCGCCCGCGCGTAACGCGGCCAGTGAGGCCATCGAAGGCGCTCCGGCCGTCCCATAACTTCCTCCGACCACCAGCACATGGCCATACATTCCTTTGTTCGAGTTGATATTACGCGGCTGTTCTGCGATCGATTTCGCCGCTCCTGCCCAAGTCAGGTTGCCGTTGGAGATGATTGCCTCGGCGGGCGATCCAATCTCTGCGACTACGACCGGGCCAAACGTCGCGCCGGTCAGATGGCCAAAGACATGCGCCAGCTTTGGCCGCGTAAATGTGACCACAGCGTCTGCGTGAAACGCATCCGGCGCAGTCCGCGCCATGGAATCCGCATCCCATCCCGACGGAAGATCGACGGCAACCACCGATGCGGAGGATTTCGCGACCATCTCGCGCAGTCCCGCAGGCAGTCCGCGCAACGGCGGCTTGAAGCCGGTGCCCACCACCGCGTCGATCAGCAGATCCGCAGAGTTAATAGCATCGCTTGCTGCCGTGAGCGCAGCCTCATCGAGTATGCACGTAATCGCGACCGATGCGGTTTCCGAGCGGAGACGTGCGAGCGCACGGGTAGCCTCGCCCTTCACCTCATTTTCGCGTCCCAACAGCATCACAGCGGCATCTATGCCAGCCTCGGCAAGCACGCGCGCCGCCACAAACCCGTCGCCGCCGTTGTTGCCCTTGCCGCACAGCACAACCACGCGCTCCGCCGCCGGTAGCTGTCGCATACAAAACTCCGCGACTGCTCTTCCAGCGTTCTCCATCAACTCCGCCAGCGGCACGCCGAAGTGCTCCGCCGTGCGCCGGTCCGTCGCGCCCATCTCCACCGAGGACAAAATCTCCATCTGTCCCTTCTACGCGCATTGGGGCTGCAACGCCAAGCCCTTCCGCGGATTGGCGCTATCACTCACTCCCCTCGACACGCTCGCTGACCCATTCCCTCGCGTCTTTTCCACGCGCGCAGCCGTCTGAAAACTATGCTCACTCTACGCCTTACCACACTCGCTGCGTCCGCCCTCGTGCTCGCCCTGTTTCCGCTTCCCCTCGCATGCCCGGCGCAGGCCACAGCCGGCGCGCCAACACCGCCGCGCAGTTGGGTGGACAAGGACACTGGCCATCGTGTGTGGCGGCTCAGCGACGAGCCGAACTCCGGCGGCTTCTACTTCAACGTGAATGCCTATACGCCGGATGGCAAGCAGATGATATACACCGCGCCGGATGGGATCCATGTGATGGACATGGCGACGTTGAAGACCAAGCTGTTGGTGGCGAACCCGCCGGACGCTTCCGGCGGCGCGGGAACGGTGCATGCGCTGGTGGTGGGGCACAAGACAAACAGCGTCTTCTTTACCAAGACCGACACGTCCGGAGTGAACGCAGTCTACAAGGCGGACACCAACACCGGAGCGGTCCGCAAACTGGTGGACCTGCCTGCCAAGCGGAGTATTGTCAGCGTCAATGCGGACGAGACGTTGGCGGCGGGGACGTACATTGTGGGCGACGCCACGGGCAAGGAGTATGGCTCGAATCTACCTGCGGCCGCCGCAGCACCCGGAGCCACTCCAGCGCCTGCAGCCACGGATAACAAAGTCGCCAGCGCGACCCAGGGGCCGCACTATCAGCCTGCCAACAAAGGGGCGATGATGGAGGCACGGCTGGCCGCCCGACTGCCACTGGTGTTGTTTACCATCCGGCTGGAGAAGGGGCCAAAGGGAGAGAAGCCGGGAACCATCACAACCCTGCTGCACTCCACAGACTGGGTGAACCATCTGCTGTTTTCGCCAACCGATCCCACCCTTTTGATGTACTGCCATGAGGGCCCCTGGCAGAAAGTGGACCGAATCTGGATGATCCACACCGATGGCACCCACAACACCCTCATCCACAAGCGCACCATGCTGATGGAGATCGCGGGCCACGAGTTCTGGGGTCTGGATGGCGAGACCATCTGGTACGACTGGCAGTTTCCCAAGGGCGAGGACTTCTTCCTTGCGGGTCGCAACCTGAAGACTGGCCAGCGCATTGCCTATCACATGCAGCGCGACGAGTGGTCGATCCACTTCAACCTCACCAAGGACCTCGACCTCTTCTGCGGCGATGGCGGCGATCCCGGCCAGGTGGCCAAGGCCAGGGATGGCGAGTGGATAGAACTCTTCCGTCCGCAGTTGGTCCGTGGCGGGGATGGCGCGCTGAACTCGCCTACCTTCTGGCAGCCCGGCGTCTTCCGGTCCGAACACCTGGTCAACATGTCGCACCACAATTATCGCGAAGAGCCGAATGTGCGCTTCTCGCCGGACAAGAAACTTGTGATCTTCACCAGCAATATGTTTGGGCCGAGCTACGTTTTTGCCGCGGAGGTGGCCAAGGCCGACAATCCGCCCGCGGCGGACGTGCAGTCCACGCCGGAGCTGGCGCGCAAGTTCAATCCGGTCGATCCGCCTAGCGGCAATCGTCCTGCCGCCGCGACACCACGCGCTCGCTGAGCCGGTCCAGCGGCCGTGCTTGGTACAAAAGTTGCATCAACATAGCGAAAGTGGCATGGTGTTTCGCGCCTGGCACTTAATACCTTTGGGGCAGGAGCATTTGCTATGACCCTGCGCTCTCGTGCGTCTCTGCTACCGATTCTGCTTGGCCTGTTGCTTGCCGGTTGCAATAAGGTGGAATCCCTCTCCATCGTACCCGGACCCGGGATTGAGGTCTTGACCGCGGTTGGGCAAACGGCACAGTACACGGCGTACGCGGACGAGCAGATGGGTTCAGGGCCCCAGACGACGAATAACGTTACAAGTTCGGTGAGTTGGTCGTCCAGCAACCCGAATGTTGCCACCATCAACTCCGCCGGGTTGGCGACAGCGGTGGCATCTGGATACGTCCAAATTACAGCAACATCGTCCAATAATGTGATTGCGACCTCCGACCTGACGGTCAATATTGCCGGGACCTCCGCTGGGGGAAGTGGCAGTACGATCACTTCGATTACCGTGATTCCAGGTTCGCAGTCGGTGGCTTCGCCGAACCAAACCAGCCAGTTCCTCGCCATCGGAACGACCTCTTCGGGGGCTACGGTGGATCTGACCGGCCAGGTAGTCTGGAGTGCAAGCAGCGCACAGATTGCCACCATCAACGCTGCCGGGCTGGCCACGGCGATAGGTCAGGGAACCACGACGATTGCCGCCATCTATGTCAACTCTCCAAGCGGGACTGTGGTGACCGGGACCGCGACCTTCACCGTGGTGGGGGGAACCACCGAGAAGTACACAGCGGTCAGCATTCTGCCTGGCTCTCAGGCGCTCTCGGCGTCGGGTCAAACGGGCCAATTTATTGCTCTCGGCACCTCAGGAAGCACCGGCCTACAGACCGATGTCACCAACTCGCCCCAGATCAAGTGGAGTTCCAGCATTCCAACCGTTGCGTCGGTCAGCGCGACCGGGCTTGCCGCGGGCGTAAGCGCGGGTACCAGCACCGTGACGGCGGAGTTGACCAACCCCGATGGCAGCGTGGTCTCCAGTACCGCGTCCGTCGTGGTCTCCCTAACCGCCGCGCCGGAGCCTCTGCTCTCGCTTACGATCATTCCGGCTTCGATTACGGTTGGCAATTTGCAGGACACCGGGCAGTTTCTGGCGATCGGTACATTCTCGACCGCACCCTACGTCCGCGACCTGACCAACTCACCCACCCTCACCTGGATATCATCCTGGCCCAGTGTCTTTCCCGTCGACACCAACTCCGGAGGCAACTCGGGGGCCACCGCTGGGACGGTCACGGCCTACGGGAATGGAGGCGCTGACATTATTGCCGAAGCAACCAGCAGCGATGGCAGCATACAGACGGCTACAGCGACCTTCAACTGCCCCTTGGTACTTCCCAATCCCAGCGGCGATCCGCCAACCCCTGGTTCCTGCTATCCCGGTACGCAGGCCTTCGCACTGTTGTCTACGCTCACCATCTACAACGAAGGAGAAAATACGACCAACTGGGAGATTACCGCTCCTTCCGCCACGGGCACGGCAAACGTGCTGCATTGCGGTCCAGGCTGGGCCCTCAATGGAGGCACAGGCGGCTCGGTCTGCACGGCGACCTACCCCATGGGCACCACCGTGGTCTTGAAAGCCAGTGGGGGCGCCTTCGGTGGTTGGTCCTACAACTGCACGCCGAGTAACGCGAGTGGCGTGCCGCTGAATCCCGTGGTGATTACGGCAGCAGGTCCAAACTATTGCTCCATCACGTTCTCGAACGCTGTGTACAACAATGGCAATCTTGTCACTCCCGCCAATACAAACGTTACGCTGGGAGCGATCTTCAACTAGCCGTACGGTTGGCGCGTACGGGCACTGCGGACTTATTCAACTCCGGGGGTCTATGCGTTGAGTCGCATAGGCCCTCAAAATTTATGAAACATGAAGAAGGCCCCGGCCACCAGGCATCCGGCTGCGGCGGCGTGGTTCCAATGCAGCCTGTCGCCGAAGTAAAGCACCGTGAACACCCCGAAGACGCTGAGCGTAATCACCTCCTGAATCACCTTGAGCTGGTCCGGAGAGTAGACCTGGGAGCCGAGCCGGTTGGCCGGCACCTGTAGGCAGTACTCGAAGAACGCAATCCCCCAGCTCACCAGGACCACCTTCCACAACGCCACTCCTTTGAACTTCAGGTGGCCATACCACGCGAAGGTCATAAAAATGTTCGACCCAATCAGCAACACAACCGGCCACACTCGAGCGCCCATGGATCTCCTTTCTGCATCGCACTAGAAAACCAATAAGATGCTCGTAGGATGTCTCTCGCCGCCAATCTTGCCCGCATTCGCGAAAAGATCGCCCAGGCCTGCCGCATTGCCAACCGCCCGGAGTCGGAGGTTGCGCTGATGGCGGTCAGCAAGAACCACCCTGCCGAGGCCGTGCTTGAGGCATACGCCGCGGGCCTTCGCCTCTTCGGTGAAAGCCGTGTGCAGGAATGGCAGCAGAAATCCATCGCCCTTACACACCTGCCCTATGCTGAGTTCCATCTCATTGGGCCGCTGCAATCCAACAAGACCACTCGCGCCGCGGAGTTCTTTCACTCCATCGATGCGGTCGATTCGCTGAAGATTGCCACTCGCCTGGACGGCGCCGCGCGCTCACTGGGCAAGAGGCTACCCATCCTGATCGAGGTCAAGCTCAGCCACGAAGAGTCCAAGCATGGCGTGTTGCCCGCGGAGCTGCCAGCCCTGCTGGCGGGCCTCGTGCCGCTCGAAGGGATCATTCCGGCTGGGCTGATGACGGTGCCTCCCTGGTCGGAAGATCCCGAGCGCACGCGCCCGTACTTCCGCGAACTTCGCCTCCTGCGCGATCGATCGCTTGCCGCATGCCCCACGCTTACCCAGCTCTCCATGGGGATGTCCAACGACTTTGCCGTGGCCATTCAGGAGGGCAGCAGCTGCATACGGCTCGGCACCGCGCTCTTCGGTAGACGGCTGTACGCGGCTGATGCGCTCCGCTCAGAATGATGGGGTGAAAGAGAACAAAGACTCATGGCGAGCGGGATTGCCTATTCGATGCCGGAGAACATCGCGACCACGCAGGGCGCGAGCACCATACCGACAAACAACGCGGCAACCAGAAAGCTATGCATCTTCGGTTCCTCTGTTCTGCCGCAGCGCGCGCTGGCACTGCCGGCACTTTAATCATCGGCACATTGAGAGATTTTCTCCATTCCACTTCAGCCTTTTGCCTATTGCACCTCGGTGTTAGCACCTTGAGAAAGCTGGCTTTACGGGTTGGGTGAGTGAGCAGAACTGCGATGTCATAAGATGTATGTATGCCGATTGATTTGAGTGCCCCACTCGCTACCGCGGACTCCGAGATTGCCAGCCAAATTCAACAGGAAGTACTGCGCCAGCACGAGGGGCTGGAGATGATCGCCTCGGAGAACTTTGTCAGCCGCGCGGTACTGGAGGCGGCGGGCACGGTCTTCACCAACAAGTACGCCGAGGGCTATCCCGGAAAGCGCTATTACGGCGGATGCGAGTACGCCGATGTGGTGGAGAATCTGGCACGCGACCGCGCCAAGCAGCTCTTCGGCGCGGAGCATGCGAATGTACAGCCACACTCCGGCTCGCAGGCCAACGCGGCGGCCTATATGACACTGTGCTCTCCCGGCGACACGATCCTGGGGCTGGACCTGGCCCACGGCGGCCATCTGACCCACGGCCACAAGCTCAACTTCTCAGGCAAGCTCTATCGCGTCGTCGGGTATCAGGTTCGCCGCGACACAGAGACCATCGACTACGACGAGTTGGAGGCGACCGCGGTGCGCGAGCAGCCCAAGGTGATCGTGGGCGGAGGAAGCGCGTACCCGCGGCAGTTCGACTTCGCCCGGATGCGCGCCATCGCGGACAAGGTGGGCGCATCGCTGATGGTGGACATGGCGCACTTCGCGGGACTGGTTGCTGGTGGCGTGCATCCATCGCCGGTACCGCACGCCCATGTTGTGACAACCACTACACACAAGACACTGCGCGGACCTCGCGCGGGCCTGATTCTCTGCGCACAACAGTTCGCAGCAGGAATCGACCGCAGCGTCTTTCCCGGCCAGCAGGGCGGCCCACTGATGCACATCGTCGCGGCCAAGGCAGTGGCGCTGGGCGAGGCCCTGCAGCCGGAGTTTGCCGAGTATGCGCGGCAGACCGTGGCCAACGCCAAGGTGCTGGCCCAGGCCCTGGCCGAGGGAGGATTCCGCATCATCTCCGGCGGAACAGACACTCACCTGATGCTGGTGGACGTCTTCCAGAAGGGAATTTTGGGTAGCGATGCCGAACACGCGCTGGGCCACGCGGGCATCACGGTGAACAAGAATGCGATTCCGTACGACACCAATCCGCCCATGAAGCCCAGCGGAATCCGCATTGGTACGCCCGCGCTCACCACGCGCGGCATGAAGGAGCCTGAGATGCGGGTGATCGCTGGATGGATCGTCGAGGCGCTGGAACACCGGGCCGACGAGGCCAGACTGGCGAAGATTCGCGGCGAGGTGCTGGAGATGGCCGAGCGCTTCCCTCTGTACGGATGGCTGCGGGCGTAACTCTCCGGCTAAACTTTCCCGCGACACTGTACCCAACAGTCCCCTGTGCGTGAGACACTCTCCATCACCAGTGGTTCGGCCGCCAGAACGCGTCGCGGACTGACTGCAATAGCGGCTCCAGAGGTGGCCTCATGCTGATCGCAATCTTGTCTTGGCTGCTGGCCATCCCACTGCTGGGAGTGACGACGGGACTGCGTGCGCTAACCCCGATGGCTGTGCTGTGCTGGTTTTCCTACCTGGGATACCTTCCCGTGGACGGTACCTGGGCCTCGTGGACGGGACGGCTGGCGGTTGCCATCGCGTTCACGGTGCTTGCGGTCGGTGAGATAATCGCCGACAAACTTCCGCGAACGCTCGACAGGATTGCGGCGGGACCGCTGATGGCGCGGCTTATCCTGGGTGGGCTGATCGGTTCCATCGCCGCAACTGCGATGGCCGGGCCGGGGCTGGAGGGAGTCCTGCTGGGTGTGCTGGGGGCGGCGCTGGGGGCCTTCACCGGGTTCATGGTCCGGCGCGACACTGTACAGAGGATCGGCTGCGCCGACTGGAAAATTGCCGTGGTGGAGGACGTGATCGCGGTGGCCTGCGCGGGCTTCGCCATGCATGTGGTCACCAACTGATAGCACTTGTCTGTTCTCCGTTCTTCGATGGGCGCACGGTCGCGGAACGGGTGAGCATCCAGGTACAGAAACTTACAATTTCTTAGCAAAATATCTACCCACTCTTAATACAGAAGAGTATCTTCTCGATTTAGCACTAAATCGAACCAGTGCCAGGGTCAGGAGGGAAGCGCCATGAAATACGATATGACAGATGACAGCAAGGTGGTTCGGTTCGCCAAACAGCTATGGATGTTTGGCTGGGGTCTTCTGTTGGTGGTCGTGCTCACCGTGCTTGCCGAGTTCGTCCCGCAACGTACTGCCTCCAGTCCAACCTACACCCCGCCGGTTGCCAAAGCGCCCGCCGCAACGCCTGGCGAGCAAGCCAATAAATAAGGCTTGCAGGTAGCACTGTTCTACTGCGACGCTCTCAGGTCTCTATCCATTTGAATAAAGTTGTTAACCGAATGCGCCCCGGTCCGTTGTATAGAGGAAGCCACATCTTCCCTATGGCAGCGAAAGGGTGTTATGCAAAAGCTAAGTCGAACGATATCCATGTTGGTTGGCCCGGCCGTACTGTTGCTGGCAATCTTTGCCGGGGTTCCGCAAGTGCAAGCGCAACAGTCTGCGCCGGGGCGCGCAAAGATAAGTAATGCGCTTGCCCCCACAGCCTCAGGCGACGCGGATTCCACTGCCACCCAGGACCAGCTCATCAAGCTGTTGCGCCTGAGCCCTACACTGACGACGGTAGTGGCGCGCGACCCGACGCTGCTTGCCGACAAGGACTACGTGGCACGCAACAATCCCGAGTTGGCGAAATTTCTTGTTGCGCATCCGGAGGTGGTGCGCAACCCGGACTTCTACCTGTTCTCGCACCTGCCGCGAGGCAACGGCCGCCGGGATGAGGTGTTGACGCGCAGTATCTGGCCCGATCTGGTATCGGCTCCGCAGCAGATCTCCGTGCCGGAGTCGCCGCAGGCGCAGCAATGGGCAGCGGATCGCGCGCTGGAAGACATGATGGGTCCATTGGCCGCCTGTCTGGGTTTTCTCATCTTGCTGGGCTCCTTGCTATGGCTCATCCACATGTTTCTGCAGAACCGGCGATGGAACCGCATCTTCCGGCTGCAGACTGAAGTGCATAGCAAGCTGATCGACCGCTTTGGCAACAACCAGGAGTTGTTGACCTACATGGGCACGGAGGCCGGCAAGCGCTTTCTGGAGGCGGCCCCGATCCCGGTGGACTTCAAGCACGATCAGCAGCGAATGCCAAGCGCCCTGGCCCGGGTGCTGACACCGCTGCAGATTGGCGTGGTGCTGGCGCTGCTGGGAATCGGTCTGCTGATGCTGCGTCATGTCGATCCTTCTCTGGCTATACCGCTTCTGGTATTCGGGATGGTGGTGATGATGCCGGGCCTGGGGTTTATCATCTCGGCAGGGATTACGTGGTTTCTGGCTGGCCGGCTCGAGCTATTACCCGATAATGCCGGCGGAGCGCGCAAGGCGGAACAAGATGCAAGCGAGCGACAGTGAAGCTCGATGTCGCGCGATACGGAACGGAGGCGTGTGCGTGTGATTTGGGACTATTCCATTGCGCGGCTGGAGACCGGCGTTGCCGCACTGTACGCCGCGCAGCCCATGGATAGTGATGCGTTCGCAGCGTTCTACCAGCGGTCGGCCCGTTCGCTGTGGGCCTATCTGGCGCGCGTCTGCGGTAACCCCGCGTTGGCCGACGACCTGATGCAGGAGGCGTATCTGCGTTTCTTGGGCGCATCGCATCTGCCGGATGGCGAAGTAGCGTGCCGGCGCTACCTGTTCCGTATTGCGACAAACCTGCTGCATGACCATTGGCGAAGTCCGCGGACCAGCTCGATGGATGAGCTGCCGGAGATGCTGTTTGCCGCGAAGGACGGTTCGGATGCCAGCGATGCGCAGTTGATGCTGGGTCCGGCGCTGGCGCAGATGAGGCCAAGAGACCGTCAACTTTTGTGGCTGGCCTATGCGGAAGATTACACGCATAACGAGATTGCCGAGATTACCGGTCTCAGATCAGCCAGCATCCGTCTGCTGCTGTTCCGCGCGCGGCGCAAGATGGCGCGACTGCTGCGCAATAAGACTTCGGCGGAGAGGGGCTGCGCATGATGCTGGGACAGTGTGCCCGCGAGAAGGATGTAATGGCCCTGCTACGCAGCGGAGGCTGGCCCGCGGCGTGCGATCCGGATCTGCGCGAGCATGTAGAGGGCTGTAGCCTGTGCGCGCAGACCGTGCTGCTGAAGTCGGCGTTTACGGATGCGCTGGCACACGCCAAGGATGAGGCGCGGCTACAGGCTCCCGGAGTGCTGTGGTGGAGGGCGCAGTTGCGTCGCCGGAATGAGGCTGTGCAGCGAGTGAATCGACCACTCGCTGGAGCGCAGTGGTTTGCGCTGCTCATCAATCTGCTGGCCGCGGTTGCTCTGCTTGCCTCGCAGTGGCGGCATCTGGATCGCATAGCAGTGTGGTTTTCAGGCATCGCCAATGCGCCGGTCTTTCATCCGCAGCCTTGTGGTCCATGTTGGCCCAGCAACCGAGTTGGAACCTGATGATTCTGATCCCCTTCATCGTCGCGTTCGTGGTGCTGGGTGGAATCACCGTCTATCTCGCCAGCGAACGATAGCCCCACCCTTACTTCGGCAGAAGCGACAACACGCCCTGGCTAGGGCTGGGGATGACGTGGGCGGCGATCAGTTTGCCCAGTCCTTCCACATGCGCCTTGCCTGCGTCCACCGCGGCGCGCACCGCAGCCACGTCGCCCTTGATGATGATGGTGATGTATCCGCCGCCCAGCTTTTCGCGGGCCAGCACTTCGACGTTCGCGGTCTTCAGTGCGGTGTCGATGGCTTCGAATACGGCGGTGAATCCCTGGGTCTCAATAAGTCCCACGGCAAAGCTTGCCTGGTCGTTCATAGGTTCCTCCGGTTTGTGGACGGACGACTGTTCAATCAGCGGGTTGAAGTCTTTGGCAGCCTGCCATGCTGCGCTGGTGCCCTGCGAAGGCTGCGGGATAATGTGCGTCAGAACGGCGGTCTGCATGGCCTGTGCCGTCTCTTGCGCTGCGCGCGTGGCGGACTGTACGTCGCCGATGCGCCCGGCAAACTGATGGTGACTCCGGGTGCGTCGTTCAGCTCCGTCTGCAGTACACGGACACTGGCGTTCTTCTCCATGGCGTCCAGCACCACCATGGCCGGCGACCAGCCGCCGATCTCGAAGAAGGCAAGCGCCTGCGCCCGATCACTCGCGGATGTCGGACTCTGGCTCAGACAATGCCTCGATTCTTCATCTCATAGAAGACCTGCTGCACCATCTGCTGTAGCTTATCCTGCCCAATCTCTCCGGTGCGCACCGGGCAACCGGCAGACGGAGGATTTACCAGCTCAAAGTCGGCCAGGATGCACTGCATCACGTCGCTCAGGACTTTGTGCTGTGAGTGCTGCGCGCCGGTCTGGGGCAGCCGGGTGTGGCCGAAGTGGAAGCCACGCAGCGCGGCCGCCGCGCGGAAGCCATCGGGAAACTCGAAGGGAAGGTTCAGCATCACGTCGAACAGTTCGAGGATGCGGTACTGCCATTTCATGGCTCCGGCGGTGTCGTCCGCGCGATATAGGTCGTACATCTTGCGCGTGATCTCCGGAACGACGTTGGACGAGGCGTGCGTGCCGCCGTCGCAGCCGATCATCAGCATGGGGATCAGCACAGCCTCCCACCCGGTAAGGAAGGTGAAGTCGGGCCGGTTAGGACGGATCGCCGAGATCATGCGCATCATGAACGCCAGATCGCCGGAGGAGTCCTTGATGCCGATGACGCGCGGAAACCCGTCGGCCAGGCGGCGGATGGTGTTCACGTCGATGGGGCTGGCGAAGGCCGGAATGTTGTACAGCGTCAGGTCGATGGGCGAGTTGCGCGCAATCTCCGCGAAGTACGCGTATACCGACTCCGGCGCCAGCTTGTAGTAATACGGAGCCACAATGGCCACGGCGCGCACGCCCATGTCGGCGTAGGCCTGGCAGGCGAACAACGTCTCCTTGACATTGGCCTCGGCTGCGCCCGCAAGAATGGGAACGCGTCCGGCACACTCCTCGCTGACGATATGTACGATGCGGCGGCGCTCGGCCGGGGTAAAGCGGGTGAACTCGCCGGTCGATCCGTTGGGATAAAGCCCATGCACGCCCTTCTCAATCAGCCAGGAGACGAAGCGGCGCAGCTCAGCCTCGTTGATCTGGCTGTTCTCATCCAATGGCACCAGCAGCGGAGTAAAAATTCCTTCCAGTTTGCCCAATTGACTTCCTTTCGCAGCTCATTCTAGGTGTGCTGCCATCTTACTCCAACGTACCTGCACGGAGGCAAGGCGCGGCTAGACATGCTGGGCCTATAATTCGACCCAACAAATGCCTTAGAAGGAGATTCCTTATATATGGAAAGCAGGCGATTGTTGGCTGCGATTCTATGCGGCTGTGTGTCTGTATCTCTCCTCTTCGCTCAACAAACTGCAAAACCCAAGAAGGTTCTCACGCCTGAGCAGAAGGTCTATCAGCAGCAATGGAACGATTACCTAGTATTATGTCCCATAAATAACTTGACTAATTAGGCGATTC